>NZ_KB291644.1 GCF_000320405.1 Clostridium celatum DSM 1785 | reverse complement strand
TTGGTGTTAGTATAAAGTAGTGGACACATTAAATCGAACTAAGTAAAATAATATTTAGTTAAGAAAGGATGTGTCCATTATGGGAAAGGGCAGAAGATACGATCAAGAATATAAAGATATGATAGTAGAATTATTTAAGTCAGGAATGAGCTTAGCAGAGCTAAGTAGCGAATATGGCATTGCAAAATCAACAATTAACGGCTGGGTTAAAGATGTAAAAGAAATTAAAGTAGATGAAAATGAAGTTATGACATTAAAGGAAGTTAAGGCTTTAAAAAAAGAAATGGCAAGGAATTAAAGAGGAAAATGAAATATTAAAAAAAGCTATGGCCATATTTGCAACAAGAAATTAGATGAATTAATAGAATTTATAAATAGCAATAAAAACAAACATGATATTAAGACTATGTGTACCGTTCTAGGCGTAGCCAGAAGCACATATTATAAATCTTTTGATAAAACTAAATCTGCAAGAGAATTAGAAAATGAGGAATTAAAATCAGCTATTAAAAGGATATATAAAGAGAATAAAGGCATATATGGTGCTCCTAGGATTCATCATATACTTGGTATAGAAGGATTCAATGTATCATTGAAGCGAGTTCAAAGACGAATGACTGAACTTGGCCTTTGTGCAGTAACTGTAAAAAAATACAAACCTCATTCAAGTAAAAAGGTAGCAGAAGATTTAGAAAACGTTTTGAAAAGAGATTTTACTACTACTTCTATTAACGAAAAATGGGTAGGAGATATTACATATATTTATACTATCAAAGATGGTTGGTTGCTATTTAGCTTCAGTTCTAGACTTATATTCTAAAAAAATAATTGGCTACGCTTTCGGTCAGAGAATGACTAATGATTTAGTTGTTAAAGCCTTAAAAAATGCTTATTACAGCCAATCTCCCGATAAGAATAAGCAATTAATATTTCATAGCGATTTAGGCTCTCAATACACTAGCAATGATTTAAGGGAGCTATGCAAAGAGTTTAATATTATACAATCGTTTAGTAAAAAAGGTTGTCCATATGATAATGCTTGTATAGAATCTTTTCATTCATTAATAAAAAAGGAAGAAATATATAGAAATACATACCGTACCTTCGAAGAAGCTAATATGGCTATTTTTAAATATATTGAAGGTTGGTATAACAGAAAAAGGCTACACTCTTCTATTAATTACATGACTCCAGATCAATGTGAATTATTAGCTAGAAGTGCAGCATAAAAAAGTTTGACTTTTTGTGTCCAAAATATTGACATATGACCA
>NZ_KB291643.1 GCF_000320405.1 Clostridium celatum DSM 1785 | reverse complement strand
CACTACTTTATACTAACACCAATTTCACTTAATTTTCTATTTATTATCTCTATTATTTTATTAAACACACTGTAAGAAATAAAATTAAATTTTTTCGATAATTCTTTAGATAATTGTAAGCTATAATCTATCTTACTTACCTCTATCCCAATTAACCATCCATCTATGTTATTTTTCTCTCTTCTTACTGAATTTAAGAAACTTTCTTCATGCGTTGATAATTCACCTATAAAATCGCCTTCTATAAATTCATCACATTCTTTTAAATTTCTTATTGTTACTGTTGCTGGTTTTATCATAAAACAAGTTGCATCAATAATTATTATATAATCATCTTCTTTTATATTATTCAAGCAATATAAATAATCATTTTCACCTATAATAACAGCTATCTCTTCATCATATTGCTTATAATAATCGTTTAAATCCATTAATTTATCTCTTAAGTGTTCTACTATTCTTACACCAATTCCATCATCACTTAATAATACATTTCCAATGCCAAATATTTTAATCATACACAAAACTCCTTAAAAAGTATTTATATATAATTTTTATTAGAAATATAATAATATTATTATCGTATTTACGTAAATTTCTTAGCTTTTATATAAATAAAAACTTTAGATAGTATTATTAAAAAATTAATAACACCTTCTAAAGTTTCATTATCATATCTATTATAGATTATTTTCTTGTGCAATTTTATCAATTATGCTTTTTCTTTCTTCCCCTATAGCACTTATTAACTTTGTTGGCATAAATCCATTTTTATATATTCTGTCATCATTAGCTTTTATCATTGTTACTATTGTAGCTTCTAGCTTTTCATATGCTAATAAATAATCTTGATATAAATCTACTAAATCCTTTAATTTAGTTGCAAGTTCTTTTGGATTTCTATAAACAGCTCTCATTTGTTACTCCTTTTTTCTCTTCTTAAATACTTTATTATTTAAAATTACTTAAACTTATCAAAATTATAAGTCGTTTACTAATTATATCTTAACATAAAATTATTTAAAAGTTAAAATTTTTATATTATAATTCTATTCCTACTCTTGATGGTACTCCTTTTTTAAAAGGATGCTTTATACATTTCATTTCAGTAACATAATTAGCAAGTTCTATAAGTTCATTCTTAGGATCTCTTCCTGTCATAACAACTTCTAATCCATTAGGCTTATTTTTTAAGAATTCAATTACATCTTTTAACTCAATAAAATCATTATTTATAGTTGCTATAATTTCATCTAAAATTAATAAATCATAATTTTCATTATTCATTATTTTTATAATCTCTTTGAATCGTTCTGTATGCTCTAATTTGGCTTGCTTCTTTTCATCTTCATTCATATTCCAAACAAATTTATTTACTGGCTTTCCCGGCATAAAAGTTATATATTCTTGTAATTCTTCTAATGATATTAATTCTCCACTTTTCCCACTTTTTAGAAATTGGGTTATAAAAACTTTCTTCTTTCTACCTGCAGCTCTTATAGCTAAGCCCATCGCTGCTGTAGTCTTTCCTTTTCCATCACCACAATATATATGAATAAGTCCCTTCTCCATTTTATAATCACTCACTTTCATCTTTCCTAATATATATATTAATTTTATTTATAATACTTTTTTGTTAATATTAATGTCAAGCAAAAAATGAAAAAGAACATAATAAATATATAATATTTATTATGTTCT
>NZ_KB291642.1 GCF_000320405.1 Clostridium celatum DSM 1785 | reverse complement strand
ATTATTATTATTATTATTATTATTATTATTATAGTTGTTACAATAATTTCTCATATTAAGCCCTCCTTTAACTAAATATAATTAAAACATTTTTAGAAAATATGCATAATGTTTTATAGTATAATATATTCATGAATAATTATTATGGTGAGCTTTTTAAAAAATTTTTATGTAAAACAAGATATAAGGAAATTGTTAAGATGATTGTTATAAGCGGAGTTTTTTAGGAAAGTAAATGATATAATGAACTTATGTAATTTTAAAAATTATAATTATGGGGGAGAGTAGGTTTTGAAAAAAATATATAAAGGTCTTATGAGTATAGGATTATGTATTATAATGTTAAGCTTAGGGATATTATTTTTTAGAATGTATACTAGTAGTGAAGAAAAAATAGAAAAACAGGTTGTTATAGAAAAACAAGTTGAAGAAAATAATGAAGAAGTTAAAGTGAAATTAGAAGAAGAAATAATAGATACAGAAAATGAATCAGTGGATACTAAAAGGGCTTATAGAACCAATATTATAGGAAATAATGAAGATAAATTTACATTAATGATTTATATGTGTGGCTCAGATTTAGAATCAGAATATGGAGCCGCTAGCGTAGATATAAGAGAAATGTTAGAGTCCAATATAGGTGAAAATATAAATATATTAATTGAAACAGGTGGAACCTCTGATTGGACCAATGAATCTATAAGTGAAGAACGAAACCAGATATATAAAATTGAAGATAATGAGCTTGTTTTAGTTAAAGATGATTTAGGATTAAGGAATATGGCTGAATCAAGCACATTGAAGGATTTTATTACATATTCAACAAAAAACTATCCAGCTAATAGATATGGACTTATAGTTTGGAATCATGGCTTTGGTACAATAGAAGGTTTTGGGCGTGATGAAAACTTTGAGGGTGATAATATGGAATTAAGTGATATGACAAAGGCATTAGAGGAAAGTGATGTTTTTTTTGATTTTATTGGATTTGATGCTTGTTTTATGTCAACTATAGAAGTTGCATATAATCTTAAGGATTTTTCAGATTACTTAATAGCATCTTCCGAAATAGAGCCTTTTGCAGGTTGGTATTATAGTAATTGGATTACAGAGTTATCTAATAATACATCAATTTCAACAGAAGAGCTTGGAAAAATAATAATTGATGATTTTGTGCAACATAATTCCAATAGAGAAATTCCAGAAAAAGCAGTATTAGCAATTACAGATTTAACAGAAATAGAATATGTATATGAAAATTTATGTGATTTTTTTACTGAGATTAATATTGAATTAAATAATAAAAATTATGATAAAGTTTCGCTAGCTAGAAGTGAAGCTAAAAATTTTGCAGATAATTTGGTAGATCATATAGATGCAATAAGTATAGCAGAAAAATTAAATTTGAATTCATCTCAAGAGTTAATAGAATCTATAAATAAAGCTGTTAAATATAAGTCGTTTACAAGTACTATGGAAGAGGTAGGAGGATTATCTATTTATTTTCCTTATTATAAAATAGATTATTTTAATGAATTTAAAGATGCCTTTAATAATTTGAATCTAAATGATGATCATTATAGATTTATAAATGAAATTGTAAGTGATATATCTGAAGGGAAAATTAGCATTATAGGTACAGCTCGCGAATTCACTAGTGAACATAAATCTAAGGATAGTATAGCAAATAGATATAATTAAACTAATTAGAAATTAGTAGTTAAGAGTTAAACTCCTAACTATTAATTAAAAATAATGGTTAATAATATTTTTTACTTTTTTTCTTCTATACGTATTTCTCTTTCTAAAACAAAAGTCATGATAATACGTAAAATAAAAATTGTACCTATTAGTATTAAATCATCTAAATCTTTAATTATTACAGTTTTTAAAATTTCTGCAGCTAATTTAAAATCTAAGCAAGTTACTAGTGAATTTGCAAAATTTAATTTAATTTTATAATCTTTCTTTGTAAAAAAGGTTCTAAAGAAATTGAAAAAAGCTGTAAAAGCACCAATTAAAAGAATAATAATTCCCATACCTTCTAATAAATTAATTAAATGAGGAAGGTAAGTGTTAAATAAGTTTTCAAGCATAATTAATACTCCTTTATTTTTATACTTAGGATTAGTATTTGAAAAATAGGATATATTATTCTACATAGAAATATTTTGATTTATAGTATAAAAATAGTATAATTAAAAGGAAGTATTTTTAATAAAGGAGGAAAGTTTAGTAAGATAGTTTACTAAATATAAAATAATATGTTAAAAGAAGTTTTAAAAAAAGACGAAATAGCAGCAATGAAAGCTAGAGATAAAAAAAAGGTTAGTGTGTTAAGATTAGTTAATGCTGAAATTAAAGCATATGAAGTTAATAGCAGGGAAGTTATAGATGATGAAAATGTTATTAAAATAGTTGAAAGAAGCATAAAGCAAACAAAGGAAGCTTTAGAGTATGCTGTAAAGGCAAATGATGAAGAAAAAATAGAAGAGGGGAAATTTGCCCTTGAAGTTTTAACTCCATATCTTCCAAAGCAATTAAGTGAAGAAGAAGTTGTAGCTATGTTAAAAGAAATAATAACAAATGGCAATTATACAGCTAAGGATATGGGTAAAATAATGAAGGAAATTATGCAAAAGGTTAATGGGAAATTTGATAGATCAAAGATTAATCCTATGGTGAAAAATTTATTAGGGTAATATAAGTTTTAGGTATACTGGTAAGGTGTACCTAATTTTTTTATATAAATATAAGATATATTTTACATAAATATGTAATTTGATTTTTTATATATAATGGTAGTAGTATATAGGTTAGTTATAATTTATTAAATATAAATAGATAATAAATATTTAGAGGTGAATATGACAGAAATAGGTATGACACTAAAGAAGAAAAAAGAGAGAATAGATATTAGTAGCTTAAGTGATTTAAAAAAAATATTAAAAAGAGATGGATATATAGTAAATAAACTTGATGAAGATGAATTCAAAGAAGAAATGAAGAGAATTTTTAATATAAATGAGGAAATGGTAGAAAACCTATATACCATCATTGAAGAAGATAATATTATTTATAGATCCAAGGATATATTAGAATTTATAGATTACATAGAAAAAGTAGTACTTTTTGAGAAGGAACATAATAAGTTATGTAAAAAGATAAGTAAATTTAAAAAGGTAAATATAACTAGAGTTGAGTAGGATTGAGTAGTAAGTATTCAAGATGATGTAGAGCATATAATAAAAGCTATAAATAAAATAAAAGATAGTATATCAGAAACTATAAATGAAAAAGAAATAGCAAGAATAGAAACATTAGAGGCAGAAATAAGTAAAGAATATGTCTATGCTAAAGATATTGAATTATTAAAAAAGATGATTTTAAATAGTTCAGAAAAAATAAAGGAAAATTATGACGATAAAAATAAAATAAAAACAATATCAATGGAAATACCAACGGAAATAAAGACAACATATATTAAACCTACAAAAGGAACTATAGAGTATTATCAGCATTTAAAAAATAATATACCAAGAATGAAGCGTTTAAGAAAAAATATAGATAAATATATTGAATTTAGTGAGAATGAAGTTGGAACAATAAGTATAAATCAAAGTGATGCATTACAAGACTCTATAAACATAGCAGTAGCGATTTATAATGGTAAGGAGTTTAAAGCTGTAAGTGGTAGCGATGAAGTAGAAGGATTTTGTATGGCAAAACCTATAGGACAAGTTGCCTTCAAAAGTAGTAAAGTTAATAAATTAGGTAAATTAGGGATAGGATACAATAGAATTAATGATAGTGAAAAAAAGATATTAGAAGAAATAAATAAGCAAATAGAAAGCAATGAGTTAGAAGACAAAGGAGAGCTTGTTTTATATAGTAAATGGCAACCGTGTCCAAGTTGTTATTATGTTATTAGTCAATTTTGTGAAAAGTATCCTAGAATCAAATTTAAAGTTAAATATAGAAATAAGTATGGGGAATAGATAAAAAATATATTTTTTATTGTTGACTTTAACGCAACGTTAAGGTGTATAGTTTAGCTTAAGAGGAGGTCTAGATTATGGAATATACAGTGCAAAAACTTAGTCAGCTTGCAAAAATAACAACCAGGACTTTGAGATATTATGATGAAATTAATCTTTTAAAGCCTAGAAGAATTAATAAAGCAGGATATAGGATATATGGAGAGAATGAGGTTGATAGACTTCAGCAAATCCTCTTTTATAAGGAGCTAGGTGTTGGGCTAGGTGAAATAAAAGAAATATTAGATAATCCTAATTTTGATGAAGTAGAAGCACTAAAGGAGCATAAAATAAAACTTCTTGAAAGGCAACAAAAAATAGAGCTGCTTTTAAAAAATGTAAATAAAACAATAAATTTAAAAGAGGGGAAAAATACAATGACAAATAAAGAAAAATTTGAAGGGTTTAAGCAAAATATAATAGATGAAAATGAAAATAAATATGGAAAAGAAGTAAGAGAGAAGTATGGAGATGATACAGTAAATAAAAGTAATAGTAAAATAAAGGGTATGTCTCAAGAAAAATATAATGAGTTTATAAGATTAGGAAAAGAAATTGAAGAAAAACTGGCAGAAGCTTTTAAAACTAATGATCCATCTAGTAATTTAGCGCAAGAAGTTGCAGAACTTCATAAAAAATGGCTTATGTTTACTTGGCCAAAATATACAAAGGAAGCTCATGCAGGAATTGCTCAAATGTATGTTGATGATGAAAGGTTCACTGCTTATTATGATAAAAATGTAGAAGGAACTACTAAATTCTTAAGAGATGCTATTTATATTTATACTAAAATGAAATAATAAATAAAAGAAAAAATTAAATAAAAACACAGCAGAAATGATTTTTCTGTTGTGTTTTTTGTTTTTAATATGTTAGAGAAATTAGTGATATTAAATAGAGGAATTTTATTAGAAATGTAAAAAAATCTAAATATAACCCAAAAAAGCAAAACAAATGTTGAAAAATCTAAATATTTTAGAAAGGATACTATTTATACTAAAAGTGTATAATAATGTAAAAATGGCATAACAATCCTAATTACTAAGATGAAATTGCACTATTATACTATACATTTTTTCTTGTAAGTATTTATAAAGAATATAATACGAGAAAAAAATTTTTAGGTATAAGGGGAGGATTATAATGAAGTTTAGTAAGATTTCAAGAAAACTTATGGCTGCGGGATTATGTTTGACAATGATGATAAGTAATACATCTTTAGTAGCTACTGCAGAAACAGTTCAGCAACAAGGTAGCGGGAATGTTAGTGCAAGTAAAGAAAGTAATTATATCACTATTGAAAACGATTATATTAAAAGAGAGTTTTCAATTGTTGATGGAAGGGTATTAACTAGCTTAATTCAAAATAATAGAGCTAATACAACATTAGTACCACAATCTGGATCGGAAGATTTTGTGATTAATATATTACAGGATGATGAAGATTCAGGTGAAGGAGAAGGTGAAGTTAATAAAGGAACAGCTCCAACACAAGTTATAGATCGTACTGAATGGAGTGCAACACTTTCTTCAAATGATGGAACTCAATATCAAGAATCAGATGTAGCTAAATTGTTCGATGGAAATAAAGATAGTTATATTGATCGCTATCAAATTTCAGGTTATCCGGTATCGTTAAAAATTGATTTAGGTGAAGTTAAAGAAGTATCATCTTTTTCATATTTAAAAAGACCAGGATATTCAGAATCAGCTTATGGTAAAAATGGTACTATGGGAGAGTATAGGCTGTATGTAAGTGAAGATGGTGATAATTGGGTAGAAGCAGGTTTAGGTGAATTTACTGAAAAAGATCATAACTTACATGAAGAAGGAGGTCTACATAATGTAGGAGATATTGTTTATGGAAATTTTGATCAAACATATACAACTAGATATGTGAGAATAGATCAATTATCTGATGCATTAGGTAGTACACAAGAGTTTACTGGCTCAGAAATAAACTTATTTGAAGATGTTTATAAGGTAGATGAAACTCCAGATGTGTCAGAAGAGGCTAGTAAAACCGAAATCAAATCAAGTGACTTAATTATTAATACCGAAGCTACAAAAATTGAAGATATTGAAAATGGTAAAAAGTTAACTATTTCATATGAACCATATATATTTAATGGAGTAGAATATTTAATTGATATGGTAACTGTTCTTGAAGGGGATGATCATTATATGAGATCATTCTTAGAGATTCAAGTAAATGATGAGTCAGCTAGAATTGATTATATAGATTTAGATAATTTTATTTTGTCTAATGATATAGAGGATACATTATGGTCACATCCAGACTTAAAAGATGTATCATCAATGTGGATGGGGAAAAATGAATTAATGCTAGGACAACCTATTTATGCAAATGGTATGTTCTTTGGTTCAGAATTCCCAGCAGCAGATACGGATATAGTAAGTGATGAAATGCAAATTAGATATTATAGTGGAAAGAGCTTTGAACAATTAAGATCAGATAATCAATTAACTACAGATGGTAAATTTGTATCTTGGCAAAATGTTGTAGGGGCAGCCCAAGGCATTGATACTGATGTTGTTCAAACTGACTTTTATGAATATATTTCAGAAATAGCAACACCAACTGAGTTTAGAAAACAATATAACTCTTGGTATGACAATATGCTTGGAATTACAGATGAAAGTATTGCAAAATCTTTTTATGGTTCTGAAAAAGGATTAACTGAAAATGGTATAGAACCAGTTGATTCATATGTTGTTGATGATGGATGGAATAACTATAGAGATGAGGAGTTTAATCCAAATATTTCATCAGCAGATGCTGGAGAAAGCATGAATCGTACTGGATTCTGGGAATTTAATGATAAGTTCCCTAATGAATTATACACTTCTACAGAATTAACTAATAAGTTCCAATCAAAATTTGGTGTTTGGGTAGGGCCACAAGGTGGATATAACTACTTTGGTGGATTTGCGAAATATATGGAAAAAATGGGAACTGGATATGTTCAAAGTGATTATTGGAACAATGTTTGCGTTGGTTCAGATAAATATGTAAATAACTTAACTAGTATGTTTGTTGATTACCAAGAAAGATTTGATGTTGATTATTGGAAAATTGATGGATTCGCAGTTAGACCTTGTACAAATGAAAATCATGACCTTATGACAGGTGGTACAAATAATATGTACTATACAACTGATTTATGGGAAAAGTGGACAGATGCATGGGAAGAAATGAGAGAAAATCGTGCTGAAGAAGGAAAAGATTTATTTATTAATGCAACTTGTTATGTAAACTTAAGCCCATGGATATTACAATGGGTAAATACTGTATGGGTACAAGATTCTGGTGATACAGGACAAGCTGGAACTGGTGCAAGACATCAACAAAAAATAACTTATAGAGATAATGTTTACTATAACTTGTTTAAAGTAAACCAAGTTCAATTCCCATTAAAGAATATATATAACCATGACCCTATTTATGGTGTATCGGATGGAAGTTCAGCAACTACAGAAGATTTTAGAGATTTCTTATTTGCTAACTCTGTTAGAGGAACAGCATTCTGGGAATTATATTATTCACCATCAATAATGGATGATGAAAAATGGCAAGTAAATGCAGATGCAATAAACTTTGCAGAAACCAATTCTCATATATTAGAAAAGGCTAAGCTATTTGGCAATAGAGCAACTCAAGGTGTTTATGGATATTCATGCTGGGATGGAAATGAAGGTATAGTTTCATTTAGAAACCCAACAGGAGAAGTGCAAGAATACTCATTACAACTAACAGATGTAGTTGGAGTTCCTAAGACGGTTTCAAACTTAAGAGGAAATCAAGTATTACCATATGTTGTAGGTGAAACTGAAGCAGTATCTTATGGAGATACTATTACAGTTACTTTAGAGCCTTATGAAACTATAATTCTTCAATATGGTAATTTAGATAATGAAGCAGCAGAAATAGTATCTGCTAAAGTAACTGGAGATAGTGAAATTACTGTTAAGTTCAATGAACGTGTTGAAAATGGTGATGGAGTTTATACAGTAGAAGGTAACGAAGTAGTATCTACAGAGTTAGAAGCTGATTATAGAACTATAGTAATTAATACTGCAAACAAAGTAAGTGATACTGTTAAGTTAAATATTAATGGTGAAAGAGATAGTATCGGAAATTCAATGATAGCTACTTTAGAAATACCAGTTTATGATAATGAAAAAGTTATATTTGTACAAACTGGAGAAGAGTTAGTTGATGGAGAAAATATTACTAAGAAATATAATGGGAATATTGATACTTTCTTATTAGATATTAATAAGACTTATGAGTTAAAATCAAATAAAGTATTTGAAGGAACAACTGATTTTGGAATTTCAATGGCGGTAAGTACAACTTCAAATAATGTTAATTTATTTAGCCAAGGTGAAGATATTAAATTAACTATTGATGAAGAAGGGTATTTAAATTTACAAGTTAAAGATTTAGCAGTAAATTCTAAATCAGAAGTAACTACAGTAGTGGAAAAGGCTCATGGAACTTTTGGAACAGACGAATATGTACCAACTTCAACAGAATCAACTTATGTTGGTAAGATAAATGATGGAAAGTTACATCATATTGCAGCAGTTCGTGAAGTAAATGGTATGCTTAAGATTTATATTGATGGGGAATTAGCAAATTCATCATATGATGAATTATTAGTAAATCAAGAAATTGCTAGTGGAAAAGTTCAAATTGCAGATAATAACTTTAAAGGTATTTTAGGAAATATTGAATTAAGAAATAATTCTATTTACTATGATGAAGCTAAAGAAATTTATGAAGGATATAAGAGTGAAGCTATAATTGAATATAGCAGAGAAAATTGGACTGCAACTGCTTGTTCTGAAATGTCAGGTTCAACTGGAGATGGTAATGCAGAATGTGCTATTGATGGGAATTTAGGAAGCTGGTGGCATACAAATTATATTGGTGGAGATAATCACGAAGGCAACCACTGGTTAGCAGTTGATTTTGGTGGAGAAATTACTTTTGATACAGTAAATGTTGTTTCAAGAGGCAAAGGAACAAATGGATCAATTAAAGATTATAAATTAGAAGGTAAAGTAAATGGGGAGTGGACAACTCTTAAAGAGGATGCTTTTATTGATGGAGTTAATGATTCAATAGTATTCGATGAAGATATTACAGCAAGTGCAATTCGTATAACTGCATTATCTACATTTAATGGAGCAAATTTTGCTGCAATAAAAGAGATAACTGCAACTAAGAAGGATAGAGCAGCAACAGATGAAGAAAAGGTTGAATTAGCTTCATTAGTAAAAAATATTGATGCTAATGATTATACAATAGCAACTGTAAATAGGTATAATAGAGTTGTTAATAAAGTTACTGCTTTAGATGAAATAAATACACTTCAATTAGGTGAATTAAAGGCTGAATTAATAGCTGCATATGATGGATTATTAGAAGCTAAAGAATTAAATGATTTATTAGCAAAAGTTAAAGAGTTAAATGAATTAGATTATACTGTAGAATCTTGGGCAGTATTAGCTAATGCTTTAAATAGTGTAAATTCAGTAGTTTCAAATATAGAATCAGTAAAAGCAGATGTAGATAATGTATTAAATATATTGAATACTGCTGTAAATGATTTAGAAAAGGCTGAAGAAAAACCAGAAAAGCCAGAGGAAATATTTAAAATGCACTTAGAAATTGCTGTTGGAGAGGCTGAAAAAGTAACTGAAGAAGAATTAGCTTCAGTGGTTACAGCAGTAGTTAATGAATTTAAAGCTGCACTGGAAGAAGCAAAGGCAATTTTAGCAAATTCAAATGCTACACAAGAATCAATAGATACATCTTTTGATAGATTAAGTGCAGTAATGCAACTTTTATGTTTCCAAAAGGGAGATAAAGAAGCTTTAATTTTATTAATTGATAGAATTAATGGATTAAATGGAGATGAATATATTAAATCAACTTGGGATAAGTTAGAAGCACAATTATCACTTGCTAATATTGTAGTAAATGATGAAAATGCTATGGAGGAAGAAGTAAAAGATTCTTATAATGATTTATTAAGATCATTCTTATCGTTAAGGTTAAAACCAAGTAAAGATAAGTTAGAAGGATTAATAAATAAGGTGGAAGGATTAAATATTACTAATTATACAGCTGAAACTTGGAGTAATGTTGAGAAGGCATTAAGGAATGCTAAAAATGTTATGGAAAATCAAGAAGCAACGGCTACTGAAATAGCTAAAGCTGAAGAAAATCTAACAAAAGCAATAAATGGATTAGTTAAAGCAAATCATAGTACTAATAATGGAAATAGCAGTAATTCTCAAAATCAAAACTCTAATAATATAGTAAGTGGGGATAACAATAGTAATAGTCAAAATAGTGGAAAACTACCTGATACAGGTTCACCAGTAAGAGGTATAGGTGTAGTTTTAGCTAGTGGATTAATGGCATTAGGATATACTTTAACTAAAAAACGTAGATAATAAAATGATTATAAATTAAAATAGTTGATAAGCTATGAGATATGCTTCCTTTTAGTAATCAGTTTAATAGTAAACTGAGCTATAAAGGGAGCATTTTTCGTAATTTTAAATAAATATATAAATGAAGTTATTTTGCATAAGGATTAATGGTATAATAGTTAAATAAATAGAGAATGTAAGCAATTATAATTTTTAAAAATATATTGACAGGAAAATTATGTAGTGTTAATATTTTGTTCATATAATGAACAATTGATTATATAGGAATATGATAATGGGTGATATATATGATATTAATAGATAGATGGATGAAGATTTTAGAATATTTAAAAGAAAAGAAGTTTGCTACAGTTGAAGAAATGATGGAAAATTTTAAGATATCAAGGTCAACATTAAGACGTGATTTAATAGCAATGGAAGAAAGAGGACATATTAAGAGAACTCGTGGCGGAGCAGAAATAGTAGGCAAAATAATATAGATGCATATTGTGATATAGAAAAAATTTTTACTAATAAGAAGGAAGAAAAGATTAGGATTGCCAAAAAAGCTGCTGAAATTATAAAAGATAATGATGTTATATTTATAGATTCAGGTTCAACATGCTATTTTATGATAGATTATATTAGTGCAAAGAATATAACAGTTGTAACTAATGGTATTCTTCATATTCAAAGGCTTATGGAAAAGGGAATAAATACTTATATTTTAGGTGGGTATGCAAAGCCAGAGTTAAATTTAATAGAAGGTGAAGATATTGTAAAAAAAATTAATGATATGAACTTTGATATTGCTTTTTTAGGAACTATGGGAATAGATACTAAGGGTGGATTTACTACTGATATGCTAAGTGATGGTCAAGTAAAAAAGGCTGTTATTGCTTCATCTGATAAGTGTTATGTGCTTGCAGACACATCTAAATTTAACATTAAGAGGTTTTATACTTATGGAGAATTTTCTCAAGCTATAGTAATTACCGAAGCTAAAATAGATTTTGAAGATAAAAATTTAAATATTATATATGCGACTTAGAGTTTATTAAATAAGTTGTAGGAGTATATGTGAATTATTACTTAATTTTAATAAAATATTAAGTAATTTATAAGAGACTTTAACAAAATTATATATGAATGTAATAATTTTATTATAAACTGTGTAGAAAACATTCATATTTTTATTTTGCTAAAGTCTTTTTTATTTGAAAAATTCATAAAATGAACAAATGTTGAACTAAAATATTGACTTTTGTTCAATAAGTGATTTATAATTGAGGAAAGAGAGAATATTAATGGTAAATATATTGGAGGTAATTATGAATAGTATAAAATTCCCAGATAATTTTTTGTGGGGAGGAGCTACAGCTGCTAACCAATTTGAAGGAGCATATAATGAAGATGGTAAGGGACTATCAATTCAAGATATTATGCCAAAAGGAATAACAGGTCCAGTAACAGAAGAGCCAACAGAAGATAATATGAAACTTATTGGTATTGATTTCTATCATAGATATAAAGAGGATATAAAATTATTTGCTGAAATGGGCTTTAAAACATTTAGATTATCTATTGCTTGGTCAAGAATATTTCCTAATGGTGATGATAAAGAACCAAATGAAAAGGGGCTAGAATTCTATGATAAAGTATTTGATGAGTTAGCTAAGTATGGAATAGAACCATTAGTTACTTTATCACACTATGAAACTCCATTAGCACTTGCTAAAAATTATGATGGATGGGTAGATAGGAGACTTATAGGATTCTTTGAAAAGTATGTTAGAACAGTTTTTACAAGATATAAGGATAAGGTAAAATATTGGTTAACATTTAATGAAATAAATTCAGCTTTACATTTTCCGTTAATGAGTGCTGGAATATTGACACCAAAGGAAAAGTTAACTAAGCAAGATTTATATCAAGCAATGCATCATGAGCTTGTTGCTAGTGCATTAGCAGTTAAAATTGGACATGAAATAAATCCAGAATTTAAAATTGGAAGTATGATTTTAGGAGTACCAAATTATCCATTAACTCCTATGCCAAGTGATGTATTGAAAGCTGTAGAACAAGATAGAGCAAATCTTTTCTTTGCTGATATTCATGCAAGAGGAGAGTATCCAAAATATATGAATAGATATTTCAAAGAAAATAATATTGAAATTAAGTTTGAAGATGGAGATGCAGAAATATTAAAAAATACAGTAGACTTTATTTCATTTAGCTACTATATGAGTTCATGTGCCACTGCAGATCCAGAGAAGAATAAAGCTGGTAAGGGAAATCTTATACCGGGAGTACCAAATCCATATTTAAAAGCATCTGATTGGGGATGGCAAATAGATCCAGAAGGGTTAAGATATATTCTAAACTTCTTCTATGACAGATATCAAAAACCATTATTCATAGTTGAAAATGGACTAGGAGCAGTAGATGAATTAATTATTGATGAAAATGGTAATAAAACTGTTAATGATGATTATAGAATTAATTACTTAAATGATCACTTAGTTCAAGTTGCAGAAGCAATTGAAGATGGTGTAGAACTTATGGGATACACTACTTGGGGATGTATAGATTTAGTATCAGCATCAACTGCAGAGCTTAAGAAGAGATATGGATTCATCTATGTAGATAGAAATGATGATGGAACTGGAACGTTAGAAAGATATAAGAAAAAAAGCTTTGATTGGTATAAAGAAGTTATAGCAACTAATGGTGGAAGCTTAAAAAGATAATATGAACTAAAACAAAAATTTCCTTTATATAATGTATAAAAAGTATAATGTATATTGAAATAAGATTAAAAGTGTATTTAAAATTATATTAGTAAATAGGCGCTTACATTAAATGTAAGTGCCTATTGTTTATATAAATTAATAATATAGGGGAAGCTATATAATATAGTTATTATAAATTTTACAGGTAGGTATTTTAAAAGATGATATGTTACAAGTTTGTATTAAGCTAATTAGTTAATTTAGTAGAAATAATCAAAATATAAGGGAGAAAGCAATGAGTAAAAAAATATTTAATTTAGAAAATACATATATAAACCTTCCAAATATTTTTTATACAAAGCAAAATCCAAGTTGCGTACCAAAACCAGAATTAGTTATTTTAAATGATTCATTAGCAGATGAATTAGGAATGGAAGTAAACTTATTAAAAGATGGGGATGCTATAGAAGTACTATCAGGCAACAAAGTTATTGATGGTACTACCCCTATTTCACAAGCTTATGCTGGACATCAATTTGGATATTTTAATATGTTAGGTGATGGTAGAGCTATACTTCTTGGTGAATATGTAACAAAGAATGGAGAAAGGATAGATATTCAATTGAAAGGGGCAGGTAAAACTCTCTATTCAAGAGGAGGAGATGGAAAAGCTGCACTTGGACCAATGCTTAGAGAATATATTATAAGTGAAGCTATGCATGGATTAGATATACCAACTACTCGTAGCTTAGCAGTAGTTACAACAGGTGAGAAAATAATCAGAGAAAAAATTTTAGAAGGAGCAATATTAACTCGTATAGCTTCAAGTCACATTAGAGTTGGAACATTTCAGTATGCAGCTAGATATGGAAGTATTGAAGAGCTTAAAATTTTAGCAGACTATACTATAAAAAGACACTTTAAAGAAGTAGATGATAACGAGAATAAATACCTAGCTTTATTAAAAAGTGTTGTAGAAAAACAGGCTAATCTTATTGCAAAGTGGCAATTAGTAGGATTTATACATGGGGTTATGAATACTGATAATATGACAATAAGCGGAGAAACTATCGATTATGGACCATGTGCTTTTATGGATACATATAATCCAGAAACTGTATTTAGCTCAATTGATACTAATGGACGATATGCATATGGAAATCAGCCTAATATCGCAGTATGGAATCTTGCAAGATTTGCCGAAAGTTTAATACCAATATTGAGCGAAGATAAAGATAAAGCAATTATGTTAGCTAAAAATGCTATTTCAGATTTTTCTAATATTTATATGGAAAAGTGGATGTCAGGTATGAGAAGAAAGCTAGGTTTATTCAATGAAAAGCCAGAGGATAAGTATATAATCGAAGGGATTTTAAGTATAATGAATAAGTATGGAGCAGATTATACTAATACATTTAGGGCATTAACTTTAGATAGTATTGATGAATTAGAAATGAGTGGAATAGATGAATTTGATAAGTGGCTAAATATTTGGAGGGAAAGATTAAAAAAACAAGAACAATCAATGAAAGAAGCAAAGGAATTAATGAAAAAAAGTAATCCAGCAGTTATTCCGAGAAATCATAGGGTTGAAGAAGCTTTGGAGAAGGCTGTTAATAACCATGATTATAGTTTAATGGAAAGGCTTTTAGAAGTTCTTAAAAATCCATATGAATATTCAAAGAGTCAAGAAGAGTATGCAATAGTGAATAATAAATGTAAGACACCATATAGAACCTTTTGTGGTACTTAAATCATTGTATGGATTTAAAAAAATATATTTTTAAATTAATAGTTCAATAAATTTAGTTGTGAAAGGACAATATTCTTAACAGATATTGTCCTTTTTATATCTAAAAGCAATATATATAAATGTTTATTATATATAGGTTTATATAATATTTCTAGAGAATAAATTAATTGAACTATTTTAAAAATACAAATTCAGTAGCTGTAGAATGAGATTCAGAGTAAGCAAAATTAAGTTCAGAGAATTTTTTTATATCTTCAATATTAGTGATATTATTTTCAGCTAAATATCTTACCATAAGTCCACGAGCCATTTTAGCTTCGGTAGCTTTAACTTTAATTTTAGAGTCTTTAATACTACCAAAAATACAAGTAATAAAAATATCATCTTTTGTTAGATATTTTTCAATAATTTTACTATATTCTTTTGATGCTAAATTTAAAATTATATTGCTATCTTTAGTAATTTCATTATATAAGGTATTATTCCAAAAATCATATAAGTTTTTAAAGTTATCAGTTTTAAGCTTGGCCTGCATTTCAAGTCTATAAGGAACAACGCCATCAAAAGGTGTTAAAACACCATAAAAGCCAGATAATATTTTCAAGTTATTAGATATATAATTAAAAGCTTCATTATCAAAAGAGTGAGGTGACATATATTTATATTGAATTCCTTCATAAGCAAGTATTGCAGGTGTTAAATTTTTATGTAAATTCATATATTTATACCTATCATAATTAAGCTCTGCGATATCGTCATTGCAACTAAGTAATTTTTTTAAATCTTCATAATTAAGAGATTTTAAAATATTGAAAATAAGCTCTGTCTTATCTAGAAATTTAGGTAGAGATTCACTTATTATGTCATCATTACATATATTCATTTTTTTGGCAGGGGAAATAATTATGTTAAATCCTTGTTTTTTCATAGAACTACTCTCCTTGTTAAATATTTATTCATATTATAGCATATAGAAGTAAAAATGATTATGTTTATAAGATAATAAAATGGTAATACGAATAGATTTAGTAGTCTAAATAATAAAAATATGTAACATCATGTATGATTTATGCATAGTATAAATTAAGTATAGTTAATATTAATTATACAAAATAGGAGATGGTTTAGATGAGAAATTATAGAGAAAGGTCATGTAATGGTTATAGGTATTACAAAATGAGGAGAAGAAACTATAGCAATCTAAGTGAATCAGCTAGCAGTAAATCAAGTGAATCAGATAGCAAATCATATAGTAGATTTTATAGCAATTCAGAAAATTCATATAGTAGATCAAACTCATATAGTAACTCAAAATCATATAGTGAATCATCAAGTGACTCTTATAGTGATTCATATAGCAGATCATATAGTAGATAATAATATGTAGAGAAATCAATTATGGACAGATATTACAAAAAGGGCGAAGTAGTAAATGGGTACTCTATTATTAAAGAGATAGGTGAAGGTCGATATGGAATTGTGTATTTGGCTATAAATGATAAGAATGAAAAATGCGTAGTAAAACAATTAAAATTAGATATGCTAGAAGTAACTAGAGAGAATTTGTTTTATGAAGAAAGAATATTAACAGAGCTAAATGATTCTAAATTTCCTAAATTTATATCAAAATTTAAAGACAAATATTGTGAAGGATATTTATTGGAATATGTTGAAGGAATAGTATTCGAAGATTTATTAGTTGAGGTTGGGCATGAGTTTAGTAAGAAGGAAATTTATCAAGTTGCAGATAAACTTTTAGATTTGGTAGATATATTGCACAGCAGAAATATAGTACACCGAGATATTAGACTACCAAATATAATAATAAAAGAAAATAAGGAATTTACTTTAATTGATTTTGGTCTAGCTAGATACATTGACAAAAATCATGAGAAAGAAATAGACTATTGGTATCTTGGTGATTTTCTATTACATTTGTATTATTCATCCTATATCGAAACTGATAATGAAGAAAGACCTTGGTATGAAGAACTGGATTTAAATGATGAGGAAAAAATTTTTATAAAACGTCTTATGGGACTTGAAAAAAGTTATACAAGCATTGAAGAAATAAGAAATCAGCTTAATAAGATTAGAAGTATTAGTTAAAAATGAAATGCACCATGTGATATAAAGCGTTAATTTAAATATCATATGGTGTTTTTTATAGATAAAATAGGGGGATATACGATGAAAAATACAATTAAAATTATAGAAATGTATCCAAAAAGCTTTAAGGCAAATGTATATACCATTGATCCATTTAGAATGATAGGATTAATTGATGTAAATATTAAGTATATTTATGGAGTAGAAAGGGTAACTTTAGCTTACTTTAGGTCATCAGGAACTAATAGTGGGAAGATTAAAGGTTTGTGGTATCCAATTGTTGGAATAAAGATGAATTCTGGATATTTTACAGAATTTACAGATGATATAAATTTAATTTTAACTAAATGCACTAAAAGAGGAAGGGCAAAAGAAGGGTGGTTAGCTAAATCTTTATTTTTTGATAATGAAAGTCATAGGGAGTCTAAAGTAAGGGGATTTTCTAGTGGAACACATTATAATAGTTTATTATATATAGGAGAGACTCTAAGGGATTTATACGAAGAGGGAGATTTTAATAAAATTAATTATTTAGATTCTAAAAGATTAAATGAAATTATAATTTCAAATAATATTTATTATGGAAATAATCATAGTCAACGATATAATTATGAGGAATTTATAAAAGATATATTTAATGAAAGGCAAAATTAATAAAGATATTATTAGCAAATGTTAAAATCATTGTTAGAGTATAAAGATAATGAATATAATAAATATTGTAGATATGATTTTATAGGTGAAGAGTATGTTTGAAGAATATGTTTGTGAATTGTGTAAAAGAAGAGGTATACTAAAGGTTACACAGCATCATTTGATTCCACGTGAAGAAGGTGGTAGAAATATGGCAGTTGCATGGCTATGTTTATATTGTCATAGACAAATTCATGCATTATATACCAATAGAGAACTTGGAATGAGATTAAATACAATAGAAGCACTAGAAAGAGATGAAAAAGTTTCTAAATATTTAAAATATATAAGAAAACAACCACCAACGAAAGTTACTCCAATCAAAAAGTCAAGGGAAGTAAGAAGAAAGTCATAAAGACTTTACTTTTAATGAAAATAATAACTAAAAAACTATATATTTAAATTTTAATGGGAATACATTTAAAAAGTAGAATTTTAAATGTATCCTTTATTTGGTATAATTAATATAGAAATTACTTTAAGAGGAGATGTAAAAGTGATTAAACATATAATTTTGTGGAATTTTCAAGAAGGTAAAGGAAGCGAAGAAGATAAACTAAAAATAAAAAATGAATTAGAGGGATTAAAGGATAAAATACCAGGGATTATTAAGATTGAAGTTGTTACAACACCCATAGCAGGTAGCAATGCAGATATAATGTTAAATAGTACTTTTGAAAGTATAGAGGATTTAAATAATTATCAAGTACACGAGGAGCATATTAAAGTAGCTGAATTTGTTAGAAGTATAACTTGTAATAGAATGTGTATGGACTTTTTCTCAGTTGATGACTAATAATTTCAAATTAAAAATTAAAATATAGGGGTGAGGTATATGAATGAGGTAATAAAAAATATAAAATCAAGAAGAAGTTGTAGAGCTTATGATGAAAAACAAATATCAACAGAAGAGTTGAATGAAATATTAGAATGTGCATTATGTGGGCCAAGTGGAATGAATACTCAGGGATGTTATTATACAGCTATTCAAAATAAAGAGGTGTTACAAGAACTAAATGAAGCTGTAAAAAATGTTTTTAAGGAAATTGGTGATTCTAGAGGGGAAAATGAAAATTATAATTTTTATTATAATGCTCCAACACTTATAATAGTAACAGCAAAGAAAGATTATAAGTATTCATTCACTGATGGTTCTGCAGGACTAGAAAATATATTTTTGGCAGCAACATCTTTAGGGTTAGGATCTTGTTGGATAAATCAATTAAAAGATACTTGTGATTATAAAGTTGTTAGAAGTATTCTTAATAGATGTCATATACCAGCTGACTTCGAAGTTATAGGATGTGCAGCCATTGGATATGCATCGAAAGAAAGTATAGTTCCTAAGAGAATTCCAGGGAGAAGTTTAATAGTTAGATAATAAAAAATAATTTAAAGAATAATTTCTGATAAAATGGAATTATTCTTTTTTTGTAGTTAAAATAAGCGTATTAAGGTAAAATAATAATGTTTAATATAATTTACATAATAATTTATCTTAGTTTAAGGAAGTTAATTTTATATTATTTGAAAGGAGGAGGAATGTTATGTTTAAAATAATAACTATTTTAATACATATTATAAATCTTTTAACTATAGTTTATATGGTTTTTAATGAAAAAAGATCTGCCAATAGTATCATTGCATGGACGCTTATTTTATATGTAGCCCCAGTAATAGGATTTATAGCATTTTTACTTGTTGGAAGAAGAATGAATAAAGCTAATATGTTTGGTATAAAAAATAATGAACTAAGGATATTTGAAAATTATTTAAATCAAATTAAAGATAAAAGATATTTAAAAGGAAATAATAGCGATATGATAATGGCTCTTGAAGCTATGGATTATTCACCATATAGAGAGGATAATGCAGTCTATATGTACTCTGATGGAAAGCGATTTTTTGAAGAATTATTAAAAAGCCTTAATGAAGCAAAGAAAAGTATAAATATAGAATTTTATATATTCAAAAATGATGATATAGGAACAAAAATATTAAATATTTTAGAAGAAAAAGCTAAAGAAGGAGTTGAAGTTAGATTACTATATGATTCAGTAGGAAGTAGGTCTTTAAATAGAGATGTACTAAAAAATATAGTAAATGCTGGTGGTAAAATAGGTGAATTCTTTCCTTCATGGTTAAAATTTATTAATCTTAATATGAATTTTAGGAATCATAGAAAAATTGTTGTGATAGATAACAAAGTAGGTTTTGTTGGTGGATTTAATGTTGGAGATGAATATTTAGGTAAAAATAAAAAATTTGGCTATTGGAGAGATACGCATATAAAGTTTAAAGGATCTGCAGTGAAAGATTTAAATTTAAGATTTTTAGCAGATTGGAGATATGCAACTAAAGAAGTCATGAATTTAGAAGAAATATTAAAAGATAGTGATGAAAGAGTTAGAAATGCAGATATAGGTATGCAAATAGTATCTAGTGGACCTGATTTAAGTGATAGATATGAAATAAAATTAGGGTATTTAAAGATGATACAAAAAGCAAAAAAATATTTGTATATTCAATCACCATATTTAATTATTGATAAAAGTATAGCAGATAGTTTAAAGCTTGCTGCAACATCAGGAGTTGATGTAAGGATAATGATTCCAGGTAAAGGGGATCATCCATTAGTATATTGGGCAAATTTAGTTTATGCAGGAGAGCTAATAAAGTTTGGTGTTAAAATTTATCATTATGATAAAAATTCATTTCTTCATGCAAAAACTATTGTAATTGATGATGAAATTTGTTCTATTGGAACAGCAAATATGGATACTAGAAGTTTTGAACTTAATTTTGAAGTTTGTGCATTTATATATTCAAGTAAAATAGCAAAAGAACAAAAGGCAGAATTTAAAAAAGATATATTAAAAAGTAAAGAATTAACAATAGATGAATATAACAATAGAAATAGAGTAGTTAGAATAAAGGAATCGTTATCGAGGTTATTTTCAGGTGTTCTTTAGATTAGTAAATTAACTTACTATCTTAGAGCAACAATTAAGTGATAGGTATAGAAAGCTTAAAAAGCAAAAATTCTATACCTACTTTTTTTATAAAATTTTTAGAAAAACAAATAATGAAAAAAAAGTGAAAACAGTTTCAAAAAAAGTGTTGACAAACTTATACGTACAAGTTATTATGAATACATAAAGGGTGTACGTACAAGTTTGAGATAAAACTTAGTTATGAGACATATTAAATTGAAATAGGAGGCAAAGAGAGATGGGAAAATATATTAATGATTCAAAAGAACTACTACAGTATGTAGGAGGGAAAGATAATATAAGTGCTGTTACTCATTGTGTAACTAGAATGAGATTTGTATTAAAAAATACAGCACTAGCGGATAAAGAAAAAATAGAAAGTTTAAAATCGGTAAAAGGCACTTTTATTCAAGCTGGTCAGTTCCAAGTTATAATAGGAAATACAGTAACTGATTTTTATAATGATTTTGTAAAGGTTTCAGGTGTAGAAGGTGTAAGTAAAGATAGTGTTAAAGATGCAGCTAAGTCAAATATGACATTTATTCAAAGACTTATGGCAAACTTAGCAGAAATATTCTCACCACTTATTCCAGCAATTATAGTTGGTGGGTTAATATTAGGATTTAGAAATATAATTGGAGATGTTAAATTTTTTGAAGATGGAACTAAAACTTTAGTTGAAATCTCACAGTTCTGGGCAGGCACTCATAGTTTCTTATGGCTTATAGGTGAAGCGATATTCCACTTCTTACCTGTAGGAATTACATGGGCTATAACTAAGAAGATGGGAACAACTCAAATACTTGGTATAGTATTAGGTATTACTTTAGTATCACCACAGCTTTTAAATGCTTATGCAGTATCAGGTGGAGCAGATATTCCATTTTGGGATTTTGGATTTGCAAAGGTTAATATGATAGGTTATCAAGCACAAGTTATTCCAGCAATACTTGCAGGGTTTGTGTTAGTATACTTAGAAAGATTCTTTAGAAAAATATCACCAGCATCTATTTCAATGATAATAGTACCATTCTTTGCATTAGTGCCATCAGTACTTATTGCTCATACAGTACTTGGACCTATTGGTTGGAAAATTGGAGATGTTATATCTACAGTAGTTTATTCAGGATTAACTTCATCATTTAGAGGAATATTTGCAGGAATATTTGGATTTGTTTATGCACCTTTAGTTATTACAGGATTACATCATATGACAAATGCAATTGATCTTCAATTAATGGCACAAGTAGGTGGAACATCACTTTGGCCAATGATAGCTTTATCCAATATAGCTCAAGGATCAGCAGTACTTGCAATGGTTTATTTACAAAGAAAGAATGAAGAGGAAAAGCAAGTTTCAATACCAGCATGTATTTCAGCTTACTTAGGAGTAACAGAACCAGCATTATTTGGTGTTAACTTAAAGTATGGATTCCCATTCATTTGTGGAATGATTGGTTCAGGTATAGCAGCTATAATATCAGTTAGTAGTGGAGTTATGGCAAATGCAATTGGTATTGGAGGACTTCCAGGAATACTTTCAATTCAACCACAACATATGATGATGTTTGCAGTATCAATGGTTGTAGCAATAGTAATACCATTTATGTTAACAGTAATAGTTGGAAAAAAGAAATTAAATGTAGCTTAATATAAAGAAAATGGATAATATGCTTATAGTAAAAATTTTACTTAAAGCATATTGTCCTTCTTTGTCAATAAAGGATTATATTAAAAGGAGATAGTAAAGTATGAAAGATTTTAGAGAAAGTGTAGTTTATCAAATATACCCTAAATCATTTAATGATTCAAATGGAGATGGAATTGGAGATATAAACGGAGTAACAGAAAAATTAGATTATTTGAAAGAATTAGGAGTAGACTATATATGGTTAACTCCAGTTTATGTATCTCCTCAAAAAGATAATGGATATGATGTGGAAGATTATTATAATATAGATCCAAGAATGGGAACTATGGAAGATTTCGATAATTTAGTATTAGAAGCAAAAAAAAGAAATATAGAAATAATGCTAGATATGGTACTAAATCATACTTCTACAGAGCATAAGTGGTTTAAAAAAGCTTTGAAAGGCGATAAGAAGTATAAAGACTTTTATATATTTAGAGAAGGTAAAAATAATGAACCTCCAACTAATTGGATTTCAAAATTTGGTGGTAATGCCTGGGAGTATGTAGAAGAGTTTAATGAATATTATCTTCACTTATTTGATGTCACTCAAGGAGATTTAAATTGGGATAACGAAGAAGTGAGGAAAGAAATATATAAGATAGTAAATTTCTGGATAAATAAAGGGGTAAAGGGATTTAGATTAGATGTAATAAACCTTATATCAAAGCCAGAAACTTTTGATAATGATAGTATTGGTGATGGAAGAAGATTTTATACTGATGGACCTAATATTCACAAATATTTAAAAGAGCTTAATGAAAATACATTTGGAAGAGACGAAGATATAATAACTGTTGGAGAAATGTCATCAACTTCAGTAGATAATTGCATTAAATATTCAAATCCTGATGAGCATGAACTGTCAATGGTATTTAATTTTCACCACTTAAAGGTTGATTATGAAAATGGTGATAAGTGGACATTAATGGATTTTAACTTTAAAATGCTTAAAGATATATTTAAGACATGGCAAGAAGGTATGCAAGAAGGCAATGGATGGAGTGCAGTGTTTTGGTGTAATCATGATCAACCTAGAGCAATATCTAGATTTGGAAATGATAAAGAATATCATAAGGAAAGTGGAAAGATGTTAGCAACTACTATCCATATGATGAGGGGAACTCCTTATATTTATCAAGGAGAAGAGTTTGGAATGACTAACCCTTACTTTGAAACAATAAAAGAATATAGAGATGTTGAATCTATAAATTACTATAATATATTAAAAGAACAGGGTGAATCAGAGGAAAAGATTTTAGAAATATTAAAATCAAAATCAAGAGATAACGCTAGAACCCCTGTACAATGGAATAATGAAGGGAATGGCGGATTTACAACAGGAACACCATGGATACCAGTAGCTAAAGCATATAAAGATATAAATGCAGAAAAGGCTGTTGAGGATAAAGATTCTATATTTTATCATTATAAAAAGCTTATATCCTTAAGAAAAGAATATGATGTTATTTCAAAGGGAAATATTGAAATGATATTAGAAGAACACAATAAAGTATTAGCATATACTAGAAGTTATGATAATAAAAAATTAATAGTTTTAAGTAATTTTTATGGTGAGGAAGAAAAGGTAAATATATCAAAGGAATTATTAAGTAATAATGAAAAAGTAGATATATTAATATCAAATTATAAAGATTCAAGTGAATTAAAGGAACAAATTATTCTTAGACCTTATGAATCTATTGTGTATTATATTGAGAAATAGTAGTTGGGTATGGTAAAATAACTATGGTGATAAAATGGATAAGAAGTATTTAAATATATATAATGTAATAGTAAGTAAAATTGAAAGTAAAGAATATCAGCCTAATGATAAATTACCTTCAGAAAAGGAATTGATGGATGAGTATAGTGTATCTAGAGATACAGTAAGAAAATCTTTAAATATGTTAGAGCAAAATGGTTATATTCAAAAGACAAAAGGAAAAGGATCTTTTGTTTTAGATATAAATAAATTTAATTTTCCAGTATCTGGGGTAGTTAGTTTAAAGGAAATAGGAAAAAAAATAAATAGTCCTATAGAAACTACTGTAGAGGCTTTAGAATGTATAATTCCTAAAAAAAATATTACAAGTGGGCTAGAGTTAAATCCAGATGATAAGGTATGGAGAATAGTTAGAGCTAGATCAATGGATGGCGAAAAAGTAATTTTAGATAAAGATTATGTTGCTGAAAAGTTTGTTAAGAATCTTACAGAAGATATTTGTAGAAATTCCTTATATGAATATGTAGAAGGTGAACTTGGATTAAAGATTGCATATGCAAAAAAAGAAATAACAGTTCAAAATGCTACAGAAGAGGACAAAAAATATTTAGATATGAAGGGCTTTGAAATGATAGTAGTTGTAAAAAGCTATACATATTTAGATGATACAAGCTTATTCCAATATACAGAATCTAGACATAGACCAGACAAATTTGTCTTCGTGGATTTTGCAAGAAGACACTAGAGATACTTCAAGAAAAATATAATAAAAAATTAATGTCCCTGCTACATTTAATTACTATACTTGTAGCAGGGACATTAATTTTATTGTTGAGATTCTACTTTTTGAATCCAGTCTTTTACTTGTGGAGTTAGGCATGCCATATCTTTTGAGTTTACTTTTGAAACAAATAATAAATCTCTACTACCTATTGTAGGGGCAAGTTTATCTAATATTTCATCACAAGTTAATGAAGATTCAACAAGAAAACTTGTTGGCATAAATTGTGCCCAACGGCCTAATGATTCTATTACTCCGATTAAATCATAATCATCATCTCCACCACAGCCGCAATCATCATCTCCACATCCACAATTTTCTGAATGCTCATGATTATCGTCACAGTTACAACTATGATCATGTGAGTGGTCTTCACAACCACAACCTTCATGTTCATGGAACTGTTCTTGTAAATAATATGTTATTAAATGTACTGCCATAAATAAACCTCTTTTCATATTCGTTGATTATAAGTGTATACTATAAAATTTTAAAATACAAACAATAATTAAAATAAATTAAGAAAGAGTATTTGCAACATAAGATTTTAATTCTTGTAAGAAAATATCAGCTGCTTTTGAAAGTATTAATTCTTTTGGATAAATAAATGAAAATGATCTACTAAATTCTGTATTAAGATTTAAAGTAGATAGTTCCTTCCTTGCTTCAGCTTCAGAAACTACAAGGCTAGAAATAATAGTTATACCTAAGTTATTTCTAACAGCTTCTTTAACAGCTAAATTACTTCCTAAAACCATAATGCTTTTAGGAACAATTTTATTTTGAGTTAAAAATAAATTAAGATATTCTCTAGTTCCAGAACCATCTTCTCTAGCTATCCATTTTTGATTTTGAAGAGAATCTATATTTAGATCATTATTCTTTAAATTATCACTATATGGAGTTGCTAAAACTAAGCTGTCCTCTAAAAAATATTCTTGTTTAAAAAAAGTAGAAGAAATAGAACCTTCAATAATACCTATATCTAAAGTCATTTTCTTTAAATGTTCAGAAATTAGAGAAGTATTTTCAATGACTATTTCTACATCTATATCAGGATATTTTTCAGAAAAATAAGATAAAAATTTTGGAAGAACATATTCTCCGATAGTCAAACTAGCACCAATTCTAATACTTCCTTTAGTAGAATTAGAAAGATTTTTAACATCTGAATAAGTGACTTCTAAAAGATGTAAAATTTCTTTTGCTCTTTTATATAAGGTATATCCGCTTTCAGTAATAGAAATAGTTTTTTGTTTGACAGAACGATTTATTAATGTTACTCCAAAAGAGCTTTCTAAATTCTTAATATGAGTACTAACACTTGGTTGAGAAAGATTCAAGTGTTCAGCAGCTTTAGTGAAATTTTGAAAATCAACTACAGCAATAAATGTTTTAAATTCTTCTAGCAAATTGAACTCCTCCTAAATTAATTTAAGTAGATTTAAAAAAAAATATGTAAACTTTTTTTTAGTAATTAATAAAAGTAATAACTTTTATGTTAAAGGACAAAATAATATTGTTAATAATATTATACACTAATTATTAATAAAAGTAATGATTATTATGTTAAAGATTTATTTTACTTATGATAATTTCATATATATACTAATTACGTAAATGAAAAAAGTAATTGGGAGGTAAATTAAAATTATGAATAATAATAAATTTGTTAAATATGTTAAGGAAATATTACCAGGACTTTTAGTATCGGTAGTAGTAGCTCTTATAGGAATATTTATTGCTAAATTTGTACCCCAATTAGGAGCTGGAACAATATCAATATTTTTAGGAATGTTTATTGGAAATTTATTTTTAAATCAAGATATTTTTCAAAAAGGATATAAATTTTCAGAAACTGATATATTATCATATTCTATAGTATTATTAGGTGCAACTTTAAGTGTAAGTACATTATTAGAACTAGGAATAGGTGGGTTTACATTTATAATATTACAAATGGCAATAACAATAATAGGTGTTTTATATATAGGAAAGAAATTGGGATTTAGTGAAAATTTCAGATTTTTAATGGCTAGTGGTAATGCTGTATGTGGTTCATCAGCAATAGCTGCCACAGCACCAGTAATTGATGCAGATGACAAAGATAAAGGAATAGCAATAACTATAGTAAATATTACAGGAATAGTTTTAATGTTTATTTTGCCATTAATAGCTAAGGCTTTATTTAAATCAGATGTAATGCCTACAGGAGCTCTAATTGGTGGTACTTTACAATCAGTAGGTCAAGTAGCAGCTAGTGGTGCTATGGTCGGTGAAGAAGTGAAAGATATAGCAATGATTTTTAAAATATTAAGAGTTGTATTACTTGTAGTTGTAGTATTTATATTTGGTCATTTAAAGAATAAATCAGATGGAGAAATAGTTCGCGAAGAAGTTGAAGAAATAGAAAAGAAGAAAGTAAAAATCCCTTGGTATGTAATTGGATTTTTTATTACTTGTGCATTATTTTCATTACATATAATTCCAATTTCTGTATCAAACATATGTAAGCAAATAAGCAATAACCTTGAAATAATAGCATTAGCTGCTATTGGATTAAGAGTTAATGTAAAAGAACTACTTAAGCAGGGAAAAGCAGTATCACTATATGCTTTAGGTGTTGGAACTTTACAAATAGTAGCAGCGTTAATATTAATATTTATATTAGTAAGATAATATTCTTAGTAAAAAATAGACATTAAAATTATTTATTATAATAAGTATAAAATATATTTTAAAAATATTTTAAACATAGTAATTAAGAACATAATAAATATTATATATTTATTATGT
>NZ_KB291641.1 GCF_000320405.1 Clostridium celatum DSM 1785 | reverse complement strand
AAGCTATTTTTTCATATCAGCTTAACAGATTCAAAGTATTTTTACTATATGTATATTTTTATAATGTAAAATATACATATTAGTACCAATAAATTGTATTTAATAACTATTGCAATTATTCAATTATATTAATTTTATTAAAATAGTTATTACACCAAGAATTCCAAGGCATGTACCTACAACTTTATTTAACCTTTTAATCTCACACTTATTTGCAAATTTTGCGCTAACATAAGCAGCAATAACACAAAAGATTATAACTAATAACATTGGAATAAATTGCATTGTTGCTCCCATAGAAATATGGATTATAGCACCAGTTAAAGCAACTAAAGTCATATCCTTTAAGTCACTGAACATTGGAAAATTTAATTCCTTATTTAACTCTTATCCTAATGCTACATCTAAAATCATCATTAATACAAAACCTATAGCAAACCCAATTGTACCTATATTTGAATGTTCACCAGTAGATGATTCTGGAATTAGCTCTTCAACAACAACATAAATCATAGCCCCTGCTGCAAATGATAAAAGATATGGCATTATAGGTGTAAGTGCCTTAGAAAAAACAATTGTCAAAATTGCTCCTATAGGTTCAACAACTCCTGATAAAAAACCATAAAAGAATGACTTTCCTTTACTTATTCCTTCACTTTTTAGAGGCATTGATATAATAGCCCCTTCTGGAAAGTTTTGAATTGCAATACCAATTGATAATGCAAATGCTCCTGCAATAGTTATAGCACTTTCTGTACTCATCGCTCCTGCAAAAACAATTCCTACAGCCATTCCCTCTGGTATGTTATGCAATACAACAGCTAAAACTAACATTGTTGTTTTCCTTAACTTTTCACTTTTTACCCCTTCTGGTTTGTCATTATCTAAATGAAGATGTGGTATTACTTTATCTAAAATAAGCATAAATACTATACCTATTAATACACCTATTGCCGCTGGGAAAAATGCAAATTTATTCATATTAGAACTCATATCTATTGCTGGTATAATTAACGACCATACAGAAGCTGCAATCATTACGCCTGATGCAAAGCCAAGTAACGCCTTGTTAACTAATTGATTTAATTCTTTCTTCATAATAAAAACACAAGCAGCACCTAATGTAGTTCCTGCAAGTGGTATTAATAATCCCATTAAAATATTCATCTTATCACCTCTTTTAATTGATAATCATTTTCAATTATTTATATTATACTACTCTTTTTATATTTATTCCACTATATATATTTATTTTCTAAAAGTAAAAAAAAGACTAAGCAGTTATTTCTAAACATATAAAAATCAGCTGAAGCAATAATTGTTACTTCAACTGATTAATATCATAATTTAACTTTACGTTTTTTTTACTTTTCTTGGTTATTTCTTTATTTTAATATCAAAACGATCTGCATTCATTACTTTGTTCCAAGCAGCTATAAAATCACAAAGGAATTTTTCCTCATTGCCATTAGATGCATATACTTCAGCAATTGCACGAAGCTGTGAATTAGAACCAAATATAAGATCAACTCTTGTTGCTGTCCACTTTAACTTTCCTGTTTTTCTATCAATTCCTTCAAATCTATCTTCATCTTTAGATGTTGGTTTCCAAACTGTATCCATATCAAGAAGATTTACAAAGAAATCATTTGTAAGACATTCTGGTCTATGTGTAAATACACCATCTTTAGAGTGATTATAATTAGCATTTAATACACGCATACCACCAATTAATACTGTCATTTCAGGAGCTGTTAATGTTAATAGCTGTGCCCTATCAATTAACATTGCTTCTGGTCTTACTTGCAATTTATCTTTCATATAATTTCTAAATCCATCTGCCTTAGGTTCAAGTACACAGAAGGAGTTTATATCAGTTTGCTCTTGGGTTGCATCAGTACGCCCTGGAGTAAAAGGAACAATAATATCATACCCTGCATTTTTAGCAGCTTGTTCAATAGCAACACATCCACCAAGTACAATAATATCTGCTAGTGAAATTTTCTTACTTCCTGATTGTGACTTATTAAACTTTGACATTATTCCTTTTAATATATTTAAAACCTTCCTAAGTTCCTTTGGTTCATTAACTTCCCAATTTTTTTGTGGTTCAAGACATATTCTAGCTCCATTTGCTCCACCACGATAATCTGAACCACGGAATGTTGATGCAGAAGCCCAAGCTGTTCTAACAAGCTCTGATATTGATAATCCAGAGTCTAAAATTCTTTTCTTAAGATGTATTATATCCTTTTTATTAACTAATTTATGATTAACATTTGGCACAGGATCTTGCCAAATAAATACTTCCTTTGGAACATCTGGTCCAAGATATCTTGATATTGGTCCCATATCTCTATGAGTTAATTTGAACCATGCATGAACAAATGCATCAGCAAATTTTTCTGGGTTTTCCAAATAATCTTTTGCAATTCTTGCATATATAGGATCATTAATAAGGCCTAAATCTGCTGTAGTCATCATAGGTCTATGCTTTTTTAATGGATTATGAGCATCTACTACCATATCCTCTTCATCCACATTCATAGCTAACCATTGATATGCTCCTGCTGGGCTTTTAACTAGCTCCCACTCATATTTAAATAATGTTTTCAAATACCCCATATCCCACTGTATTGGATTTGCATTCCATGCACCTTCTATTCCACTAGTTATAGTATCTTCAGCTTTACCTTTTCCATAGCTATTCTTCCACCCAAGCCCTTGCTCCTCAATAGGTGCAGCTTCAGGTCCTGGCCCAACATATGTAGCTGGACCTGCGCCATGACATTTACCAAAAGTATGTCCACCTGCTATAAGTGCAACAGTCTCTTCATCATTCATAGCCATTCTTAAGAAAGTTTCTCTAATATCCTTAGCTGATGCTGCTGGATCTGGCTTTCCATTTGGTCCTTCTGGATTTACATAAATTAATCCCATTTGAACAGCAGCAAGTGGATTTTCAATCTCTCCACTATCTGCTAGTTTATTATCTCCAAGCCACTTTTCTTCATTTCCCCAATAAATATCTTCTTGAGGCTCCCAAACATCCTCACGTCCACCACCAAAACCTATCATCTTTATCCCCATAGATTCAAATGCACAGTTACCTGCTAGTATCATAAGGTCTGCCCAAGATATTTTATTTCCATATTTCTTTTTAATTGGCCAAAGCAACCTACGTGCCTTATCTAAATTAGCATTATCTGGCCAGGTATTAAGAGGTGATAATCTTTGCATTCCACGACCTCCACCACCTCTACCATCTCCAACTCTATAGCTTCCTGCACTATGCCATGCCATACGTATAAATAATCCTCCATAATGCCCATAGTCAGCAGGCCACCAATCCTTAGAATCTGTCATTAACTTAAATAAATCATTCTTTACTTCTTCAAGATCTAGTTTGTTAAATTCTTTAGCATAGTTAAAATACTTAGACATTGGATTACATAATTCTGAATTTTGATGAAGAATTTTAAGATTCAATTCATTTGGAAATAAACTCTTATTAGTATGTTGTTCACTTGCTATAGGCATACTTGTATTACCTGTCACAGGACACTTCGATTCAGGCATATATTATCATTCCCCCTTAAATTTAATTAAGCTAACATTACAAAAATTAATACTACTTACTGTATTATATAAATTTATAAATAATGATATAACTTACTGCCTATAAAAAATAAGGCTTTGTTTTAAAATAATGTAAAAATAAACATAATATAAAGGATGTCTGAATTTTAGCTATCCCTGTCAAGTAGACAGAGAGCATATCAATTCAGACATCCTTTTAAGTCACAATAGTTTAAGATTGTTCATTATTATTTTTCAACTCTTTTATAAATTTAATAATTATATCCTGTTCTTGTGGTGTATAATTGCTAGCTATTTTTAAAAGAAAATTATGATTTTCTTTATGAAGTTCATTATGAATTATATTAATTTTTTCTCCGAGACTAGTTAATTTATAGAAAATCTTTTTTTGATTACTGTCATCTTTATATGTAGTAATAAGTTTTTTTTCTATCAAACGATTGGCTATTTTAGAAATTCCACCTCTAGTCATGCTTAATTTTTCAGCAATCATAATTCCATTAGGTTCCTTTATATTTGCAATACATGATATTACATGGCATTCTGTATGTGTAATCTGATTAAAGATAATTTCTATGTAAATGAGGATTGTATTAAATGTAGCACATGTATAAAAGTATGCCCAAGAGCAAATGTATCTTATGATAAATCAAAAAATATTAAATTTAGTAAACATTGCGAATCTTGTCTTTCATGTGTAAATAATTGCCCAAAGACGGCTATTAAAGTCAAAAATGATTAGTACCCTATACCATAGTTTTTTCTATGGTATAGGGTACTTTTTAGTTTACTATTTAATCATATAGATTTTATATTTAATCATATAGATAATTATCTAAATGAAATTGGAGGTAAACTAATGCCACTTCAAAATACTTTTAAAGCCTTATCTGATCCTACAAGACGTGAAATATTAGCACTTCTTCGAGATGGGAAGATGTCAGCAGGTGAAATTGCAAGTAAATTTGATATGACACAAGCAACAATTTCACATCATCTTTCAATCTTAAAAAAAGCTGATTTGATAATAGAAGATAAACAATGGAAATATATTTATTATGAGTTAAACATATCTGTTTTTGAAGAAATAATGATGTGGCGATCTCAATTTAATATAAAAAAGGGGGGATTCTAATGAAAACTAATTTTAAAAAGGTGCTGTTAATAATTTTTATATTTTTACCATTAATAATAACTCTTATATCTTTAAATTATTTGCCTGACTTAATACCAGCTCATTATGGATTTAATGGAGAAGTTACAAGATGGGGAAGTAAATATGAATCTTTAATATTACCAATAATGTATGTTGTCATTTGTATCATAAGCCTTATATGTACAAATTATGCTGCAAAGAAACCTGAAAACAAAAATAACATTAAAAGTTTAAATGCTTGTACTGTAGTTCTAGCAATTACTTTTAATGTCCTAACCATAAGTTTTCTAATATCAGATTTTAATAAGATAACTAATATAAATAATGCATTTTCAAGTAAATTAATATATATGGCTTTAGGAATAGGATTTATTATATTAGGAAATTATCTTCCAAAATGTAAAAGAAACAACTTTATAGGAATAAGAACATCACTAACGCTATCAAATGATGATATATGGTTTAAGACTCATAGATTTGGTGGTAAAGTCTTTGTTGTTTTTGGATTTATATTTACTATAATATCATTAATTATTCCAGTAAATATTACTATGCCTATTTTAATCATTTCTTTAATAATTCTTACAATAGTAGTATCTGTATATCCTAAAAAGCTAGTAAATAAAAAGAATTAAACTTATGCTATAAATTTAAATCAAAAAAGTAGTAATAAATACACTATCATTTATTACTACTTTTTTATAATAAATAGCTTCATATATCTATTAAGCTATACTGGCATCTTTTCATCAAATTAGAAATTACATATACTATAAAATACCATAATACTAAACCTAAAAAAGTTAATACTTCTAAATATAGAATATAATAATCTCCATTTCCTAACAGCTCTAAAGCACTATTTTTAGAAGCAAAGTTAGAAGTAAAACTTATAAACATATAGTTTGTTTTATATATTTCATTAAATATCCCAATAGGTATTCCTATAAGTTGAAGTATTGCAAAGCTCTTTATACAATCTATAAATTTAATTCTATAATCATAAACCACATAGAAATATAGTGGTATAACTATTATGCTAATATGACATACATAAAATTGATAATATCTAAAATACTCATCTGATAATGATAGATCAGGTAGTAATAAACTAGCTATTCCTCCTAATATTCCTACAAAAAACAAGAATTTAAATAATTTTTTAGACTTATTAAAGCAAAGTATTATACATAATATATTGCTTATAAAACAGATATGTAAAGGAATAGTATCAAAATTAAATCCAGAATCATGCCATTTTAAAATATAGTATAAAGCTAAAAAAGAAAAAGACACAATAGCTAGTCCATACCTAATATACATATCTAATCTTTTGTTGTTTCTCAATTTATGCTTAAAGGTTATTAATAAAACAATTAAAAATAGTAATATAAAAATAGGACGTATTTTTTCATTTTTAGATAACTCATAATTCAGCATTGGCTCTAAAGAAAAAAAGTTCATGCCACTACTCCCCTTAAATATTTATACTTTAAATATACAGGGTTAAAAACTACATTATGACAACTAATATTAATAAGTTCAAACTTTTTATTAACTGCTTTTTAAAAGCATTCTCTTAAAGAAAAAAGACCAAATATTTATTTTAATATCTTATTTATTTTCTACCTTAGTTAAATTGCTTATATATTCTATTTTCCCATCTAATACATCATCGTAGAAAGATTGTTTATTGTCAATAAAGTCAATACATTCATTAATTTCATTGATTTTTTTCAATAAAGATTTCTTTGATTCATTAAGCATTTCTTTTCTTTGAGGAATTGTAGATGGACCTTCTATGCAATAATTCATATAAAGTTTCATATCTTTAATGCTCATACCACACTTTCTCAAGCATTGTAATCCCTTTAGCCATGCAATATTTTTTTCGTCAAAAATACGATAGTTATTTTTATCTCTTTTTACCGCTGGCACCAAACCCTCTTTGCAATAAAATTTCAATGTTTCGTAAGATATTCCAACCTGCTGACATACCTCTTTAGGTGTATACATAAAATTACCTCCTAATTTCAAAAAAATTTTTTAAAAAAACTCTTGCTCGGTAGCAACTACCGACTGGTAATATTATTATAAAATACAAAATACTAAAAATAAAGGAGAAATTTAAATGCAATATGTAACTTTAAATAACGGAATAAATATGCCAGCAGTTGGATTTGGAGTTTTTCAAATCACTGATAAAGAAGAATGTATTAGGGTTGTGCTAGATGCTATTGATGTTGGATACAGATTAATTGATACAGCACAATCTTATGGAAATGAAGAAGCAGTTGGAGAAGCTATTGCTAAATCATCAGTACCTAGAAAGGATTTATTTATTACAACTAAAGTATGGATTAGCAATGGAGGATATGATAAAGCAAAGAAATCTATTGAATCTTCTTTAAAGAAAATGAAGTTGGATTATTTGGATTTAGTATTAATCCACCAACCACTAAATGATTACTATGGAACTTATAGAGCTATGGAGGATTTATATAAAGAAGGTAAAATTAAAGCTATAGGTGTATCAAACTTCTATCCTGACCGTTTAGTTGACTTAGCTTTATTTAATGAAATAACACCAGCAGTAAACCAAATTGAAATTAATCCATTCCATCAACAATTATTGGCACAGGATTATAATAGCAAGTATGGGGTACAACTACAAGCATGGGCACCTTTTGCAGAAGGAAGAAATGGAATATTTGATAATACTACTTTAAAGACAATTGGAGACAAGTATGGTAAATCAATTGCACAAGTTATTTTAAGATGGTTACTTCAAAGAGGAATTGTTCCACTATCAAAAACTGTGAATAAAGAAAGAATGTTACAGAATATAGATATTTTCGACTTTGAATTAACTAAAGATGATATGGATAAAATTTCCACTTTAGATAAAAAAGAAAGTTCTTTCTTTAACCATCAAGAAGCATCATCAATAGAAATGTTAGCAAGTCTTATTAGATAGAAGTTGAACTAACATATACTTAAATTGGAAGAGAAATTTATGAAAAAAATATTGTACTTAATGAGACATGGACAAACATTATTTAACGTTAGGAGAAAAATCCAAGGGTGGTGCGATGCTCCATTATGAAAAATGATGACCATAAAACAGTTTTAGCTGTTTCTCATGGAGCTGCTTGTCGTCAATTTATGAGATACTGGGCTCATACTAGTGATGTTGATCAAAAAGAAAGATTAGGTAATTGCTGCATACTAAAATTTGAATTTGAAAATGATGAATTTAAATTAATAGAAATAATAAATCATGATTTTAGTAAAATTTCTTAAAAATCTATATTATATATTATAAAGGTCGGCAAATTAGCCGACTTTTTCTTTGTAATTTTTTTAAATTCACTTGTTAATATCTCCCTACCCACTTTAAAAGTCTGCTGTATTAAAGCTTTTCTTTCTTAAAAATATAAAAATTACAAATACTAAAACAGTAAATATAAATAATCCTGGAAAAAGCCATACTTTATTTAAATTATATACATAAGCCGATATTAAAGGCCCTACTGCATAACCTAAAGATTCGCAAGCACCTACAAATCCAAATACAATTCCTTCACTTTTTTTATCTTCTCCAAACTTTAATAGAGAGTTTTGTAATCCTGAATTTAAAAATGTTGCTCCTAAAAAATATATAATAATAGCTACTGTAAATATGCTTATCTTTCTTACTATTGATAATGCACCTAAAGCTATTATCATAAAGATAAATGATATAAATAACTGCTTCTTTACTCCAATCTTATCACTAGTAAATCCACCTATAGGTGCAAATATCCCAAAGATAAATAAATACACGGATATTATTACAGATGTATAAAAGGTACTAGACCCTAAAACCTCTTGCCCATAAAAAGGAAATATTGACACTATACAACCATATATAAAATCTCCTAATAAAGCTATTATCCCTAAAAGAACTATCTTAGCTAAAAGCTTCTTCTCCTTTATGGTTTTAAATATATTACCTATTTTACTTTTAAAATTACCTTTCTTATTTTCAATATTGCTTCTATTATCTCTCTTATTTTCAAAGGCAGTTATATTATCTTTTACATTTTCATCATTACATTTATCTATATTTTTATTATCTAACCTACTACTTTTTGCTGTATCTTTGCTATTTACATCAGCCTTCTTTATTTTCATAATTATAAAAACTACTGTTAAAATAATTCCTATAGAAGACATATAAAATACTAAGTTATAGTTATTTAGCTTTGTAACTATAAATCCACCTATAATAGAAGCAATAGCTCCACTTAATGTAAATACTGCTGAAGCATATCCTGTACACTGCCCTCTTTTTTCTTCATCTAAAGATCTAGCTAATAAAGAAAAAACTGCTGGTGCAGACATTCCAAGTATTGCTCCCTGTGCAATATAAATAATACTAGCTATTAAACTACTACTATTTAAAGTATACAAAAAAGGGATTATAGCCATTAATATAAATGCTATTATTAATAATAACTTATCTCCAATTTTGTTTGTAATAGCTCCAAAAACTAATTGCATTAAAGCCTTACTTAAACCATAAGAAGACATAACTCCTCCTATAATCAAGCTACTTAATCCTAAAGAATTAAAATATAAAGGGATTATAGGTATCATTAAACTATAACTAAATCCAAAAGCAAATCTTTGAATACAAAAATATAAAAGCTCCTTTTTGCTGAATAATATATTATTCTTTAAATTCATAATAAACCTCGTTACCTCTAAAGATTACTTCACTTTATTATTTATCATTACAGCTTTTTTATACTTTTATAAATTTGCTTATTAAACTATCTTTGCAAAAAACAATTATAGACTATATTAACTACCTTATATTTTAGACTTATTAAACAAAGCTAAGTAAATAATCGTTACTAAAACAGACACTATTAACAATCCTAAAAATAAAAAGTTCTTATTATACTCATAAATATAAGATGAAACTAATGGACCTACTGCATACCCTAATGATTCAGAAGCCCCAACAATACCAAAAACAAGACCTTTAATCTCAGGATAAGCTCCAAATTCTGAAAGACAACTTTGTACAGAAGCATTTAAATATGTGGCTCCTAAAAAATACAATATAATTATTACTGTAAATATAGTTATATTCCTAGTTATTATTAATCCTAGCAAAGTAAAATTCATTAAAAGAAAAGAATATAAAAACTGCTTTCTATTCCCTATCTTATCACTAACCCATCCTGCTATTGGTGCTGCTAAACCAAAGACTAATAAATAAACTGATATTATAGCAGAAGTATATCCTGTTGATACATTAAGTACATCCTGTCCATAAAAATGAATTAAAGCCACAACACAAGAATAAATATAATCACCTAAAAAAGCACTACTTGATAAAATAATAATCTTATATACAAATCCTCTATTCTTTATCTCATATAAAATCTCTCCTATACTGGCCTTATTATTTATCTTACCCTTTTCAACTTTTACTTTATCAACTCTAATAACTACATATATCAATGTAAGAAATATTCCTAAAGCAGCTATATTAAAAGCCATATTAAAACTATTAAATTTTGATAATATAAAACTTGCAATAGCAGCACCTATACCTCCACCTAAAGTAAATACTGCTGAAGCAAGCCCTGTGCATTCCCCTCTTCTCTTAACATTTAAAGTTCTTGCAAGTACAGAATAAGTAGCTGGTGCTGCCATTCCAAGAATAGCTCCTTGAATAACATACAAACTTCCAGCCTTAAAAGTTGTATCAGAAAATATATAACCTATAGGTACTAATGCCATTAACATTAAAGCTATTTTCAACGTTAATTTATCTCCTACCTTATCAGAAACAACACCAAAAGGAATTTGCATCAATGTTTTACTTACTCCATATAAAGAAATTACCATTCCTATAGTTATGGTTTCCATTCCTATACTCTAAAAAAACAAAGGTATTATAGGTATCATAACGCTATAGCTTATTCCAAAAAGCAATCTATATATACAAAATCCTCTAAATTTCTTATCTTGCAGTATAAACTGCTTTTTCACATTCCCCATACTTTTATTCCTCTTTCTCCTTAACAAATATATAATACGGTTACACGCTTGCTTATTTATAAATATTGTAATTTAACTTAATTTATAACATTACACTTATTAAAATTTCACATATTGTTTTATATTTAAACTTAACAAATATTTATAGATACAATATAAGATTCAACAATACTTTTTTATTTCTTTCTACTTTAATACTTATTTACGATGATTTTATTTAAATGTATATTGGTTATTTATTAATCAAAAAAAGCTCTGCATCAGATACAGAGCTTTTTTAAACTACTTATATTTAATTTAAAACATATCTATTTTATAATTTACCATTTTATATATCTGATTTTATTAGTCTTATAATAAAACATTCGGTTATTTTGCATTGTAAATTGCTGCAATAAAATAAATTTATATTATTTAATTAAAATTAAATTCATCAACAACAATTGCTGGAATTGTCTTTTGAGCTCCCATTACAGTTTGATAAGTGTGTTCCATTACAAATGTTCCTTTAATTGTAATATAATCATCTTCTAATATATTTCCATTACTCAATAATTCATTATCTACTTCAATCAATACTATTTGGTCATAATTATCATCAATAGCCATTCTATATTGAGTATAACCATCAGCTTTCATAACTTGAACAATCCTTCCCGAAAAAGTTACTAACTTCATAGCATTTTCAGTAGGATTTCTAGCTATATCTTCATATGTTAATCCAGTATTATACTTTTGAGCTTCAGCTTCTTTCTTAGCTTGTTCTTCAGCTTCCCTTTTTGCTTTTTCCTCTGCTTCTTTTGCTTCTTGCTCTGCTTTTAATTTAGCCTCTTCTTCTGCTTTCTTTGCTTCTTCTTCTGCCTTAAGTCTAGCTTTCTCTTCCTCAGTTGCTTTTTTAACTTCCTCAATCTTTGCATCAACTAACTCTTTTTCAGAACTATTTAATGATAAATATTCCTCTGCAGTTGATACCTTTTTATTAAGTTCTTCATTCTTAGCTTCAACTTTAGCTTTATTCTCTTCATTTTTAATTTCATTCTCTTTAAGCTCCTGTATCTCTTTAGTTAGAGTTTCATTTTCTGCTTTAAGTTTATTTAATTCATCATCATTTGAACATCCAGTAAATAATATTGAGATCATTGCAAAGCATACCATCAATATAGTAATTCTACTTTTTAATATTTTTAGTAAAACTCCTTTTTCTTGATTTTGCTTTTTTCTCATTATCATTCCCCTAAAATTATTATATTCTCATATATATTTTATTTTTATAAATATTATAGTATAACTTATTTTTTAATTTTAGTATGAAAATATCTATTTTAGATTATCTTATGTACTACTTATTTATATATGTACTACTTATTTATAAATATCATAATTTATAACATTGTGTTTGTTAAAATTTCACATATTGTTCTATATTTAAACTTAACAAATATTTACATCTAAAATATAAGATTTATCAGTACTTTTTTATTTCTTTCTAGTTTAATACTCATTTACGATGATTTTATTTAAAAGTAGTCTCTCTTTTATTACATTCATAAAAAAAGTAGAGACAGATTTATTATCTATCTCTACTAATTACAACTCTTCCCTCAATAACTGTGGTTCCCATTACTAATATTACATCTTTTAATAATACTTATACCCAAATTATAAATATCTTTTTATCATTTATAATAACTTCTTCACTTTTATATTCTTTATTCTTATTAAAATTATAAATTACAAGATATCCAGAGTCTAAATCTTTAATATCTAAATAATCATATAACTGCTTTAAACCCTTTTGGTGATATTCTTCACCTCTCCAAATTTTAAGCTCTACTAAATATTTTTCCTTTAGATATGTAATAACAATATCTAATCTCTTTTCTTCCGATACTTGAACTTCTTTAAAGTCAAATCCAACACCATTTATAATAGGCTTTATAAATGCTAAGAATAACAGTCTTCCTTCACGCTCTATAAACTTAGAATCTATGGTGCTATATTGTTCTTTTATAAATTGTTGAAATCTTAAAAGTATCTTTTTAAAATCTAAGCCCGTACTTGTTATAAAATTATCTTTAAAATTATAAGAACTCATATCCACTTTATTCTCTAACTTAGACGAATAATAATTGTATAATCTTTGTTCAAAAACTCTATTAGATATCTTTACTTTTCCATTTAAGTTTTTAAAATATCCAAATATTTCTCCAATATTTATAATTGGATTATCAATATTAAAACTCTTATCTTCTCCATTCATTATTAAATCAAAAATATATTCTTTTAATTCTTCATTATTTTCTATATTTTTAATTAAATCATCAAATAAAGTATTACTTTCTGAAAGTAGTAATTTCATAGCTTTTATTAAAGTTTCTTCATTCCATTTAAAATCTTCTTCTATAAGTTTTTCATCAATTATTTGACATATTCTACTTACTAAAAAAGGGTAGCCACTAGTATATTCATATAATAACTCAGATATATATTCTATATCCATATTCACATTTTTATCTGATGAGTATTCCCTTAACATTGAACTTATTTCTAAACTATTAAAGCTCATATCTATATCAAAATTTACTGCTATATTCCAAGGACTGTTATACTTCTTTTCATCATCATTTCTAAATTTTAGCTTTAAATTTTTAATATCATAAACTCCAGCTAATATAACACTACTAAAGGTTCTGTCCTTACCTTGTTGTCTTAATAAATACTTATTTCTAAGCATTCCTAAAAAGCTTAAAAATAGTTGATTGTTTGAACTTTTATCTACTTCATCTATAAATAAAACAACTTCCTTTTTACTCTCTTTAATAAATTTAGTTATTACTTTAGATAAATCTCTTAAATTTTTAACATCAGTAGCGATACTTAATAATCTTTTACTCTCATTTTCATTAATAAATTCAAGATTATCTGCCATTAATTCAATAAAAACATTAGAAAAGCTTTCCTCTTTAAGAAATACTTCATCTCCTATTCCTTCAAAACTTATACTTATAACTAAATACTCATCTTTTAATCTTTGCTCAAGCATAAACATTGTAGTAGTTTTCCCGTACTGTCTTGGCCTATTTATTACAAAGTAATCTCTTCTATCTATTAATTCTTTTATTTTATTAAGTTTATTATCTATATTAACCATGTAATGCATACTTGGTATACAAACTCCTGTAGAGTTAAATCTTTTATTCATATATTCATTTTCCTCCACCTTGATTCTTACTTTAATTATAACTTAATTGTTATGTTAATAAAATATATATATTACTTAATATTTTCGTTATCTTATATATGTTTATCTACATCCTTTATCATAATAAAATCTTTTATTTTTTCCAATATATGATAAAATATTTATAACTATAAGGGTACAGTTCATTCCATTAATATAAAAGATTATACAGGCAAAACCTTTTTTTACGAAACGAGGATACAAAGTTATTAAAAAACAAAATGTAGAAAAAAATGGAGTTTGGTTACAGAATTATGTTATGGAAAAATAAATAACTTTAATTTATACATTAGATTTAATGAATACTATTTATATTAAATATAAAGATAAAGTACAGGGAGGTTAAACATGAAGAAAGCAACAAAAAAAATTCTTATTATAATTTCTAGTTTATTTTTATTACTTGCAATTTTTGCTGGTGGTTATGCAATATATATGAATGCAACATACTACCGTATTGATGATAATCTATCCTTAGAAATTACAAATAATCAAAATGATATTTTAAAAACTAATACCAATTACTCAGCCCTTACATATAATATTGGGTTTGGTGCTTATGATCAAAACTATTCATTCTTTATGGATACTGGAGCAATGGCAAATGGTACTGCTGTTACAGGGAAATCTTCAAGGGGAAGTAGCAAAGAAACTGTTTTAAAAAATACTAATGGATCTACAGATATAATAAAAGAATTGTCTACTGACTTTGTTGTGCTTCAAGAAGTTGATGTAAAAGCAACTCGTAGTTACAATATCAATCAAAAAGAAACTATAGAAAATGCATTAAGTGATTATGGAAGTGTCTTTACTCTTAATTTCCATGCACCATATATGATATATCCTTTTAACGAACCACATGGTAGTGTAAAATCTGGCCTACTTACCCTAGCTAAATATAAGGTAAGCTCAGCAACACGTATTAGCTATCCTGTAGATACTAGCTTTTTTACTAAATTCTTTGATTTAGATAGATGCTTTACAATTACTCGTTATGAAGTTTCAAACGGTAAGGAATTAGTATTAATAAATAATCATATGTCTGCTTATGATGAAGGTGGTATAATACGTGCCAAACAACTTGAACTTCTTAATACAACTATGAAGGAAGAATATGATAAAGGTAATTATGTAATAGTAGGTGGAGATTTTAATCATGCTCTAAATATAGATGATGATACATTTATATCAGAACAATTAGTCCCTGATTGGGTGTACCTTTTAACTGATGAAAATCTACCTAAAGGCATGAGCATTGTTAACGCTTCTAACAACACTACTGTTCCAACTTGTAGAACTGCTGATATTCCTTATACAAAAGATGTAAACTATACTTCTGTATTAGATGGTTTTATTATTTCTGACAATATTATAGCTACTGCTGAAAATATTGATGCTGATTTTATGTATAGTGATCACAATCCTGTAAAATTAACTTTTAAATTAAAAGAATAATAAAAAAATGCTGTCTACATATAAAGCGTGGCCAGCATTTTTATAATTAACCCATTGTACTAGACAACACTGTGATAAAATATAATTATCACTTAAGTATTCTATATCAATATTATAATTACTTTATGATACTAGCATAATAATCATATCTATAAATATCGTCCTTCTTATCTAATTTGGCATTAATTATTTTATTATAAACTTTATCAGAGCGTATTTCTGTAATTTTCATAACTCCATCTCCTTTAATTACTAATACTAAGGTATTACGTAACGTTAAAATCAAGAGTTTTTATAAACTTTCGTATTATAGCTAATTATCTATAACTGTTTTATAGGCAATATAAGTAGCATAGAAGTATCCGCCATAGATTACCACAAAAATTAAAGTTGTGATAAGTGCTGAAAATAATATGTCATAGTTACCAAAAGTTTTTAGATACTGCTCTATAATGTTTACTCCAACAATTGAGTGAATTATTGCTAATGATAAAGGCAGCATGAAGAAAGTTAATACTTCAATTAAAATACTTTTATTAATCTGACTTCTTGAAGCTCCTATCTTCTTTAATGCTTCATATCTTTCAATGGATTCATTGCATTGTGATAACTGTTGAAGTGCTAAAACAGCTGCGCTAGAAAGTAAAAATACTATTCCTATATATATTGCTATAAACAATATAATGGTTGACATTCCTATGCTTTCATAATAAGCCATTTCTTTTGTCATACCACTTAATTTAATTTCATTTTTAAAGTAATCTGTCCCCATACTAACATATTTATTAAGTAATATATTATATTCATTTTGCTTTTCTTCCCTTTTGTCTCCCACATAATTAATATTTATATATTCACCTGTAGGCGTTAATCCTTCACAAAAGTTATCTGGCATAATCAATGAAAATATATTGTTGCTAGAAGGAGATGTAGCTAAAGAATCCTGTAGAACTTCCTTCTTTCCAATTTTATAAGCTTTATCACCAATAGTAATCTGATCATTTTCCTCAAAGAACCTTTCAATAGTTGGAAGTAAATTATCAAAGTTTGAAGCAATATAAACTTTATCCTGATCTAGCTTCAAAGGTTCTTCTCCTAGTAGTTCTCTATTTTTATTAAAATCTGTTATTGATATTACTTGTGATTTTTCAAAGATAGGATTATAATTTATCGGTTTTGACCTTGATAGTATTTCT
>NZ_KB291640.1 GCF_000320405.1 Clostridium celatum DSM 1785 | reverse complement strand
AAGTTGTTGCCCATGCTGGGCACACACAAAAAGGCTTACGTACCTCAATACATAAACCTTTCATCCACCTTACTCTTACTTTACCCTCAACTTCTGTCCAACATTAATTAAATTTCTATTTGCCATATCCAAGCTACTGTCAATAAATACACATTAAACATTCCATTAATTACCTACTTGCTACTGGAAATAAACAATTAGTTCAACATCCTACTGAATGTACTCTTAAATTAAAAGGCTAAATATTCATTTTCTGAACATTTAACCTTTATTTTTTATATTTTTTTATATTTTATTAACTTGTAAAATTAAAATTCTATATTACTATTTAATATCTTTTAAAACTTCTTCAATTAAAGACATATCTACTTCCAATATTTCAGCAATGTTCTTTTCATCCATACCTTTTTGTAGCATATTTCTTATTGCTATTTTGGCCTTTTTTAATTCTCCTCTTTTTTCAAGTTCAGGGTCATATAATGTTTTAGTCATTGTAGTAACCTAATATTCTATATTCTCATCATTCATATACTTTTTATTTAGATATTCTATAATATTCTGTATAATTCATTATTTAAATACTAAAATTAAATCTTATTCTAAAATTTCTCTTACCTCTTCTTCTGATATTCCACATATCTTAGCAATGTTACTTATAGATTCACCTACAACTGATAATTTGAACACTTTTTTAGTAAGATTAATTCCTTCTTCTCTTCCTTTTTCTATTCCTTTTTCTATTCCTCTTTTTTCAACTTCAGGGTCATATAATGTTTTAGTCATTGTAGTCACCTCATCTTCTATATTCTCATCATTCATATAATTTCTATTTAAATATTCTATAAGATTTTGTATAGCTAATAACATCTTATGAAAATCTTCACCTAATATCTCATCAGCTTCAAATAATATTGCAGATTCTTTAGCTAATTTACTAGCAAGCACTTTTGCATTATTAGATAATTCTTTTATTTTATTTAAATCATTCTTATTATGTGCCTTTTCTAATTCTTTTCTTAACTTAAAAAGCTGCAGTGGCATTAACGGATACATTTTCTTTTCTCTAAGTTCTTCATCACTATATTCCCAATATTTCATTACCTCTACTATATAAATAATCTCCTGTTCATCTGGAAATACTATTTTTAACTTTAGTTGGTCCTTAATATTTTTATTCTCTTCAAAAAATATTACTTTCTGCTTTGGAAAATATATAGTCTTTATATCTTCTTTATTATTTTTTAAACTTTTTAATTGTTCTTTTCCTTTTCTAAAACCATATTCAAACATTCTAATAATCATTGTATTATCATTTTTTGTTTGAAACTCTATATGATAGCTTGCTTTGTCATAATCTTTATTAAGAATATCAAAAAACATATCTCCTCTTAATATTCCTAAATCATCCTCAACAAACTCATTATTACTAACAGTTAGCTCTACTTCATCTACATTAAAATTTTCATTAAATATTCCATTTAATAATTTTACTAATACCTTATTAGATGTTGAAAACAAAAATTTTAAAACTTCATCTAATTTGACCTTTTCTTTTTCCAAATAAACACCAACTTTCTATGATTATATTATATACCATATTTATTTGTTCTTAAACTATTAAATATTAATCTTGAAAAATTAAATGAATTTTTATTATGCTTAATACTATTAATAAAGCTTATATTTATGAAATATATGGAAACACTTTAAGCACCTTCAGTCATTCCTTATTCAGTATTACATTAAACCTCTGATCCATATCCATCAGGGCATGCATTATGATGTATTGATACAAACAAGATTGCACCAGAATTATTTGCATTTATTACTCTTTGATACAATAAATTATTAAGACTTGTTGCAGTACTAAGTGTACAATTTACAACTTTAATCCCTCTTCCCCTAAGCTTACTTATTAATTCATTTCCAACTAACTTATTTAGATCATTTCATTACCTATTCCTACTGCTCCTCCATCATAAGGAACATTGTGTACAAATCTATCTACGCCCCCACATCAACCGAATTACTAAAAATATAATATAATAAATTCAATTCTTTCTTACCTAAACATTTATTAAACTTGTCACTTTTCCCCAAAATTCTCAAATTCTTTATAATATTATTCAATTATAATATTATATTCATACCAACACCCTTTAGAAATACTTATACTTAAAAAATATATCTTATTAAAAGTATTACATTTTCTCTTAAACCTAAAAGGTCACTAAGAATTTAAATTTATTTCTTAGTGACCTTTATGAATCTATACTAAACTAATTTTTGTTCAAATATATTGTCTAAATTAAGCTTTCTAATTCTATCTTTAATTTCTTCTTTATCTATAGTGTAAAGTCCTAACTCTTGCATTCTCTTAAAGTAATTTGCTCCTGCAAATGTGTATCTATCCATTCTTCCTTCTCTTGTTGCAGCTTTTTCATTTGCATAGGATATTAAATCTCCAATTGCTATAGATGATGGTAATATTAAAAGTGGCATTCCCATCATAAGTCTTACTGCATTATGACCTGCTAAACTTCCTGTACATATTGCTTCTGTGTGTCCAACAAATAATCCTGCTTTTTCTCCTGCACAAAATAAGTTATCTACTCCACTAACTTTCATATCGTTAGTTCTTGGTGCTACTGATAAATATCTTATTGAGTTTCCTTTACTTCCTGCATAAGGATCAACATATTTTGCACGCTCTAATCCTTTTATCTTTCTTAGTTTTTGTAGTGGATAATAAGTTGTCATAAGCTTAGCATGACCTGTATCTAGTAACACTATATTTTCTGCAAATTCCTTTAATGCATATTGTTGGCAAACCTTTGTGCTAAGCTTTCCATAATTAACATCTTCTTCTGGAACCTTTAATACAACTACTCCTGTTTTATCTAGTTGTTCTCTTATTTCTGTAGATAAGCTTTCCTTTGCCAATTTACAAGAACCTGAAAATGCCCCAAGCTCATCTCCACTTCTTTCTCCTTGTATATCTTGAACTCCACATCTTGCACTAATGCTTATTCTTGGTCCAAAAGCTGGACATCTTAATATACACATTGAGCATCCATTACCATATCTTAAGCAATTTCCCATTGGTCCTGTTGAACCTGTAGTTTCTATAAAAACATCTCCATCTATATATCTATCGTCACTTAAAATGATGCCTCTTATTTTTTTATTATCTACATCAACATCCTTAACTCTGGTTTCTGTATAAATATTAATTCCTAGGTTTTTTAAATATTTTCTTACTTCACCTTCAATTATATTTACATCATAAAGTGTTGCATGTTTATGACCTGGGAATTCTATATCCTTATGCCTTGCACATTTGTCTGTAATTTCTATTAAATCACCTGAACCTAAAGCTATAAGCTCTTCAGATGCAGTATATCTACCATTATTCCTCATTATTCCGCCAACGTTTCCAAGACCAAGAAGCAGATCTGTCTTTTCAAATAAATGAACTTCTGCACCTGCTTTTTTTGCTGTAATTGCTGCAGCACAACCTGCCCAGCCTCCCCCAACGATAACAACCTTCATATTAATCTCCTCCCCTCAAAAATTCCTCTTGGGCTTGCTTGAACTTTACAAAATCTTTTTACTTTATGTCCTGCAAACCTTGCAGTACATGCTCCACAGACTCCTTCACCACAGCACATTTTAAAATTATTACAGCATGATAAATCAATGTCTTGTCTTTCTAAGCTATCTAAAAATTCAATGACATTATAAGTTAAAATATCTGCTCCTGCTATATGAATTAGAGATATATTGTTATATTTAATTAATGACTTTATAGCCACTTTTCCTTCTGCTGATAATTTTCCTTTATCTATTAAATTCATCTCTTGTGGTACTATTTCTAATTTTTCAAGATAATCTGACACATAAATATCATCAAAAGGTGCCTTATCAACAATTAGTGTAACTACGTTATCTCTGTCTATTAATTTTTTTAATACTGGAATCATTGGAGCCATCCCTATTCCTCTTGCAATAACTAAAACATGATTATTTTTTTGTTTTCTTATGTTCTTTAATCCAAATATACCATTCCAGTAAGGTCCTCTTATTGTTATTTCTCCACCCTTTTCAAGCTCTAAAAGTTTTTTAGTTTTTACTCCTCTTATTTCTATCATTATAGATAATATATCATTATCTGTATCAGCATCTAATATAGATATAGGCACATCGAAATATATATTATCCTCTTCACTTCTAACAAAAATGAAGCTTCCTGGTTTTGCTAAATCTATAACTAATTTATGAGGTGCTTCAAATTTCACTAATAATACTTCATCTGAAAATAATTTTCTTTCTACTATTTTGCAATTATAAGTTTTTCTTTGTTCTTTTGCCTTCCCACCATTATCATGTAACTCTTGATATATGCATACACCTTTCCAGTTTAGACAATCACAAAAATGACTACCTTGAAGTTGAGAGCAAAGTATACATTCACCAGACTCAGCTAAGTGACATGGACAATATTCAGTACCAGCATCTATACAATCAATTGTCTCCTTCAACATTTTATCCTCTAAAAAAATACTATACACTATAGATTATTTAAATTTTTGCTTTTTGTTACAATTAACATTTTTATTATACAAATTCTCATAGTTATACTTTAGAATAACTAAATTTTTATATTTAAAATATTCCAAATTAAAAGGGATGTCCATATGAACATCCCTTTTATTGTACTTATTTCAACAAAGCTATTTATTTTTAAAATATACCTTATTTTAGTATTACTCTATAGTTATGAAGACTAACATTATAATCTCTTAACATTTCTATTATTGTATCTCTAAATTCATTTTGTTTTGACTTTCTTTTTACCACCTTTACTTTATTATTATTTTTGAATTTTAAGAACTTATTACCTTTATAATTTTTTGTTAAAACTGCAGCAGTCTTTACTATCATATCATCCCAATTTTCTACTTCAACTTTATGATTATCTAATTTAAATAAACGAGGCTCTTTAGATGTAAAATCTTCATAAATTGCTGTATTTTCTTCATCATCTTTTTCTAATAATACTTCATTGCCTCCTTTACTATCTATTTCATTTTTTTTTTCTTCTAAGCTATCTTTTTCATCTTTCTTTCCATTATTTTTATCATTATCATCTTTTTTATCATTTGTATCATCTGCATTTTCCATCCATTCTATATAGTTTTTTATATTGTTTGCTATGTTGTATAGCTCCATTGAAGTTTCTCTATATTTTCCACTTAAAGTAAAATTTCTATCTTCTTTTACTATATTACTAGATTTCTCTTCTATATAATCAATAGATTCCTCTAAAGTATCTTTTAATCCCTTTAGTGATTCTTTGATTTTCTCAGCCACTTCTGGAAATTCATCTCTTATATAAGACATTAAAGTTACATCTATTATTTCACTTTCCTTTTGATCTTTAACTAAAATATCATTATTGTTTTCTTTAAAAAATGCCTCTTTTTCATTGTTATCACCTGCAAAAATATTAAACTTCTTCATAGCCATTTTTATTATTCCTCCAAAGATTTTATAAAATTGTAGCCATTATATTTAATGGCTCTCCTATTAATTTATAATATTAAATTGTTATTTATTACAAATTTATACTATAAAATTTCAGATAAAAAAACACAGACTATAGTAACCTATATTACTAGGTAACTATAGTCTGTATGTTTTTTTAATAACTACTTACTAAGTTGTCATCATTTTCTTTTTTCTTCCAGAAGATAATAGCTGAAGCTATTACTGCTAAGCATATTAATGCATGTACTATAAATAAGTCATTTCCTATGCTTCCAAATAATATCATTACTGATCCTATAATAGCTAATATAGGATTTACCTTACTTCTAAATACACCCTTAATTTCGCCTTTGTTTCCAAGTGAAATAACTTTAACATATAGTAAAATATATAATATATAACTAATAGTTATTGATATTTCTGAAATATCAGAGTTTTGAAGTAAGTTAAATTTTGTTGTTAAGTAATGTAATACTAACCATAAGCAGCTTATTGCAAATGCAACAATAGCTGAATTTACAGGCATTAATACCTTTTCATTTACTTTTGCTATTTTTTCTGAATTTGGGAACATTCCTCTTTTAGCTAATGAATGTGGTAATCTTATTAACCCTAAAGTTAATCCATTAACAGTTCCCATAATTGAAATTATAACAAATATTAATACTAGTTTTGCTCCCCATGGCCCAAATAAATTATTTGCAGCTAAATCAACGTGAGCATCTCCAAGTGCCATTATTTGTTCTGGTCCAACATATATGCTTATTCCTACAAAATATAAAAGATATATTGCTAAAATAAATATTGGTGCTATTATTAATGCCCTTGGTAGATTTTTCTTTGAATCCTTTATTTCATGTCCTATTGATGTAGATACAACCCATCCATCAAATGAAAACGCAATTGGTGCAATGGCTGCTATCCATGTTGTTGACTGCATAGAAGTTACATGTTCTAAAGAAATACTATTTGAATCACCAAATATTACGCCTAAAATTGCAATTAAAACTAGTGGTATAATTTTTATTACAGTTGAGGCATTTTGAAAATATCCACCATACTTTGCTGACATAGTATTAACTATAAATGCTAATACCATAATTGCAAGTCCAATTAAAATTTGAGTTTCAAGAGTACCATTTATACCAAATAGTAAACAAATATATATTCCTGCAACCCATGAAACTACAGCTATTAATGTTGGGAAGTATAAGAAAGTTTGGAACCAACCAAATGCACATGCTATAGATTTATTATAATACTGCTCTGCATAAGCTATTAGTCCACCTGATTCATTACTTCTTGATGCAAGTTCTCCAATTGTTAAGCTTCCAAAAATTATCGCTATAGCCGCAATACAAAATACTAAAACTCCTAAGCTAATGCTTCCTCCTGTGGCTATCAATATGTTGTCACTTTTAAAGAATATCCCAGACCCAATAACAATTCCTACTATCATTGCTATGGCTGTAAATAATCCATATTCGTTCTTTTTCATTTTATCACCCTACCATCCTACATGATTACTAATAATAATACCACTTTTATTATTAATGGTTATAATATAACATCTATTCGTATTGTAGTAAATATTCCCTTGATTTTTTTATGATTTTATTACAAATAACTATATTTTGACTTCGATTTATTAATTTTTATACATGTTTATGTATATTTTTTATTTTTTCTGTCGTTTTTTTTACAAAATCAATGGTTATTTTACTAATGTTTTTTCTATTTTTTAAATAAATCTTCGCCTAATGCTACAAAGCTTTGTAATGCCATAAATGCCTTTATATCAAACTTTTCGTCCTTTAATAATAGTTCTTTTGCTTCTTCTCTTGATACTAAAATTGTTTCTATATCTTCGTCTTCCTCTAAATTATCTTTAGAAATCTCTCCACTGCATATGCAATATGCTAATGAAACTGATTCATCTGTCATTCCTGCTGATAAATATAATTGTTTACCACTTTTTTCTTTTATTATTTCTTCTAACTTTAATCCTGTTTCTTCTCTTAATTCTCTTTCAACAGTTGTAAATATATTTTCTTCTGGATCTATAAGACCTGCTGGTAATTCATAAATATAATCATTTAATGGAACTCTAAATTGCTTTATTATGATTAATTTTTTTTCTTCTTTATGGAATCCAAGTACTACAACAGCATCTACTTTACCTTCTTTTCCATTAAAGTATTGCTCACTTAAATCTTCTTTTGTTTTTCTTGAAGCAATTATCCATGATTTTTCCTTTCCTGACTTATTAACATAATCTGCTTTATACATGCTTAAGAATTTTGTTTCTGCTAATGTTGTTAATTTTTTTATTTTATTAATTTCCATAAATATTTCCTCCATTCATTAAGTGATTTTTAATCTAAATAGTAGTTTATTAGGTTAATTAGCTACAACTCTAGTTGAATCCTTTGATATTTCTTTCATTAATTACTATTTTATACTAATAATTAACTTTATAAAAGAAAAAAGTACTAATATTCTTAGTACTTTAAAGTTAACATTATATTTATATATAACTATTCTAATACTTTTTCTTCATAATCCTTTTTAGTGAATTTACTTTTACATGTTAAAGATTGCTTTAATAATTCTTCGTTTCCATCACTAAAAGATACTTTTCCTACTATTTCTCCACTATTTAAATCAATAACTGGATTAAATACCTCTACTTCTACAGATCCTTCACCTCTAAATCCATAGTCAAAATCACAATCTTCTATTAATGTACCTAAATTAATAAATTCGCTAGTGTTTATAATTTCTTTTACGTTATTTGTTTTAAAACAATAATTTGCACTTACATATTTAAAAATTTTATCTGTTACATTCCAACGATCGCTACAATTTAAAACTACTATTATAATATCTCTATCTTCATATATGACAGATGATACTAAACATTTTCCTGCCTGACCTGTATATCCAGTCTTTACTCCATTTGCATTTGGTATCTTCCAAAGTATTTTATTTATGTTGTTATATTCTCTTGTAAAATTATATTGATCTTTAGATATTGTCTTTGCCCCACAAATACTTCTAAAAACATCATTTTCCATTGCTTTAGAAGTTAAAAGTGCTAAGTCATAGGCAGTGGTATAATGTTTTCCACTATCTAAACCATGAGGGCTTTCAAAATGAGAACTTATAAGTCCTAAACTTTTTGCATAATCATTCATTATATTTGAAAAGTTTTCTACAGAACCTCCAATATCTTCAGCTATTGCTATAGCTGCATCATTACCACTTTTAAATAGTAATCCATATAAAAGTTCTCTCATTTTTATTTTTTCACCTGCTATATACCCAACTGTTGAACCTCTTATACTTGCTGCATTTTTACTTATAGTTACTTCTCTATCCAAATTTCCATAATTTATTGCAACTAATGCTGTAAGGATTTTAGTTGTACTTGCCATTGGTACAATTTCATTAGAATTTTGTGAATATAATATTTGCTTTGTTTTTCCGTCTAATGCTATTGCGCATCTTGCAGATACTCTTAAATCATTGGTTAATAAATTATTTATATCAACATCATTTATTTCATCTTCCTCAATTATTGCTAATTCTTCATCAGGATCCTCTTCTTCAAAAGAAGCAGCGTAAGTAACTACATTACCAAAAATAGAAAAAATTAAAGTTACAGTTAAGGTTAATGCTAAAAGTTTTACCTTCATTACTATATCACCTCTATTTTCTCCTTACAGATGTAGTATTTTCATTTTTTTTAATTTTAAACATTTTCTGAACATGAATATTTAGTTTATTTTTTTATAATTTGGTAATACTTTAGAGGATTCGGAGAGGTTTACTATGCTTTTTTATATAATTTTGATTTTATTACTTTTATTATTTATTCCTCTTCCCTTGAAATTTTCTATCTTTATTTCAAAGGAGGAGTATTTTTTTAAATTTTATAATTTAAATCTATTTTCTAAAGATGATGGGTTAATAAAAAAAATCTTAAATAAAAAGAAGAATTCTAAAATAAAAGAAGATAAACATGTGGATGATGAAATTAATAAAGCTAATAAAAATAGTAATAAGAAAGAAAAAAAGAATTTTAATATAAAGTTTGATAAGCATCTTATAAAAAATATTTATAAAACAATTAAGAAAAATAAGTTTAAACCATCTATAAAATATAACGGCAATATTAAGTATTCTTTAAGTGATTCATCTAATACTGCAATATTTTATGGTTTATTATCAAATATTAATCCATTTCTTTATTACTTATTTAATATAGTTTTTAAAGTAAAAAAATTTAAAAACAAATTTAATCCTATTTTTAAAGATGAAATAATTTACGAGCTTTCAATAAGTTGTATAATTACCTTTAATTTAGCTCAAATTATTTATATAGCATTACTTATTTTAAAATGTCTATTAAAAAATAAGGAGGTGAACCCTGTATAGGGAATTTTATGTCAGATAAACATGAAGTAGAAAATCTAATGAGAAGCACCATGGAAAACTTAAGAGATATGATTGATGTTAATACCGTTATAGGAGACACTGTTGAAACCAGCGACGGTACTTGTATTATTCCAATTTCAAAAGTTTCTTTTGGTTTTGCTTCAGCTGGAAGTGAATTTGGTGAACCTAATATAGATTCAAAAGCTTCTGAAGATCAGTATCCTTTTGGTGGTGGTTCTGGTGCTGGTGTTTCTGTAAAACCAGTAGCCTTTTTAATTATAAGAGAAGATACAGTACGTCTATTGCCAGTAAACTATGATACAACTGTAGATAGAATAGTGGATTCAGTACCACAAGTTCTAGATATAGTAAAAAGCTTCTTCAAAGATAAAAATTCACACAATAACAACGTAGCAGAATAATATTTAACCATTAAGTTTTAGAAAAAACACGAACTTACAAACTCCTTATGAACAACTATAAGTTGACATAAAAAAGATGACGATATAATTTGCCGTAAAATTTATATCATCATCTTTTTTGATTTTATAGTTAATCAAAAAAATTTAATTATTACTTATAAATGTTAAACCATACTATAAGATATTGTTAACTTAAATTGCCTTAACTATCTTCAGTTACAGCTACTTCTCCCATTTCTGAAATAGCTTTGTTTAACATATCTAAAGAATTTTCTGTTTCTGCATCACTATAAAGGTCAAGTGATGGTAATTCCTTTAATGTTTCAAGTCCAAATTGTATTAAGAATTCATCTGTAGTTCCATAAAGTATTGGTCTTCCTGGAACTTCTAAACGTCCTATATCCTTAATTAAATTCTTTTCAACAAGCTTTTGTATAGCTGATTCTGATTTAACTCCTCTAATTTCATCAATATCTATACGTGTTATAGGCTGCTTATATGCTATAATAGCTAAACTTTCAATTGATGCTTGAGAAAGTGATTGTCTTCTATTCTTTTTTAATAGCTTTTGGATAAAGTCTGAATTTTCTGCCTTAGTAACTAATTGATATCCATCGTTAATAGCTATAAGCTTTATTCCTCTATTTTCATCTTCATAATCATTAATCATTTCTTTAAGTATTTCTTCTAATGCTTTAGCTTGTATTTCTAAATTATGACTTAAATCTTTTAAACTTAGTGGCTCACCACTGGCAAATAACATAGCTTCAACAGCTGATTTTATCTTTGCTTTTCTTGAAACTTCTTCAAATTCATATTGTGTTACATCTATTGAACTCAAGAATCCTTCCTCCTCTTTATTAGTATCTCTCCAAAACTCTCATCTTGATATACTGCTATAGTTCTAAGTTTAATAAGTTCAAGCAGTGCTAAGAACGTAACTACAGTTTCTAGTTTACAAGAGCTTTCTTCCATTAGTTTTTTAAATTCAACTATTTCTTCTGATTTGAATTTGTCTAAAAGCTCATTCATCTTGTCTTCTACTTTATATTTATCTACATAAATCTTCTTTTGAACTACATTAACTTTATTTTGTTTCTCTCTATAGTTTTCTAAAACTTTATTATAAATATTATATAAATCAAGTAAAGTTGTATTTCTAAGGATATCATCATTATTTGAAGTTTCTTTAGTTTTATCTTCTTCAATAATTTCAGGCTTTTTACTAAATACATCTCCACCGCTTACATATCTATCTTTAAAGAATTCAGAAACAGCTTTAATCTTTTTATATTCTATTAATCTTTCAAGTAGCTTCTTTTCAATATCTTCTTCGCTTTCTTCATCTTCTACCTTTATCTTTGGAAGTAAGTTTTTAGATTTAATTTCAATTAATGTAGCTGCTACTACAATAAACTCTGAAGTTATTTCAAGGTCCATAACCTTTCTACTTTCAAGATATTCTAAATATTGATTTGTTATCTTATATATTTCTACATTATATATATTCATCTTATTTTTCTTTATAAGATGTAGTAATAAATCAAAGGGTCCTTCAAAATCTGCCACTTTTATCTTTGGCAATTCCATTAATTCATCCCGCCTTCATTTTAAATCTCGCAACTTCTATAATACCAATTTTATAATGAAAGAACAAGACTATAAGTGCTCGTGGTAATATATATCTTTAGGTTTATTTTGAATTCTATAGTCATTAACATTTATATAAAAACCATCATCAAAGGATATTTTTCCAGCAATACTTATCCATTGTCCACTTTTTACTGATGTATCTAATCCTTTTACTTTTATCTGTATTTTTTCCTTATCTGCTTGGCAACAGCTAATTTTTTCTCTAGTTATTAAAGTTTCATCTACTCCTTCACTTTCTTCATCTATATATCCTAAAAAGACCATTGTTTTACCTTCATATTTTTCCTTATTTTCATTTATGTCATCTAGTATAGTGTAATTTTCATTATCTATTACAATTACATCATCATTATAGTATAGTAATAAATCATCATAAAAGTTATTATCACTACTCATAATAGGCATTATAAAAAATAATATACCACCTATAATTAATGTAAAAGTTATTGGTATAAATTTATTGGTTATTTCTATTTTTCTGCTTACAGTAAAAATTCTATTAAATTGAAATATAATAAATATACCTAGTATAAATACACTTATATAGAAATATACCAACATATCTGCACTTACAAAGTTTGTTATTTCCTCACTTCTTATTAAAAATATAATACCTGCTGCAAGTAATATTAAAATAATAAACCATATTAATTCATCAATATTAAATTTTTTCATGTTTTTATCCTTTCATTATAGCAGTGCTAATAAATAACATATACTAAAGACTACTATTATAATTATTAATAGTAATTTAAATACAAATTTCTTTTTAAAGAACCCAAAAGCTAAAATAAGATTCTTTAAATCCATCATTGGTCCTAATATTAAAAATGCTATAACTCCATATGGTCCAAAATTGTCTAAAAAGCCTCTTGCAACAAAAGCATCTGCTTCTGAACAAAGTGATAATAAAAATCCTAAAAGCATCATTATAATAATTCCAACTGCATTTCCTGCTACTAAATTTTCTAAAAGTCCATCTTAGAAAAATACTACAAATATACTTGATATAAATGCACCTATTATAAAGTAAATGCTTATATTTAAAAACTCATTACTAGCGTTTATAACTAAATTTCTTAGTTTACCTTTAAATGATATATAATAATTGTTATTATAACTACAACAGTCACAATAATTAATATTATTTTCATCTTTTAAAACATCTTTTTTATCATTCTTATCATAAAAGAAGCCTATTGTTAATCCTACAATTAAGGCCCCTATAACACCTCCAATTGTTCTTAATAAAACTATATCTATATTACCTGGAAATGCATAATATGTAGACATAATTACAACAGGATTTACTATAGGAACAGCTAGCATAAATGTAATACCTACACTAACTGGTAAACCTTTTTTTATAAGACTTCTTGTTATGGGAACTATAGCACACTCACAAACTGGAAAGAATATTCCTGATAATGCTGCAATTAAATATCCAATTATACTATTGGGTGGAATTATCTTTTTTATAAATTCATCTGATACATATATTTGAATTACAGCAGATAATACTGCTCCTATTAATAAAAAAGGTAAGGCTTCTATTATTATTCCAAGATAACTCCACATCCACTCTTCTAATTTCATTACATTCATTTTCTCACCTGCTTACTATTTTTTAAGACATCTTGTAGCTTTACTCTAATATTCCTTACTGTTTTACTTTCTAATAAATTACTTTCTTCTAGAGCTTTACTTATATCTTCATTATTTTTTGCAAGTATTATATGTGCTCTATTATTTAGTGCTTCTAAATCCTTTATTATATTATGTAAGCAATCTCCAGATTCTATATTGTCTTTACTATATCTACTTTTGTTATCTTTACTACTTTTTATATTATCTCTTTCTTGCCTTGCATTTTTAGTTTTTATATTTTCACTTTCTCTATTTTCTATTTCTCTAGATTTTAATTTTGTATAATTATTAATTACAATAACATCACTATTTTGAATAAAAGGTAATAAAATATCTCCCATATTTTTTATATAAAATTCTACATTCTCTCCATCACAGATATAATACATAGTATAAATTCTGCATTTCTTTTCTATCTCTTTATTAAAAACACTTCTATAAAGATAATCTAAGCTTTCAGTTCCGTTATATTCAATTATTATTCTATTTGGATTATAGGAGCTTATTATGTCTAAAAGCTTGTCTTTCATTTTTTCACTTTCATCCATAAATTCTATTACTTTAACATAACCTATATCATTACCTTTTTTAATATCTTTACTAGAATTAACTTTATATTCTTCTTGCTTTAAGTTATTGCAATTTCTTTCTTTTACAGTTGTATTTCCACTTTCACAAAGCATAACAACAATTTTTTCATTTTCTACTATAGTCTTATCTATTAAGGAATTAATAAAGGCTGACTTACCAGCCCCTAAAAATCCTGTTATAACTTCAATACCTATTTTCATCTTTTCACCTTCTTATAAAAAGAACTTACTTATTTTATCTTTATTTAAGTTTGTTCCAATAAAAGAAATCACAGCTTCACCTTTATACTTAACCTCTTCCATTTCTATTTCTGTTAAGGTGTAATTAAATTGCTCTGTTCCATTTTTAGTATTTACAATGCCTTTAGCTCTAACTATTTTCCCAAACTCTTCATTATCCTTCATAAAATTAAATTTACTAATTAGCTCTTCTTTTGATAATTTCTTTTCAATTTTAAGAGCAAAAGTTTCAAACATTTCTTCAAGGCTTTTTTCTTTTTTTACTACAGCCTTAGATCTAAAGCTTAATTTTCTCATTGTTTTAAAGCTTTTATCTTCATTCTTTTCCTCTGTCTTTTCGTTACTTTCCTTTAAATTTTTATACTGAAGCTTTATAGGAATTAACTCTTTTGCCTTTATCTTATTCCAAGGTGTAGATACTATTTGGGCATTATTATTAATTTTTCTAATTTCAGCTTCTACTTTCTTTAATTGATTTTCTTCTATGTTTTGTGTTCTACTTAGTACTATTAAATTTGCATTTTTTATTTGATTTACAAAAAAGTTTTTAAAGTTTTTTAAATATATATTAAACTTTTCACTATCTACTACAGTAATTATCTTTTCTATTTGTGCTATTTCCTTTAAATCCTTTTCTTCAAATGTATTTTTTAAATCACTAAGTTTTGCCACACCTGTTGGCTCTACTATAAGCCTATCTACATTACAATTTTCTACTACATCTTTAATTGATTCTTTAAAGTCTCCTGTAACTTGGCAACAAATACAACCTGCATTAATTTCTTTAACTAAAGTATTGGTTCTACTTAAAATTTCTCCATCTATACTAACTTCACCAAATTCATTTTCAATTATGGCAATTCTATCTTTATAGTATCCTTCTTCTATAAGTTTTTTTATAAGCTGAGTTTTACCCGCACCTAAAAATCCTGAAAATATCTCTACTTTAACGCTCATTTCTTGCTCCATTAAATTTTATTATTCCTAAAAAAATTCTATGAAATAACTACTTTAAATATGCACTATTTTTAATTTCATTAACTCTTCTTTTAACAATAAGTAAAGTATATATGAATAATATGTTATTAAACTCATATAATATTAATGTAAATGTATCACTCTATACTGTGAACGTTATACATAAAAAAATAAGCCATGCATTAATATCGCATAGCTTATTTTTTATTTATAGCTTAAATTTGGGTAAACTATTTAATTATGAATTGCATCTAAAACAAGTTGAGCTGTTGATGCATTTGTTGCTAGTGGAATTTCATAAACATCACATAATCTTAATAATGCATTAACATCTGGCTCATGTGGTTGTGCAGTTAATGGATCTCTAAAGAAGATTACTAAATCTAACTTTTGTTCTGAAATTAAAGCTCCTATTTGTTGATCTCCACCAAGAGGACCACTTTTTAGTCTATGAATTTCTAATTTCGTATTTTCCATAATTCTAAGACCGGTTGTTCCTGTTGCAAAAAGCTCAAGTTTTGATAACCTTTCTTCATTTCTCTTTGCAAAATCAATCATAGCCTCTTTCTTTTTGTCATGTGCAATTAACGCTACTCTCATCTTTGTATCTCTCCCTTTAATTAATAATATTTTACTAATAATATTTTTAATTAATACTATATACTTAATGAATTTTTTATAAGTAACTCTTACTTTAATTATATATAACTTTTCTAAACTTTTCATTTAAATAATGTTAAATTATTTTAATTCAGAATATTTCACAAAAAACACATACATAATATGGTATAAATTACAATTAATATTTTTTATATATTACTTTATAATTTCTTTAAATTAACTTCTATCTAAAGATTTATTATATATTTTTAACTCTAACATATTATATATTCCTTACTTTTTAGATACATAAATATTATCTTTAATATAAAATCTCCATAAAAAATCTTTAGCTTCTTCTGCATAATCTATGCCTATGCGCTTAGTTTCAACTATTTCAAAATTATTATAATTATCATCTTCTATATAAATAGGACCTTTAGTATATAACTGTCTACCATTCATATCTCTATCTATTGAATATGCTAAGCAAAGCTTAGATGGACCATTTGTTAAGTTTTTTATATCAGCTTTTTTCAACTGATTATAATCTTTTTTAAATCTTATATTTGCTAAATAATCAAATTCATTTAATGGCTCTACTGCTCTAATTAAAACTGCTTCTGCAATATCTTTTTTATTTGTTACAACATTTAAGCAATGATAAAGACCATATATAAAATATACATATGAAAGACCATATTCATCATATAGTATTTCTGTTCTTTTTGTTCTTCTTCCATTATAAGCATGGCAGGCTTTATCTATGGCTCCTATATAGCTTTCTGTTTCAACTATTCTAGACTTTAAAATCTTTCCATCAACTTCTCTAACTAATACTTTTCCTAGTAACTCCTTTGCAACTTCTAAAGCGCTTTTATCATAAAATTCCTTTTGTATAATCATTCTATTCTCCTTAAGAACTTATCCTTATGTAAACTACTTTTTTAAAAAAACATTTTTATTTTTATAAATAAATTGTATTTATTATACTTTATTAGTATTTTACCTATTATTCAATAATAAAGTCAGCCTAAGCTGACTTTATTAAAATATAAATAATGAATCATAATACGATATTCTTAATTAACCTTATTTCCACACTCTGAGCAAAATTTACACCCTTCTTTAATTACAGCACCACATTCTGTGCAGAATTTTTGTTTTCCTTTGCTTTTTGCTTCTATCTCTTTAACTTTTGAACCGCAATTAGGACAGAACTTTGCTTCTTTATTTATAACTTCTCCACAATTGGTACATACTATACCTTTAACATTGCCTTGTAAATTATTACTTTCATTATTATTAATATTACTTTTCATTTCTTTGGCAATATTCATTCCCATTTGAATTCCTATAGCTGCTTGTGCTACATATGACATAGAATTATTAGGATTTTTCTCCATAGATTCTACCATAGCTACATTTTGATAATGTCCTACATTTCCTACCATTCCATATGCTGCATTTTTATCTATAATTTTTTGAACTGATTCTGGATAGCTAAAGTTTTCTATATTTAATGTTGTAACTGTAAGTCCAATTTTAATCATTTCCATATCTAAATCTGTTTTTATTCCCTTTGCTATTTCAAAAGAATTAGCTTGAAGGTTAAACATATCCTTACCTTCTCTTACTATCCACTTCATCAATAATTGATCTAAGGTTGCTAATGCTCTTTGTTTAACATCATCTACTGTAAATTGATTTTTTATTCCTGCTATTTTATCTATTAATACCATATGATCTGAAATTTTAACATTAAAAGAACCAAAGGCTCTTATTGGCATACCACCTGGCATATTAGGAGTTGGTATATTTATAGGGCTTTTAGTTCCCCACTTAACTAAAAACTCTTTAGTATTAATAAATAAAACTTCTGCTTTAATCCCTGATTTAAATCCAAACTTAAATCCTTTCAATGTTGATAAAAATGGAAGTATTTCTGTTTCTATTTCATAGTTTCCCTCTTCTGTAAATATACCTTCTACTCTTCCATTATATAAAAAAATAGCATCTTGACCTGGTCTTATAATTAACCTACTATTCTTTTTTATTTCACTATTTCTCCATTTCCAAAAAAGCACATCATTTCTACTTTCATTCCACTCAATAATGTCCGAAAACTGATTACTAAATAACCCCATAAAAACCTCCTAATTTCTACCCTTTGTTAAATTTTTTTATTATTCCTCTTTAGTTTTTTTAAGATTATATAGTTCATCTTCAATGGAAGAATCCTTTGAATTCTTTAAGCTTTCAAGCTCATCTTCTACTGATGAATTACTTGAAGAATATTTACTCATTAAATCATCTATTTCATCTCTTTTTTCTTCATTTAATTCTGCCATTGCATTAGCTTCATCAAGCATTCTATTTGCCTTTTCTTCCATTCTACTAAAAACATCTAAGCTTGATTTTGAACTTTTTAATGATGACCCTATTTTATTTATCTTTTCTTGTGCCTTAGCTGTTGCAATCTTAGCCTTTATAGTATTCCTTTTATCATTAAGTTCATTTATTTCATCAGTTAATCTTTTATGCATTTCTTTCATTTTGTCACTATTTGCTTTAGCTATTCCATATCTCTGTTCTAAGTTTACCAAATTTTCACTTAATCTAGCTTTCTTAGATAAAAACTGTCTTGCATCATCATCATTTCCTGCATCAACAGCTCTTTTTGCATATTCAAGCATTTTGCTTATATCAGCCTTACAACTATCTACTTCTCTTTTTGCCCTTACTTCCTCTGCCATAACAGATGCAGTTTCTGCTTTTACTTTATTTAAATCCTCATTTAAATTTCTTATTAATTGATCTACCATTTTTGCTGGATCTTCAGCTTTATCTAATAATGCATTAATATTGCATGACATTATATCAGTAAATCTTTTTAATATTGACATATCATTGCCCCCTATATTCTTTAATACCTTTTATCTTATATATTTTATATTTATAGATATCTTTAAAACTTTATTCTTTATCTATTTTGAAAATTCATCAATCTTTTCTGTATCTACTGGTTTTATATATTCATTTTTCATTGTTAAAGCCTTTTTACCACAGCTTTCACAGCAATAACCACATTGAATACATTTAAGCCTATCTATCTTCCATTCTTTATTTTGCCTATCTACAGTTATTGCTGAGGTTGGACACCTTTTACTGCATAGTCCACATAAAACACACTTATCCATATCTATTTCAATATGGCCTCTTGTTATTTCATAATTTTTCTTTTCTTCATTAGGATAATTAATAGTTTTAGGTTTATTAAATACATTTTTTATAATTGTATCTAAAAATTTCATAATCCTCATATTATTTTGCTCCCTATAACTTATTAACGCTCAGTACAACTTATACAAGGATCTATAGTTAATATAAGCACTGGAACATCTGCTAAATCACAGCCTTGTAAAAGCTTAAATAACGCTGGCATATTTGCAAAGGTTGGAGTTCTAACTCTCATTCTCTCTAAAAATTTAGTGCCATTTCCTTTTATATGATATATAACTTCACCTCTAGGTTGTTCAAGCCTTGCAAAATATTGCCCTTTAGGATTTCCAATAACCTTAGTTTCTATTTCTCCTTTAGGTATTTTTCCTATTACTTCATTAATTATATTTATAGATTCATATATTTCATTAAACCTTACTATACATCTTCCATAAGAATCTCCATTATTATCTACGATGGTATTAAACTCTAAATCTTTATATGCACTATAGCCTAAATTTCTTACATCATAATTAATTCCACTAGCTCTTGCCATAGGACCTACACACCCAAGTTCATAAGCATCTTCTTTAGATAATACTCCTACACCAACTAATCTATGCTTTACAGAGTAATCATCAAAAAATACTTTTTTAATCTCATTAAGCTCTTCCTTTACTTCATTAAGAGTTTTTGATATAATTTTAAACTTTTCATCATCTATATCACGTCTAACTCCACCAATTTTACAAACTGAAAATATTACTCTTCCACCAGTAGTTAATTCAAATAAATTTAATATTTTTTCTCTAATTCTAAAGCATTGCATAAAGAGACTTTCAAATCCTAATGAATCACCAAGTAATCCAAGCCACAATATATGACTATGAATTCTTGATAATTCTGCCCATAATACCCTTAGATATTCAGCCCTGTCTGGTATTTTTATATTCATTACCTCTTCTACTGCTTCACTATATCCCATTCCATGCATAAAACTGCAAATACCACAAATTCTTTCTGCAACGAAAACATAATCTTTAAAATCTCTTTTTTCTACTAATTTTTCAAGTCCTCTATGAACAAAGCCTAAAGTTGGAATAGCTTCTATTACTTTTTCATCTTCTAAAAGTAAATCTAAATGAATTGGTTCTGGAAGTACTGGATGTTGAGGTCCAAAAGGAACTATACTTCTATTACTCATATTACTTTTCACCTTCTTCATCTCTATTTATTTCACATGGTGTTTTTCCTTTTATATCATAAAAATGTCCCTTATAATCAATAGCTATATATTTAATTTTTATTCCAAACAAATCTTTCATTTCATTTTCATATAAAAATGCTGGTTTAAATATATTGCTTATACTTGGAATCTCATCATCCTTTGTAATTTTTATAGTATAATTTACAAATTCATATCCTTTACTAAATGAATAATTTAAATTATAAATATCCTTTAATGCTGTACAGCATATTTGAACTAATCTATATTTTTCTTCATTCATTTTGTAAGCCATATTTAATAATTCTTTTAAATCTAATTCCTCATCCTTATAACTATTCTCCATTCTCTATATCCCCTTTTTTACTCTTTGCCATTTTCATTTCTACATATTTTTTATCTAAAATATCTACAGCTTTTATTATTCCATCAATTATTGCTTCTGGCCTTGCTGCACATCCCATTACATAAACATCTACTGGCAATATTTTATTTACTCCACCTAATATGTTATAGCAGTCTTTAAATATGCCTCCAGAACAGGCACAAATTCCAACTGCCATAACAACTTTTGGATTAGGCATTTGTTCATAAATTTGCTTAATTACTTCTGAATTTTTTTCATTAACAGCTCCTGTAATAACTAAAATATCTGCTTGTCTTGGATCTCCAGTATTTATTACACCAAACCTTTCTGCATCATATAATGGACTTAATGAAGCTAAAACCTCTATATCACATCCATTACAGCTTGACCCATCATAATGTATTATCCAAGGTGATTTTTTTAAAGTACTCATATTAAGTCCCTCCTGAAGTCTTCTTATTTATTAAAGCAAAGATAAAATAAATATATTTACAAATCCAATAGTTCCACTTACAATCCATGAACTGCTTAATAAAGCTTGCCACTTTACCCTTGAAAAAGTATTATCTATAAGTATTTCAACAATATATACTACTACACACATAGCTAATGCTAATAAAATACTCATTGGATTATTAAATCTAAAGAATATATATACAAATCCATATAATAAAACATCTTCATACCAATGGGCTATTTCTACTATTGCTAATGTCTTTCCTGAGAATTCTGTAGTTATTCCCTTTACTAACTCTTGATGTGCATGATGAGAAGCACTTAAATCAAAAGGTGATTTTCTAAGCTTAATTGTAAGAATAAACACAAATCCTAAAAATACTCCTGGTAAATATACTATTGGAGGCACATTACCAACAACTATATCTTTTACATTAAAGCTATCTTTTGCAAGATAAAATCCAACTGCTGTAAGTAATACCATTGGCTCATAAGACATCATTTGAAGTAGTTCTCTTTCTGCACCAATAGTGCTAAATGGTGAATTAGTTGAGTATGCTGCAATAACTAAAAAGATACTAGTTAAAGTAAAAGCAAAGGTAACTAATAATATATCACCACCACAAAAGAAAATAGCACCTGTAAAAATCATAAATATTAAAAAGAATGCTAAAAAAAACTTTTCTGCTTTATTTATAACTATAACTTCCTTAGATAAAAGCTTTTTTACATCATAAAATGGTTGTAATATAGGTGGCCCTATTCTTCCCTGCATTCTAGCAGATATTTTTCTATCTATGCCCTGTAATAATCCACCTATAATTGGAGCAAAAATTATAAATAATATTCCATTTATATAATTCATTATAATATCCCTCCTATAGCATAAGCAGAAAAACCAATTATAATAATAAGCGATATATATATACCTATAGGTAATAGCTTTTTCTCTCCAAAGATATTATTCATATACCAACTTGATAAATATAAGCTTTTCTTATCTCCATATGCACTATAAAACTTTTTATCATCTCCACTATTTACTCCAGCCATATATATTGAAGATATATTCTCTCCTCTACTTGTTAAAAATCTCATTCCAAATGGTAAAACTACTATAACAGCAAGCATAATAGTTAATATTTCTTGGTTTGCTTGAGATATAATATTAACTTCTGATATATTAAACATTTCATGTATAAATGGTACTATTAACACCTTTGATACTAGAGGATATAAAAAACATAACACTATAGTTATTACAGCTTGAGCAATTAAAACACTCCATTCTCCTCTTTTTACAGTACACTTTACCCTATCATTTTTATGCCTAACTGCTGCTATCTTTCCAAGCCACTTTGTCCAATAAAAAAGCGTTGCTGCACTTCCATAAGCAATTAAAAGTACTATTACTATATTTCTTGAATCAATAAATGACTTTAAAGCAGCCCATTTTGATATAAGCATACCAAATGGTGCTAAGAACATTCCTGCAATACCAATGGCCATCATTAACGCCATTTCTGGCAACTTTATTATTAACCCATGCATATCTTCAATATCTCTACTTCCAATGACATGTTCTGTTGCTCCAACTGATAAAAACATAAGTGATTTTGATACTGAATGAAATATTATTAAAAGAATTGCTGACCAAATAGATTCATATGTTCCTATACCTGCACAAGCAGTTATAAGCCCCAAATTTGCCATTGTTGAATATGCTAATACCTTTTTAGCATCATTTTGTGAAATTGCTATAATAGACATAAGTACAAATGTTATTCCCCCTATAAAAGAAACTAAATCTCCTGCAATATTTCCTGATAATATAGGTGAAATTCTAATTAACAAATATACCCCAGCCTTAACCATTGTAGATGAGTGAAGCAATGCAGAACTTGGAGTTGGTGCTACCATAGCTCCTAATATCCACTTTGAAAATGGTAATTGTGCTGATTTTGAAAAGCAAGCAATAGCTATTAATATAGCAGGTATTGTTAAAGCCTTACTATTTTCACTTGCCAATGATATTATTCCTTTAAGATCCCAAATATTAAAGTTCACTCTTAAATATATAATTGCTATTGCAAAACAAACACCACCTATTAAATTCATATATAGTGCTGTAAATGCATTGTTAACAGCTTCTTTAGTTTCAGTATATTTAATAAGTAGAAAAGAACTTAAAGTAGTTATTTCCCAAAAGAAATATATCCAAGTTAAATCATTTGATAAAACTATTCCAAACATTGCAGATAGGAAAATAAACATTATTGAAAAAAACACATTTTTCCTATCTCTTACCTCTTTATGAATGCTATGAAAATCTTTCATATATGATATTGCATATACACAAATAGAACCTCCTATTATTGCAATAATTAAAACCATAATTATCGATAACTTATCTATAAATAAATGATGTTCTAAATCAAAGCTTGTTTCTTGCCCATTCATTTCTACCCATATCATTAATACCAAAGAAATAAAAGATAATAGTGCAGTCAAACCTTTTCTTGATTTTAATGAATATGAAATTATATATATTGTCATTGCAATTTCTATAAGTATCATTATTAGGCTAACTAAATCATTATTTATAAAATGAAATCTATTAGGATTATTATAGTATTTAAACGCAACCCCTATAGCTAACGCTCCGATAAATATCACTGATAACTTTATTACTGCATTTGTGTATTTTTCTTCCCTTGTTAATAATAAAATTAAAGCTACTAGTAACGGCAAAAAAATTAGAAGAATAATTTCTGTCACGTAACTCCCCTCTTTCAATTTCTAAACTATATATATTATATTTTAGAGATATTTAATTTAGGCTTTCTATCATAACCTTTTTTATCTATCTTTATCTCAATATTCAACTTTAAAGCATATTAAATTATATTTACTTATATTAAATAACATAGGTATATTAAACAACATACCTACATTGTCGAATATTTACATTACGTATTAAAAATTAAACCCTTATTTCTACTTAACAAGCTTTACTTAAGATTTAAATTTAATAATAAAAAAACCTATAAATAGATGAATAACTTTTCATACTATTTATAGGCTTTTAAATTAACTTATTATTCCATACAACTTACCGTTCTTTTTATATACTTCTACTGTAAATGTTGATATAGATGCATAATATCCTTGGTATGCTGATATATGTCCTCTAATTTCTATAGATACTCCTGAACTATCTTCTCCTACTTTTCCGTTATAAATAACTTTGTTTAAGTTAAAATAAATAGGACCTCCTGCCTCAATTCCCATTTGTTCTCTTAAAAAATCAGTAGATTCAACTAACCTTTCTTTTTCACCTTCACTAATTAAAGCAACATCTTCACTTTCACCATCAAAGCTTTCTATTACATTTGCATATATTCCATCATTACCTAATAAATATTCTGTAATTAAGTCAACTGCAAAATCTACTTCTAAATATTCTCCATATATATAAGGAGTTTCCCCCCAATTATCATAAATTTGAGTTCCATCTTCTAATTCTACAATGTTCTTATTTACAGTATATAATTTTCCAAGGCCTTCAAATTCAGAGTAAACCTTTTCCTGTTTCTCTTCATTAACTCCTTGGCTTTCTTCTACATTATTTTCAACTGTATTATTATTTTCTTCTTTTATATTATTACTACATCCTGTTAGTAACATTAATAACGCTAATACTATAATACCTCTCTTCAATATTATCACCATCCTCCTTATTCATTTTATTACAAATCTATCCTAATTTCAAAGGCTATTTTAAGTTACGTCTATCTTTAGACAATCTTTAGTTGTTAAATCTCTAATTACCAATTAATATTATGATATATTAATAAAAATATAAGGAGACATTTAAGGATGAAAAAATACTTATTATTTGATTTAGATGGAACATTAACAGATCCTAAAGATGGGATTACTAAAAGTGTACAATATGCACTTAGAAAATTTGGAATTGAAGAGGAATGTGAAAACCTAATTTCATTTATTGGACCACCACTATTAGATTCATTTATGGAATCTTACGGTTTTGATATAAAAAAAGCAGAACTTGCAATAAAGTATTATAGAGAACGATTTTCTACTATTGGATTACTTGAAAATAGTGTAATTGACGGAATACCAGAAGTATTAAGTAAATTAAAAGAGCATGGATATATAATGGCAGTTGCCACTAGCAAACCTACCCACTTTGCTGTTCCTATTTGCGAAAAATTCAACTTAAGTGAATACTTTCATTTAATTATTGGAAGTGAACTTGATGGAACAAGAACAAAAAAATCAGAAGTTATTTGTGAGGTACTTAAACAACTTGGTGCTGCCCCTGGACAAACAGTTATGATTGGAGATCGTAAACATGATATAATAGGTGCAAAAGAATCTGGTACTACAAGTATTGGAGTTACGTTTGGATATGCAAAAGATGGTGAATTAGAAAAATCCGGAGCTGATTTTATTGTAAAAACACCAGCTGAATTATTAGATTGTATATTAGAAATTAATTAATATAGGTTACTATTAAAAGGGATATAGAAAAGTTCATGATATTTTGTAAAGAACATTTATAACGCTCTTTACAATTTATATCATGAACTTTTAATCATCTTACTTATTTATAATTTAATTAAACACCTTTTTTAAATAAGTGTTTCATATTGTATTTAACATTATCGAAGAAGCCTGCTTTTTCTACATCTCTATCACAATATAATTCTACTTCTCCTGCCTTAGTATCACCTATGTAAATTTCACATTTTCCTACATATTCACCTTCTGTATAGGAATCTTTTAATTCTTCTAATACTAAGTTCTTTTCCGGTTCTCCTTCTGTACCTTTAAGCATTGCTATATATAAATCATTTTTAGCTTTTGCTATAAAGTATCTATCTGTATTTTTGCCTAAATATACTTTTTCAATTTCATCATCTTTTGCAAATAATTTTTTACCTTCAAATTTAGAGAAACCATAATTCATTAGCATACTTGCATCACGATTTCTTATTTTATATGTTGGTGCTCCCATTATTACAGTTAACATTCTAACACCATTACGCATTGCAGTTGCTGATATACAATATTTAGCTTCTTGTGTATATCCTGTTTTTAATCCATCACAGCCTTCAAAGAATCTTACTAATTTATTATGATTTACAAGTTCTATTGGACTCTTTCTTCCCTCTGATATTGTTTCCATATATGTTCCTGTATATTTTAATATTTGAGGGTGTTTTAATAATTCTAATGACATTATAGAAATATCTCTAGCAGTTGTTAAATGTCCTTCTTCTGGTAAACCATTACAATTTTTAAAAGTTGTATTATTCATTCCAAGTTCTTGAGCTCTTTTGTTCATCATTTCAACAAAAGCATCTACTGTTCCACCTAAGTATTCTGCCATAGCTACAGCTGCATCATTTCCTGAAGCAATAGCTATACCTTTTAATATTTCTTCAACAGTTCTTACTTCTCCTGTATCTAACAGCATAGTGCTTCCACCCATTTTTTTAGCATTTTCACTACAAACTATGGTGTCGCTTAATTTGATTTTCCCACTATCTACTGCTTCAATAGCAAGTAACATTGTCATTATTTTTGTTACAGATGCTGGTGCAAATTTTTCATCTGGATTTTTTTCATATAATACTGTACCGCTACTAGGTTCAATTAATAAAGCACTTTTTGCATCTACAGTCATTCCCTCTTCTGTAGTAGAAGTATTAACATCATAATAGCAATCCTCATAATTAATAGTGTCTGCCTTTGTATTTACAAAAGGTATTGATGTAATTAAGGATATTACACTTAATAAAATAATAGAAATTTTACTTATAACTTTATTTTTCATTTGTTCTCCTCCTTCTCAAGTTTATTATTTCCAAGAAAATAAAAAATATGATAAAAAGAAGTTTTAACTCTTTTTATCATATTTTTTCAAGTTATCTTACTATATCATATATTAATGGTATATTAAGGTCATATTTATCTTCAATTATAATATCTTCTAATATACTATTTTTAGCTTTTTCTATTTTAGAAATATCGTTAGAGTGTATGTAAGCTAATACATCTCCTTTGCTTACAGCTTCCCCTCTCTTTTTATTTAAAACTATACCTACAGCTAAATCTATTTCACTTTCCTTAGTTGCACGTCCTGCTCCAAGTTCCATAGCAATAAGACCAAATGCTTCTGCTTTAATTTTAGTAATATATCCATCTCTTGGTGCAACAACTGGCTCTATATATTTAGCTTTAGGGAACTTGCTATAATCATCAATTGGAGTTATATCTCCACCTTGAGCTGCTACAAATTCCTTAAGCTTTTCTAATCCCTTACCATTTTCAATGCTTTCTAATAAAAGTTTTCTTGCCTCTTCTACAGTGTCTGCTTTCTTAGCACAAAGAAGCATATTTGATCCTAATGTTAAAGTTAATTCTAATAAGTCTTTAGGACCATTTCCTTTTAGTAGTTCTATAGCCTCAATAACTTCTAAACTATTTCCTATAGCATATCCTAGAGGCTGATCCATATCTGAAATAACACCTATTGTTTGTCTGCCTAACATATTTCCTATGTTAACCATTTCTGTTGCTAATTCTTTAGCTGTTTCTGGTGTTTTCATAAAAGCACCATCTCCAACCTTAACATCTAAAACTATTGCATCAGCACCACTTGCAAGTTTTTTACTCATAATACTTGATGCAATTAATGACATATTATCAACAGTTGCAGTTACATCTCTAAGTGCATATAATTTTTTATCAGCTGGAACTAAGTTACCACTTTGCCCCATTATTGCGATATTTATAGAATTTACATTGTTCATGAATTCTTCTTCTGTAAGCTCTACTGAAAATCCTTTAAATGTTTCTAATTTGTCAATAGTTCCTCCAGTGTGACCTAGACCTCTTCCTGACATCTTAGCAACTGGTATTCCAAGTGATGCAACAAGTGGTGTTAAACATATTGAAGTTTTATCTCCAACTCCTCCAGTTGAATGCTTATCAACTTTAATACCATTAATATTACTTAAATCTATTTTGTCTCCTGATTCTACCATTGCATTAGTTAAATCTGCTGTTTCTCTCTTGTTCATCTTATTAAAGAATATAGCCATTAAAAGAGCTGAAGCTTGGTAGTCTGGAATTTCACCTTTTGTAAATCCATCTACAAAAAAGTTAATTTCCTCTGTTGTTAGCTCTTCACCTTTTCTCTTTTTCATTATTAAATCATACATTCTCATAAAAGTCTTCCTCCTAAAGCTATTTTCTTATGTCATTTAAAAAACTTTTTCCTACTAATTCATTTTCTACATTAAAGAAATCTAAAATAGTCTTTCCTATATCTGCAAAAGTTTCTCTAGTTCCTAAATTAACATTTCCTTTTAAATTTTTACCATATACAAGTATTGGAATGTACTCTCTTGAGTGGTCTGTGCTTGCAGTTGTAGGATCACATCCATGGTCTGCTGTTAAAATTAGCATATCTTCATCTGTCATTTTTGCATATATTTCTTGTAATCTGTCATTAAATTCTTCTATTGCTTTTCCGTAACCTTTTGCGTCATTTCTATGACCATAAAGCATATCAAAATCAACTAAGTTAGTAAATATAAGCCCTTCTTTAACAGTATCCATATATTCTAAAGTTTTGTCTACTCCATCCATATTATTTTTTGTGTGAACAGCTAGAGTAACACCCTTCTTATTATATATATCTTCAATCTTACCAACTGCAGCTACTTCTTTTCCACTTTCCTTTAAATACTCTAACATAGTTTTGTTAAATGGATCTAAAGCATAATCTCTTCTATTTGATGTTCTCTTAAAGCTTCCTACTTCTCCTGTAAATGGTCTTGCTATAACTCTACCAACAGCCCATTTATCTACTAACATTTCTCTTGCTATTTCACACATTTTGTATAATTCTTCAACTGGAATTACATCTTCATGTGCAGCTATTTGGAAAACACTATCAGCAGAAGTATAAATTATAGGGTATCCAGTTTTTACATGCTCTTCTCCTAATTCTTCTATTATAGCAGTTCCTGATGCAACTGTATTACCTAATATATTTTCCTTGTTTGTTCTCTTTAAGAATTCATCAATGATTTCCTTTGAAAAACCATCTGGGTAAGTATTAAGTGGTTTTTCTAAAATTACTCCACCTATTTCCCAGTGTCCTGTTACTGTATCTTTACCCATTGATTTTTCGCTTGATCTTCCATATGCACCTATAGCAGAATCACAAGCTTTTGGCATAGTAACTCCTTCAATGTTACCGATACCTAACTTTTCTAACTCATCTATATTTAACTTTCCACAAGCTTTGCAAATATTATCTAAAGTATGACTTCCTTCATCTCCATAATTTTTAGCATCTGGTAATTCTCCAACTCCTAAACTATCTAATACTATTAAAATAGCTCTTTTCATATTGTTTATCTCCTTCCTAATTTAAGCCCCTTTTTTAATGCTTATGCCCTTGGATGGGTATTTTTATAAACTAAGTTTATTTTATCATTATTTATTATTTCATAATAGGTATCCATATAAGTTAAAACTTGATTTCCAAGTAATTTTTGTACAGCTCTTACATTTGCACCATTTTGTAATAAATGTACTGCAAAAGAATGTCTAAATGTATTTAAGTTTACATCTTTATTTATACCAGCTTTATGAGAATATTCTTTTACAATTCTCCATACTCCTTGTCTAGTTAGTTGATTTCCATTTAAGTTTACAAAAAGATTTGGTACACCTTGACATGCTATAATATCTCTTATTTTTAAATAATCTTGCACTGCACGTTGTGCACTTCTACCAATTGGTATAAGTCTTTCATAATTTTTGTTATCATGACACCTTACATATGATAATTCAAGGTTTACATCTTCAACTGACAGATTAATTATTTCAGAAACCTTCATTCCAGTTGCATACATAAGTTCTAATAATGCATTATCTCTTATACCTTTATTACAATCTTTATCTACTATCTTTATTATTCTATCAACTTCTTCAACAGTAAGTATTTCTGGTAACTTTTTAGAAGTATCACTGCTCTTATAATATATTTTAGGAATATCTCTAATTATTTTATGCTCTTTTAAATAATTATAAAAGCTCCTTAAACTAATTACTATTCTACTTATAGACCTTTCTGATTTTCCTTCTTCTAAAAGGTGATCTATATACGCTTTAACAGTTACATTATCTGTTTCGTCTAAATATATATCTTTACTATTTAAATATTTTATATATAAATTCACATCAGTAACATAGGCATAAACTGTATTTTCACTTTTATGACTTTGAAGTAATGATTCCCTATACTCGTTTACTATCTCTTTCATAACTATCCCCATTCCCATCTTATTTTATATTATTCGACAATTATTTTAAAATTCCTCTATATTATCACAGATTAAATAACTTTATAAACATTGGTAACAACAAACCTTATTAAACCTGGACTAAGGTATGCTTCCACTAAGGTCCCTACCATGAATACACATAATAAAACTCCTACTTTAAAAATTAGTTCTCTCTCTACTATTGTATTTACTTTACTCTTATTAAAGAACCTATCTCGCAGTTTTGTTGAAGAAAATTCTATAGCTACAATACTAAGAGCTATAAAACATGGAATATATATTATGTTTTGAGGCAATATGGATACTAACGCAAGCCAAATACCTTTTCCATCAAAAGTAGAAATTAAAAAGCTAAATGTATATCCTAATGTAAAACCCTTAATTAAATCTACAAGTAATATAAACGGTGTACCAAATACAGTAAATGCAAGTACTATAATAATCCCTATTAGCATTAAATTTTTCTTTAATATATCAATAAGCAAAACTTTATTATTTACTGGATCTTCTGTAATACTTTTTGTAAAAGATGAAAAATAGCCAGCAAGATCTGTTGAGTCATTTAAATTCATATATTTTACCATATATGTACCTAGTACAATACCCACGCAAAAGAATACAAAAACCATCATGTAAAATAGCTTATTTTCCTTATAATTAAAATTAAGTTTATTTAATATATTCATTTTAAACACCTCCTAATATATAGCTGTATACTAATACTATGATGAGATGTTTAAATATATTCATAAGTGAATATATGTAAATTATAATTTTTTTATAATTTTTTCAAAAAATTCACTTTCTTTAGGGAAATTTAATTGATTATTATTTTTCAACTTTTCTAAAATACTTTTTACTTCCTCAATTTCTTTCATTTTCTTATCTTTTTCTTTTTGACCTCTTCCTAATTTATCACTTAAGAACATTAAAAGCATATCATTCATATCAACTGTTTTAATCATTGCTTCTGGCTTTCCAAATGGTAAATCCTTATTTATATAAATATGATGCATATGATATTTAGCTAAATTTATTATTATTTCTTTCTTATTTTCATTTATATCATAATTATCTAATATTTCTCTTATTATTTTTTCTCCTTCAGTATCATGATTGTAAGAAATCCATCTTCCTTGCTTATTCTTTTTTGTAGTTGTTATCTTTCCTATATCATGAAAAAATGTTGCAAGCATAAAGGCTTCTTTATTATTTGCAAACTCCCTAAGCTTTGCTGCTATATCAACAACTTCTAATGTATGATTCCACACATCCCCTTCTGGATGAAACTCTGGATTTTGCATAGTTCCTTTTAATCTAAGAACTATTTCTAATGGAGTGTCTTTTAATGACGACCTTATTTCTTTTAAATAAGTTGATGGAATTTCATCATTTAACAGATGCTCTTCTATATTTTTAAGTATATTTTTTTCCATTTCATTCTCCTTTTTGTATAATTTTATATCCGTTCACTTTTAGTTTACTTAATTTATTAAATTTTAACACTAAATTTTATAAATTAATTTTTGATATATAATTAAAATTAAGTTTTTAAGTTTATAACTTAAAAAAATAAAACTGCTACAAAACTTTACAGTCTTATAGCAGCTTTTTAATCGATTTATTTTTCTAATATCTTATCCATTATAAATTGTATTTCATATTTATCTATAATATTATCATTATTAATATCATATTGTGGTATATCTTTACCATAATTTTTAGATGCCATTCCTAAATCCTTAATATCTATAACACCATCATCATTGTAATCAGCATCCTTAACTGGAGGTATAACCTCATCAAAAGTAGTTAAAAACTTAGCATCAGCCCATACAGCATGATCGTTCCAATTATTAAGGCCTGATAATGCTATTAATCTAACTTCTTTAACTCCATTTAATTCTAAATCTAATTCCTTACATTCAGAACTTCCATTTATTTCTCCACTATTAAATGCTTCTACACCATCTAATAACACTTTAAATGTTACTTGCCCATTTAAACTTGTAGCTTGGCTATAATCAACACCAGCAAATCCTTGTAACCTTTCATATCCCTTACCTTCTATATCAAAAATTAATTCAGATTGAGCATGTGCCCCAATCCCTTTTTCAAAACTTTTAACATCTCCATCTTTTAATAAGGTAATTACTCCGCCATTTGGTGCTTTATCTCTATTAAATGTTCCATAACCAACATATGACTCTGGATTCCAATTCAAATCTGAAAGATAAACAAATTCATTTGCTGTAATATTTATATTGTAAATTTTTTCTTGTAATTTATCTGGTGATATAACCTTAATTGAAACTAAATTTTCACCTGCCACAAGCTTTTCATTTATTTCTATTTTATTAGTTGCTTTAAGCTTATTTCCATTTATCGAAATTTCTAAAGTTGCATTTTCCTCTTGTGCTACTGCAACTAACTCAAAATCTTGCTTACTTGTTGTTATGCTATACTCTGTCTTATTTGATTCAAAAATAGGATCTAAATTGTTATTTGGAGTTTCTAATGATAATAATGTTGCATTAGAATCTGATGAAACTAAAATCTTTAATGTATAATAATTAGTTGTCCATAAATCATCAGCCTTACATGCTATTACAACTTCATTAAGTCCTGGCTTTAATTCAACATCTTTTTTGTTTGCTTCCACTCTTTCATTATTATTAGTAATACTTATAGTTGAGTAATAACTATTTGCAGTAGCCTCCACAGTAATATTTTTACTTTCTTCTTCTGTTAATTTAATAGTATATTCTAATTTTGATTTTTCAAAGCCGTCAATACTATCTCCATTAATTTTTATATCACTTAATGTTGCATCTCTAGAAGGCATTCTTGCAACATTTATAATATACTTGCTAGTTGTTACTCCATCCTTTGCAGTAACTTCAATAAATATAAGATTATTTCCTGACGCTAAAGTGACATTATTTTCAAATTTATTGTTGTCTAGTGAATTATTAATAACTTCACGTCTATATTCAGTTTCATAAACCTTAATGCTTCCAACTCTCTCATTTGCAGATAACCTTAACGTTATGTCTTTAATATCTGAGTTAACATTATAGTGATAGTAGCTATTAATATTATCACTTATATTAATATCCATTTCTTCAATTGATATTGTATCAAGCTTAGCATAGTTATCTACTAACTTATTTACATTTATTGTATATACTTTTTTACTCTTAAATAAACCTACTGGATCAACTTCAATAGTTATTACACCACTATTATTTAAAGTAATTTCTTTACTAAATTTATCTATATCATCAAAAATAACTTCTCCATTTAAAGTTACCTTAATATTATCACTATCATTATTTGATGCTCCTGATAATATTAAATTATTTTGACTATTAGTTAAATAATAATCATATTCATACTTTTCAGATTCAAATCCACTTAATTCTATTGAATTTATTTTTATACTCTCTAATGTTCCATTTACTTTATTTTCACTTACTTCAACACTATTACTAACTACTGGATCTCCTAATCTGTTATACTGATCTCTTGGATAAACTGTGCAGGTTATACTTCCTGAAATCTTAGCTATATAAGTTTTAGATGAAGTATATTCAACTGTTTTACCTGTAGCACTTGTAGTTTCCCATTTGTAAATAGACCCTTCTTCATTATGATTATCTTCATCGTAATATTTATAACTAACTTCAAGCTCTTCCCCTATTTTTACTGATGTATTTTCTATTGTTACATCTGAAATAGTAGGTTTATTATTTTTTGTAGATTTAAGTTTTATGCTATCTATAGCTTCAATTTCTTGTTTATTATATTCTGAACCAGTTGCAATTTTAAGGTTTGAGAATGTTACATCCTTATCTCTTCCATCATGGTTCCAAACAGCAAAACCTATTTTATAATCTTCTCCTAAGAAAGAACTATCTAAATTTCCCCATTCTATATACTCACCATCTGGAGTTTTGTAGCTAATAGTGACATTTCCATCTTTATTATACACATCAAAAATTAAAGTACTTTCATTTACACTTCCACTTTTATCATTTTCTATAGCAGATGCATTTACTTCTCTTACAGTAACTAATCCATTATAATGTGATTTTTTACCTAAAGATATATAATTATCTACATCTTTGAATAGTAATACTGAAGCAGTATCCCATCTGTTTGATTCAGCTAACGGAAGATTATCTACTTTAACAGTAAATCTCATATCATCTGCACTAACTGAATCTGGTACATCAATTAATACAAGATTTCTTATATTATTATCACTGTTATATAAATCTCCTCTTTCCATTTTTATGATTGCTGATTCTCCATTTTCACTTATAGTTAAATTTTGGGAATTTTCATTTACTATATTTACATAGCTTGGTATATATGAGGTAGCTTCATCAGATATTACTACTGTTTTACTTGCTTCTAATCCATTTATACTAGCTTTAACAATAATAACTCCATTTTCTTTTGCAGTTAATAAACCACTTTCATCAATTGTAGCCTTAGTAGTACTAGTACCATCTATATTAGTTACAGACCATTTTATTTGATTTGAAAGATTTTCTGGTAATACTTCTGCATTGAATTTAATACCTTCACTTAATTTTTCTATAATACTATTATCTTTATTAGTAATTTCAATACTATCTGCTTTTTCTAAACTTTCTCCAACAACTGTTACTGTAACTTTGTTTGATTCAATTGAAGTATTATTCCATACATAATATGCTAATACTTCAGCTTCACCTGAAGATATTGCTGTTATTTCACCAGAAGCTGAAACTGTTGCTACAGCTGGATTTAAACTTACATATTTAATATTATTTACCGGCATACTTGGAGTAGTACTTCCATTTAAAGTTATATCATCGCTATTTGTAATGTAATCTAAAGGCATATTTGTAACAACTGCATTTTTTATTAATCCATCGTCATATGTGTTTCCTTCTAAAATAACATTTTTACAACCTCTAAAGTAAAATACGTTTTCTTCATTTCCTGAAATCTGTGTTCCAGTGCTTTCTAGTGTTAAATTTGCTTTTTCATTTTCATTTAAGGTTGTATTATCTAAAGATAAATTTAATTGAACATTAGGATTATCTCTAAATACTTTATTATTTCTTATAGTTAAATTTTCAACACTTTCTGCATTTACAACTGCATCATGCTCCATATAAAATTCATTATCTTCAATAGTTATATTTTTATGAATTGGACTTTCTGCTGAAGGTAAAGCTCCACCTAATGTTACTGGATTAATATAAATTGCCGATTTAAATCTCCACTCAATTTGTCCACTTTCTCTTATATAGAACTTATTATTTCTTATAGTTAAATCTCTTATAGGGCCTGATTCATACCAATTAGCTGAATCATTTGATAAATATATAGTAGCCATCCCCATATTCCTAAATTCATTACCTTCTATTAAAACTGATTTTCTTGTTGTTGAAAGAATTCCTCTAGTCGGAATTGTATGGAATATATTATCTACTATCTCTAATTCTGGAGTATAAGTTGCATTTTCTGCAACATACTTTGGCTGATCTCCTATTTTTTCATCTATATCACTTGGTAACTCTTCATTAAAAGTTACTATCATAGTTCTTAAATCATTACCTTCTTCACCTGCTTGAATCACTTCTTTTACTGTATACATTTTTTCTTCATTATCTGGAGACATTAATGTATCTCTTGTAAAGAAAGCAACTTCATTCCCTACATAATATTGCGGGAATCCACCTTGTTGAGAATGTATATATTTTAATTTTAATGTTTTACTATCAATTTTTTCTTCTACTCTTGTAAATGTTCCATGTATATTAATTGGATCATCATGTGCATGAGAAAAATTACAGTTTTTAATTGTTATTTTACCAGCTGCCCCTGATACATGTATTAAGTCCGCAAAACTTGTTGTATACTTTCCTGTCCCCTCTCTTGGCATAAAATTAACGGTATCAAAAGTTACATTCTCACTCATTTGTGTTAAAAATCCAAATCCATGCATATAATGAATATTTATATTTTCTAATACAGTATCTTTACTCTCCCAAATAAATGCTCCTGCTGTTTCTCTCATTGCTGAAGTACACATTTCATTTACAACACCTATTTTTTGACCATATGGAATTGCATTGTTATAAATTATTCTAACTGTGTTTTCATTAAGTTGAGTTATTGTATTTACTCCGTTAAAAGGACTAGAACTTAACTGATATCTTCTACTAACTTCTATTTCGGGATCATATATAACTACAGCATATGAATTACTATGGTGCCCTTTTTGTGTCCAATAATATTTACCAGTATATGGGCTTTCTTCACTTGTCCATAAAATATTTGTATTATTATCTACTATCTGATATCTAAAATTTGATGGTATATAATAATCAATATAATTTTTATCATCCTCTACACCTATATCTAAAACTGTCATTTCTGATGTTGTAGGAACTTCAAAATCCCAAGAAAAGTTCTTTAGTTTAACGTTTTCAGATTTAACCACAGCAATAGCCATCATATTACCATGCATATTAAATAGTGAACCATTTCCCTCTAAAGTTAAATCTTCTTGTTCTTCAATTAAAATACCTATAGTTTTAATTGGATTTTCCATACTATTTGTATTTGAAGTGTGATATTCTCGTTTTTGAGCGTTATCTTTGTAAATTTGATATTCACCCTTTGGAAAATTAATAATTACCTCATTATTATATTCCTTTGCTGATTCAATAGCTTCATAGATGGCTTCTGTACTATCTTTCTTACCACTTGGATCTGCTCCGAAATCTGTAACATCAATAATAATAGAATTTTCTTTCTTAAATATTCCAGCAGAAGCTTTATTGCTGTTTAATATTAATGAAAAAGCCATAAATATTGATGTTAATAGTGCTGTTTTTTTCATTACATTATTTTTTATCTTCCTCATTTTTTCTCCCCCTTATTGTTTTATCATTCTATATTATACATTTTCATACTTATTTTGTAAAATTATTTATGTATTTTATTATTTTTTAGTAATTTAAATTATAAAAAACACCTCCTACTAGCTGTTTGTATTAAACAACCAATAGAAAGTGTTCTAACTTTCTTTGCTTATTAAGTTTAGTAATGTCAAAAAGTAATTAGTTAGCATAACTGAAATACATTTGACAAATTGTTAAATTGTGTTCTACGTTGATTTTACTACGTTCACAGCCTCACTAGCTCACTTTATTCTTAAGTCTTAGCTTGTCAGCAATTATAGCGATAAATTCTGAATTTGTTGGCTTACCTTTATCATTGTGAACAGTATATCCAAATAGTGAGCTACGCTCAACTTCGCTTATTCAGTAGCTTCAAGCATTCCTTCGTATCATAACATTAATAAAATCTAACTTTAATAACAGCCATATCTTGGTCGCTATAAGTTCAATATATTTAGTGCTATGTTTGATATGATAATCATAGCTAAATTTTACAGTTATGTCAACAATAATAACTGTATTTATTTCAGCATTTTACAAATTAACACATTGTAACTTAGCCTGTTCTAATACATTTTCTATAGCTTCCTTACTCTTATTAGGTGGATAATCATACTTCTTTAAAAGTCTTTTTATAACACTTCTCATTTTAGCTTGAGCTTGTGCCTTCTCATACCATGCATGAGTCATATTCTCTTTAACTGTTTTAGTTAATTCTCTTGCTATCTTTATTAAAGTATCATCCCCCATAGCAGCTATAACTTCTGGGTCTGCTGTTAATACATCAAAGAAAGCCTTTTCTTCATAAGTTAATCCTATTTGATGCCCTTTATCTATTGCTTCTAATAACTCATGTTTAAACTGTATTAATTGCTCTAATACTTTAAATACATCTGCTTCATCACTTCTGTTATTATAAGCTTCAATTATCTTTTCAAGTCTTTCGCTGAACTTCTTACTTACTACTAAATTAGTCTTTTTTATATCTCCGACTTTTTCCTTCATCACTCTCATTAATATATTAGCTGCCATATTCTTTTGAGGTAATGCTCTAAGTTTATTTAAGTTTTCATCAGTCAATAATTCAAATGTTTCCTTACTTCCTGCTTCTGTTAAAGATAATACTTCATCTTCTAAAATAGCTTGTTCAAGCATAGCAGATATCCTCTTATTAACTTCTGCAAGGTCTGGAACCCCTTCTCTTGTTGTTTTTAATACAAAACTTCTTACTGCTATAAAGTAAGCTATTTCATCTTTTATTTGCCTAGATAATAAACTTGTACAAATCTTATATACATCTTTTAATCTCTTAGTTTCATTTAAGAATACCTTTTGTCTTGGCTCTGTTAACTGCACATATTCAGCACCATCTCTTATAAGCTTAAATCTAGTTTTATCACAATCACCAAAGAAACCACTATAATCAAAGTAATGGAACACATTTCTTAAAACTTCAACTATATCTAAAGCTATCTTTCTTCCTTCTTCATTTTCTTGTATTTTATCTTGGTCTCTTGTAGTGTAAGTTTTTAAAGCTTCAAATAATTCTTTCTTAATTCCTATATAATCAACTACAAGTCCACCAGTTTTACCTGGATAAACTCTATTAACTCTTGCTATAGCTTGCATTAAGTTATGAGCTTTCATAGGTTTATCTATATACATAGTATCAAGACTTGGCACATCAAAGCCAGTAAGCCACATATCAACTACTATAACTATCTTAAATTCACTATTTTCATCTCTAAACTCTTTTTCAAGTTCCTTTTGATAAGTTTTATTACCTATAGCCTTTGCCATTTCTTCTTCATCACTATTATTAGCAGTCATAACCATCTTAACTTTGTTTTGCCACTCTGGCTTTTGCCTTAATATCTCTTGATACATTTTGTAAGCAGCTATTCTTGAATAAGCTACAATCATAGCTTTACCCTTAACTAAATTTTCTCTTTCCTCATAATGTTCTATAAGGTCTTTTACTAATTCTCTAACTCTATCAGTATTAGTTATAATCTGCTCCATTTTAGATAATTTCTTTTGACTGGCATCTACTACATAATCTTCAACACCTTCATGTACTTGCATTTCCCAATAAGCCCTATCTATATCCTCTAAAACAGAATTATCAATCTTAACCCTTGCAAGTCTTGACTCATAATAAATCTTGACAGTTGCTCCATCATGTACAGCTTGTGTCATATCATAAACATCAATTAAATCTCCAAATGTTCCATAAGTTGATTTATCAGTAGTTTCTATTGGAGTACCTGTAAAAGCTATATAAGTTGCATTAGGCATAGCTTCTCTTAAATATTTAGCATATCCAAACTTAACTTCTCCAGAGTCTAAATCAACTTTACCATCCATACCATATTGAGTTCTATGAGCTTCATCTACCATTACAATAATATTTCTTCTTTCTGATAAAAGCCCTGTTTCTTCTTCAAACTTTTGTATAGTTGAGAATATAACTCCACCAGTTTTTCTATTATCTAATATAGCTTTAACATCTGCTCTACTATCTGCTTTAATTGGCTTTTGTCTTAAAAAGTCATGAGCTGATCCAAAAGTATTAAACAACTGATTATCTAAATCATTTCTGTCTGTTATTACTAATATAGTAGGATTATTTAAAGCTTTATCCTTAACTAAATTACCTGCTAAAAAAGTCATAGAAAAACTCTTGCCACTACCTTGTGTATGCCACACAACCCCTGCTCTACCATCAGTATCAACAGCTTTCTTAACAGCTTGTATAGCTTTATTCATACCAAAATATTGATGATATGCAGCCATTATCTTTCCTTTAGTAGTAAATAAAATAAAGTTCTTAATTATATCAAGTAGCCTTTCCTTATCAAACATACCGTAAAGTAATGTATCAAAATTAAGCTTATCTATAACTTCATCATCAGCCTCAACCTTTTTCCAAGCCATAAATCTATCAAAAGGTGCAGTTAAAGTTCCAGCCTTGCTATTAACTCCATCACTTATTACTAAAAAAGCATTATAATAAAATAATGTAGGTATATGAACCTCTTTATAATTCATAAGCTGCTTATAAGCATCTTCAATAGTTACTTCTTCCCTTGAAGTACTCTTAAGCTCCATTAAAACTAAAGGCATACCATTAACATATACAACTACATCTGGTATTTTCTTAACCTCATCTTCATTAATCTCTAATTGATTAACTACAAGAAACTCATTATTATTAATATTTTCATAATCTATAAGCTTAACAGTAGAATAAATAGTTTCACCATTGATAAAATCTGTTATCTCTACTCCCTCTGTTAAATACTTATGAAAAACCTTATTATTAGTAAATACATCATTAGTTTCAAAAGTTCTAAGCTTACGAATAGCTTCTTTAATAGAACTAATAGCTAATCCTTTGTTTATCTTAATAATACTTTCTTCTAATTTATCTAATAGTAAAACTTCCTTAGCATCTCTAACTAATTGGCTGCCATGTATATATTCATAATCTATTTCTTTTAAATATTCAATTACAACATTCTCTAAACTCGCTTCTTGAAATTTCATACTTTTCTTCCTCTTTATTTACAGTATTACTTATAATTATATCTTAATTTTGAACAAATAAAAAGAAAGTCCTGTAGAAATAACTTCTATAACACTTTCTTCACTGTAATTTTATTTAATATCTTTTAGCTGCTCCTCCAATTCATATACAAAGGTACTTGATTTACTTATAATATACTTATAAGCATGCTCTGGAAGCCTATCCTGCATATATTTAGATGCAAATAAAAAAGCCCTCAAAATTCCATCTATCGCTCCTATCGAGAATGAACACTCTTCAGGAGCTTCACGATAATTCATCAAAATTTTATTATCTAATTCTTCTAACATAAAATAGACATAAGTTTTCTCACTATAATTTTCTTTTACATAATCTATTCTTTCAGTAAGATTTGTTATACCTTTACTTTCTAGAACATCTCTTATATCTGAAATTTCCCTGTAACTTATTATATTAGAGCTACTAAATTCCTCATCACTCATATATTTAGACATTAATATACCTCCCAAATTTGATAATATATTAATTTATACTCCTACATTCATCTAATTATTACAAAGCTTCATATTATTTATTACAAGAAAAAAGCCAATCCATTACAGATTAGCTTCTATATCTTCTACTATTATTTCACCACTCATAAGCTTTGGTAATAATATATCTCTTAATTCAATTAATGACTTATTTTCTCTCTTATTTTCTTGAATATTATAGAATAATGAAGATATACTATTATTCCATTTTAATAATGTCTCTTGTTCTGGAAGCGCTATTTTTAACTTTTCTAATTCTTTAAATGTAATCTGTGGAAATGTTCCAGACCTTGACTCTGCAATTGATTGTAAATAATCTACAGTATCACTACTAGTTAAAAATTGATATATTAATGTCGGGCTAAGAATTGACTTTGCTCTTAATACCATAAGTTTAGTAGAAACAACATAATCTTCACACTTAAAATCTACAAATGCATACCTCTTATTCTTAGGTCTAATTTCACTATATAAAATATCATTTTTTTGTATACTCTTTTTTGCTTGTCCTGGAAGGGCTGCTACATCTGAATATTCATTAGTTAGCACTTCACCATCTAGTATATCTGAAGTGTTTAAGAATATAATCTTATCCTTATTAAATTTATGCTTAACTGAAATAGAGTCTACTAAATCAGATAAATATCCTATTTCCCATCCTTTAGGTATTATCCCTAATTCACTTTCAACCATTTCTCCACCACTTGATTTATATGGTTCTCCATTTTCATTAGGAAATTCAAAATCAACAAACCATCTTTTAAATAAAGCTTGAGCTATTTCCTCTAAAGTTTTATTCATCTCATTATTTAGTTCTATTTTTCTATCTAATGCTGATAGTAAATTTACTATTTCTTTTTGTTCTCTTAGGCTCGGTAGTTTTATATCAAACTTTTTTAATGTGTCTATTGTTAATGCTTTCTGAGTTGAACCAATACATCTATTATATATTTGTTCTTTTGCAAAAGGACTTTGTAACCAGTAGTAAATAAATTTATTATTACACTTTTGATTAAAAGATTTAAACCATGTTAGGTTACCATCTTTAAAGTAAAACTCTTCATCTTTAACTAAGTAAGGTACTCCTAAAGTACCAACAGATGTTAATAATATATCTCCTGCATTAGGTACACCAAATTTTTCTTTCAGCTCATTATATCTTTCTTCAGTAATATATAACTCAGTACTTATATCATTACCTTTATGCTTTTCAATTATTTCTTTACCTCTATAAAAAGGAATTCCATATCCTACATACTCCTTAGCATATATCCTTTTACTTGATGAAATCTCTACCAACTCACCTAATTTATAATTATCAAAATTCTTACACCTCATATCCAATTCCTCCAAGTTGCTTTCTTATTTCTCCTTCAAGCTCCTTAGATTTCTTGAACTGCTCTGAAAGTATTTTTGTTAATCTTTCCATCTTTTCTTCAAATGGTTCTCCATCATCTTCAACTTCTTCAATTCCAACATATCTTCCTGGGGTTAGGATATAATCATTAGCTCTTATTTCTTCTATAGTAGCTCTCTTGCAGAAGCCTTGTTTATCTTCATAGTTTTCATTTTCTTTATATGAATGATAAATAGCTGCTACTTCTTTAATATCTTCATCAGTTAACTCTCTTAATCTTCTGTTAACCATAGTTCCCATTTTTCTAGCATCTATAAATAAAGTTTCACCTTTATTCTTCTTATCTCTATTAAAGAACCAAATACAAACTGGAATACCTGTTGTATAGAATAACTTATCTGGAAGTGCTACTATTGCATCTACTAAATAAGCTTCTAAAATATTTTTTCTTATTTCACCTTCATTAGAAGTATTTGAACTTAAAGAACCATTAGCAAGTACAACTGCTGCTCTTCCTTTTTGGCTTAATTTATCTAACATATGTTCTATCCATCCATAGTTTGCATTTCCTGCTGGTGGTGTTCCATACTTCCATCTTGAATCATCAACTAATAAAGGTTGCCCCCAATCACTTTGATTAAAAGGAGGATTGGCAAGGATATAATCTGCCTTAAGTGAAGGATGTAAATCTTCATGGAAAGTATCTGCATTTTTGCTACCAAGATTATTTTCTATTCCTCTAATAGCCATATTCATCTTAGCTAATTTCCATGTTGTTGGATTTGACTCTTGACCATATACTGATATATCAAAAGCATTTCCACTATGTTCTTGAACGAATTTTAAAGACTGTACAAACATCCCACCAGAACCACAAGCTGGGTCATAAACATATCCCTTATAAGGCTCTAGCATTTCAACCATTAAAGTAACTATAGACTTAGGAGTATAGAACTCTCCACCACCTTTACCTTCATTAGCTGCAAATTTTCCTAAGAAATATTCATACACTCTTCCTAATACATCTTTTTCTTTAGCAATACTTCCACCAACATTTATATTAGAGAATAAATCAACTATTTCTCCTAAAACTCTCTTATCTAATTCTGGTCTTGAATAGTTTTTAGGTAATACACCTCTTAAAGTTTCATTTTCTTTTTCTATACTATCTAAAGCGGCATCTATTACTTGACCTATTTCTGGTAGCTTCGCTCTTTCTGCTATGTAATTCCATCTTGCTGTCTCTGGAACCCAGAATATCCCCTCTGCTAAATACTCATCTCTATCTTCTGCAAAATCTGGGTCATCTTCCATTAACTCTTCCCATTTTTCCATAAATGTATCTGAAACATATTTTAAAAATATTAATCCTAATACTACATGCTTATATTCTGATGCATCCATATTGTTTCTAAGCTTATCAGCAGATGCCCATAATTGTTCTTCAAATCCTATTGTTGCCATTTATTTTCGCTCCTTTATTGACCTAATATATATTATTTTACTACATTTTTCTCTAATTTGCATTTATAAAACATCTTGTAATTCAATAGCAGCATCTAATTCATCCATTTCTTCTAACATAATATTATATTCTACATCATTTAACCACCCCTCTAAAAGCCTTCTCATTCTTTTAGATGGTATATAAATATTTATATCTTCTCCCTTTCTTATTGCTGATCTAAATATCCATTGTAACATTTCAGCTAGTGCAAATTTATCCTCATCAAATTCTATTCCATTGTCATTAAAGAAGTTCTTCTCTATTGGATTAATAAATCTGTTCAATATATATGCCAAATTTCTTTTTTCTGAAAATTCATTTGTTGCCCTACTATTACAAGCTACAAATCCTTTTGAATAGCCTGTTCCTTTCAACTTAGTTTCTGCTGCCTTGACAGTAGTCCACATATTATCATTAGATTTGCTTTTTGTTATATTATGAAAGTAATTATATATTGAATTTTTTATAATTTTTGCTTCATCCTTATTCATTGCTTTTAATTTTGTAGAAGATAATGAACATATTCCATCACCTATTTTATTTAAATCTCCATTATATACGTTTATCAACTTATTAAACTGTTGCCCTCCTTGTTCATAATAACTACTCAACCTATACTCGCCACCTACTCTTGATACTGATTTCAACTGATACTCTATTTCAAAAAAATCAAAATAATATTTCTGATACTGCCCATCAAACATATATGTCAATATAAATACAGTTCCAAAAGCATCAAATATATCTCTTCTTAAGAATGAAATTAATATGCTACTCTCTCCATATCTATATAATCCCCCATTAATACAACTATCCTTTATCTCTTTAAATCTTCCTTTATACTCGCTCGGACCTATCCACTTTAAGCAATTTTTATCTTCCATACTAATAAAGCTACTATTTATCATTAATTGCAAATCAAATTTATCAAACTCAACTCGCTCCATAACCTCCATACATTCATCTTGAATTAATATATAATTCTCCTTCTTTATTAGTGCTAGCATTTCATCATCAATTAATCTTAGTAAGCTGTGTGTAGTGGCTATATTGGCACCTTTTTTTAACAATTCTTTAAAACCATTTAATTTAGTTCCCTTATCATTTTTTTCATTTGGTTCATAAAACTTTCTACTATTTACATTTTTGATAACCCTATCAACTTCTGATAAAAACGGAGTAGCAAATATAACTTTTATAACTTCTGGCAATTCATCAATATATTTTATTGCCCATGAAGTTTTACCACTTCCCATTATTGAGTCTACTACTGTAATTTTAAAATCATTTTTTATATATTTTTTTAACACTTTTATCACCTCACTAAATATGTTTGTAGTGATGTGATAATGTGACTAACTTTCTGATAAATAAAATTTTTAACTGTTCTATAATGTAAAAAACAGTTAAAATAGCTTTTAAACGGCTATATTACTAGCTTTCACTCTATATCTCTTAAAGAATATATAATATATATAAAATTTTTAGGGATGAATATCCCAGTAACGAAGTTACTATTAAAAGTATTCTCTATGTTCTTTTAATAAAGTAACCAAAACTAGCCCTCATTATCATTCGGTCTTAAAAATAATATATATCTTTCTAAATATTAGCTGATATATATATTAAATAACAGCTTATCTATTGTTACTATATATTACAGCTTATCTCTTACTAATAAATAAAGGATATGAAAATAATCCATATTCTGAATAGATTCCATTTCCTAAAATAATGTAAACTCCTTATCGTCATCTTTATCTTTATATCTATCATAATAAATAGCTTTTTTACTACTATTTTCACTATAACTTCTTTCTATTCCCCACGAACAGAATGCTCCAATTGTAGGAAATGGATATTTTCTGTTTTCATATCTTATATTGTAATCAGTTATAAAAGTTTCTATAGCTTCTAAAATCTCATCATCATTATAATTAACGTGTAATTTTTTCACTTGATTAATATCTTTAGCATAATTAACTTTATACTCGAACTTATACGTTTTGAAATAGAATTTTTTAAAAAATGCTATTATTTCAATAGGTTTTAATCCTTTCTTAGATAAGTCTACTTTTATATTAATTCTTTCATCTATCTCTAATGACTCTCCTCTTATCTCTATTCGTTGAAGCATAATAAATGTTTCTAATACAGTATTAACATCATAGTCTAATATTTCCGCTATCTCAAATGCAGCATCTACCATAGTATAATTTCCTCTTAATTGTAATAGCTCAAATAATATTTTTTCCTCATATTTTTTTATTTTCTTTAACTCTGAATTATTTTCTTTCAAATTAAAATATCTACTTTTTAACCTTTCAATATCCAAACTTTTATTATCCAAATTTTTAAACGTTAGTATTTTTGCCATCCTTTTTCCTCCTACTGAAGTATCTTTATTTTATTTTTATACCTCACTATATATGTCTAATAATAAACTATACTGTGACATTTCAATTTAATATAAATTTCTTAATTTCCATACCTATTGCACAATACTAAACATTAAAAATTTACATAAAAAAGAATAGCTACACTATAAGCAGCTACTCAAATTATTTTCATTATTATATTTTTCAATCATAGTATATAGATGTTTTCGTGATACACCTAGTAATTTAGCCATCTCAACTTTATTAATTTCTTTATTAATCATCTTATCATAGTATTTCTTAAAGTCTTTTGGAAGCTCCTTTTCTGGTCTACCTAATTTCTTTCCCTTAGCTCTAGCCACATCTAATCCTTGATTAATTCTTGTTATAGTCTTTTCTCTTTCCTGTTGAGCCATATGAGCCTTTATAGTAATAACAATATCAATAATCATATCATATATACTACTATCATTAGCTTTATTCCAATCACTCATATAAGGCATATCTAAAGCCACCACTCTAACTCCTTGCAGTTTAAGTTGTTTCAACTCCATTATTACATCATCAGCATTTCTTCCTAATCTATCTAAATCAGTTATAACTAATATATCATCTTTTCTAAGCTTATCCTTTAACTTACTATACTCTACTCTATTTTCAGCTTTAACAGTCCCACTTACTCTTTCTTCTATTATTTCATCAAAATTAAAACCATTAGTTATAGAGTATTGATTTAAAGTTAATACCTGTCTCTCTGTAGTTTGAGTATCTTTCTTAGTTGAAATTCTTGTATATCCAAATATCATTATTATCTCCCCACATTACTATTTTTCAGTAACTTTATTATATATTGTAACCTAAATCATATTCAACTTTAGGTAACATAATTTATAGCTAATTATACTTATATACCCAGCTATTTCCCGCTTTTTCAAGTGTAACCTTAATCAAATGATTTTTACACACTTTTTTTGTATAGAAGGAGTCATGTGTTTTCACTACTATTAGTAATCATATCTACAGTAATTAAATCTATTGGAGCTATCTTATTTTATTATCTAACACCTTTATACTAATTCTGATATAAAAACTATTCATCTACTAATTTGTCTTGTATCCAACTATATTCTCTATTATTAAGTTAATCATACTATTTTATTTATTCTAGCCATATAAGCTCTATAGCAGTTTTTATTATGGGAGTAGTATTTTCATTATCATATATATAATTACTTAAACAATCTTCATATATAGCAAATCTACTATAATTATCATCATTTCAACTTACTTATCTTAATCGTTTTAACACTATAAATTATTTAATAAATATATAGTTTAATCTAAGCTTATCTAAAGAACTTTCTCTTTATCTCTCCCCCCCCTCAAACGGGTGACCACCCATAAATATAGTTACAGCAATGCTATCTGAAATATATACAATATTTTTTAGTAATAGGTTGTAGTTTTACATATATGACGGACTTATAGGTGAAAAGATAAAAATATTATTAGGAGGTAATCAAATGAAGATTACAAAAGAATTATTAGGTTTATTTAGATACTTATTACAATATGGAGTATCATTATCAGAATTATTACAGGAAATAAGATTTTCTTACTGCTTAAGTTACCGTCAAATTGCTGATATTGTAGAACTTAGTCCTCAAAGAATCTGCGATATTATCAAAGGCAGAAGTAATATTAAGGAAGAGACTTATTTAAGGATATTATATCATTTAGATACTAAACTTAATCTAAATCACTCGGAGGTCAAACGTCATTATGCAGCAAGTTATTCAAAAAAATAATCTAACAGTAAACCAAAAACAAGCTATTGAAATGCTATCAATTGGTAAATCTATAACAGAAACTAGCTGTGAATTAAATATTGGTAGAAGTACTATTTACAGTTGGTTTGATAATAAGAACTTTAAATCAGAATTAAATAAAGCTTTAGATAAGAAACTTACTTGGTTAACATTTCAAGGATTAACAGAGATTGAGGATATATTACTTCACTCGCTAAATCCAAATCATAAGTTAAAAGCTTTTGAAATTATAGCTAAGCTATCTGAACATTTTAAAGAGGAACCAATAACTAATACTAAACATTCTAATCTTGCTAATATAACACTAGAGGAAATATTAGAAGAAGCAAATAATTTTTAAAAAGGAGTAATAAAAAATGAGTAAATTAAATAATGCTAAAATATATCAACAATCATTAAATGAACTAAATCATTTAAGAAATAAAATTGATACTGCAAATGCTAGAAAAGAAGAGCTATCTAAGAAAATAGATACTTTATCTAAAAAAATAAAAGAGAATAATGAAAAGAAAGAAATGCTGTTAGCAACAGGCGACATTAGTAAAATTTCTGAAATAAAAAAACTTACTAAATCTATAGATGGATTATTAGAAGAAAAAGCTTTCTTAACTGATATTTATAATAATTTTGTTGTTACATATCTTGCAGAAATTAAGCATGACTTAGATATATTAGTTGTTAATGGCATGCGTGATCGTAGTAAAGAATGCTTATCTATCCTAAATGATTATGCTTATGAATTTAAAAAGCTAGTTAATTCTCAATGGGATATTTATTATTCTATGACTGAAACTACTAAAGATTATCATATTCTAAATAATGAATTAAAAGCTATTTATGCTGAACTTGAAATTGAAATGGAGCCAGATGTGTATTCTGCTTTAACATATCCGAATATAACTTCTGCTATTAATATACTAAATCCACTTAGAGAAAACATGTTTAAAGGATTTATCCCTACTGAAAATAATAGTTATTTTAAATTATAATGTAATTGCCTTTTATATAATAACAAGGGAGATTTATCATATTATCTATACCTTATCATCGGGTACTATATATGAAAATCTTCCTTAATTTTTTTATTATTTCTACTTAACCTAATCATATAATCTTATTATATTATTTAAATAAATAATTAATTTTATTATATTTTCTCTCTAAATAAACAGTTGCTCCTTCATAAATATTTCTAATTATATATTCTGCTTCACTACCACCCTTTTCTAACTGTCGCACAGGAGTGCCTTTTTTGCTTAATAATTTAGTAGGTGATACTTGTCTTTTATAAAAATTATAGAATTCATTTAAAAACTCTTCTGTTGCGATTATATATAGTCTTACTGATTTACTTCCATCTCTTCTATACCTAATATTATATCCACCATCTCCATCAATATATCCTCTTAAAAATGCAGGTATTAGCTGTTTGCTTATTTTATTCGGAAACTTCATTACTAATGATTTTCTTGGAACAACACCTAGTTTAATTAAATCTTCACACATCCTTGTACTGTTAATTACAATACTACAGCTTTTATAAGTCTTATCTTTTAATCTTATATTTTTAACTCTTATTTTCTTATCTATATCACTTTCTTTAAAACTTAATGCTCTTAGAAATTTCACTAAATGTTCTCTATCACTAAGTTGTAATCCTATTTCTAAAGTTAGATATGTTTTTGCTTCTACTATGGAGCCATCTGCGCAAATAAACCCTAACCAATAAGCTTTTTCATCACTATCTATACATTTAAAATAATCTTCATTATACTCATATATTTTTAACGGATTAAACATTTCAATATCATTATCTTCTTTAAGATATTTAGCTAATGTTGTTCTTGTCATCCCAACTTTTACTGCTAATTGAGTTACTGAATATTTCTTAGTACTGTATAATTCTTTTGCAACTTCAACCCTTTTACTATTTCTAACTACATCATATTTCTGCAATATTGAAGCAGCTTTATTTCTTGATATACCAACTACCCTGCTTACTTCTTCTAAAGTACCAAAAGTTTCATTATATAACTTAATTAATTCTTTTTCATAATCCTTCATGTATTTCCCTCCATATAGTCTGGTTATGTATGAGTTCAGAGTCATGATAATTTATCTACCTATTATTGCAACATAAAACTATTACTATTGCAACATAAGTAGATAAACTGTCATATATAGTCTGTATAAAGCATTGAGCCTTCGCCTAGACACCCTTCTTATTTACTGTTTAAAACAATACTAGCTTTTTACTTATAATGCTTGTCCTACAAGTTGTCGAAACAATGCCAGTACCTACCGAGATATTAATCTCCCAAGTAACCTCCGAGCCTTTTATGGTAGCCCTCACCGTACATAACACCACTAAAGAAGGGAATAGTATATAATCGTGTTATAGTTGATTTTACTGCATTGGCTCAACTGACCTCTAGAGTTATTTATAGTTGTTCTAGTGCTTAGACAACTGACCTATAGCAATTTTAGGCAATAGGAAACTAAGCCTTGCACATCCTTCTTTTTTTTGATACCATTTAATTACGGTTTAGGTATCTCCAAGAGGGATATACAAAGTTAATTTAACAATATTTAATTGTTGCAGTTGGAGCTATTGGCGTAGCTCCTTTTGTTTTATCTTTTATTCATATTTTCTAATGGACTAAACTGTTTATAGTTTTTTCTTATATCACTTACTGTTAAATCTAAATAAGCTTTTTCAGTAACTACAACAGAACTATGACCTAATATCCTTGAAAGTGTATATATATCACCGCCACTCATTAAAAATCTTTTTGCAAAATTATTTCTTAATCCATGTGGTGTAATATTCTTACTAATACCAGCTCTTTCTCTATACACTCTAAAATTTCTTTCAAAATTCCTCACTTCAAACTTAGTGCCAGATTTAGTGCAAAATACCCTTATTTCATCATCTGTATATCTATCTTTATACTGTATCCACTTTCTTAAAATCGTCATCATTGTATTACTAAAGAATACTACTCTATCTTTTTTACCTTTAGTTATTTCTGCTGGGATTTCAATATATCTCTTTTCTAAATGCACATCTGTTATTTCTAAAGATAGTGTTTCTCCTAATCTCATTCCAGTATCCATGATCAGCTGAACTATAACATAATCTCTATACTCATGAAACTTAGTTATATCCATTACTTTAATAAGTGCCATAAAATCTTCATCTGAAATATCTTCTTTTGCTTTTCTTTTTGCTTTAAGAAATTCTATATCATCCATTGGACTTTTTTTAATTATTCCTTCGACAATACACCAATTAAAAAATACTTTCATATTCCTAATGTAATTATTAATCGTTATATTAGATATTTTCTTACCTAGGTCTTGTCTATTAGCAGGATTATTTAAAGCAACAGTTTTATCATTAGAAACATAACTATACTTACCTCGCTCTTTAGTAAACTTTAAATACTCATTTATGTGTTTATGCTTAACTCCGACAACATTTCCTATCTGATATTCTTCTTCTAGAAATTTTGAAAATAATCTTAAAGTTCCTTCATAAGAATTCATTGTCTTTTTACTTAGGCCTTTTAACTTACAATGTTCCATAAAATTTTCTATATAAACATTGATATTATTCCTTTTTATAATTTTAGGCACAAAAAAAACCTCCTTTAGTCATACGACCAAAGAAGGCTTACATTCTTAAATATTAAATTTTATTAATCTTATGATACGAAAAACAGTTTAGTGCTATAATTACAATGAATTTGACAAAACTGCAATTATATGCTCAACCGCTATATTACTGCATTTATAAGCTACTAAGATACTTTATTCTTTAATCTTAGCTTGTCAGCAATGATTGCAATAAATTCTGAATTTGTTGGCTTACCTTTTTCATTATGAACAGTGTATCCAAATAATTTATTGATAGCTTCAACTTGTCCTCTACCCCAAGCTACTTCGATAGCATGTCTTATAGCTCTTTCTACTCTTGAAGCTGTTGTATTATATTTCTTAGCGATTGAAGGATATAATTCCTTAGTTACAGCTGATAATAATTCCATATCATTAACAACCATAGTTATAGCTTCTCTTAAATACATGTATCCTTTTATGTGAGCCGGTACACCTATCTCGTGAATTATGTTTGTAATTTCAGTTTCTAAGTCAACTGGACCTCTGTTTGTTGTAATCATTTCTGTTGTTGGCATAGTTGATTGTCTTTTTACCGGTTCAGCTATGATACTATCATTGAACATTTCTCTTATACGTTTTGTAAATATATCCATATCGAAAGGCTTAACAACATAGTAGTCTGCACCTAAAGTAATTGCTCTTTGTGTTATTTTATCTTGTCCTACTGCAGATAAAACAACTATTCTTGGGAATTTAGATAAATTCATAGAATTTAATCTTTCTAAAACTCCTAATCCATCTAAATGAGGCATTATTATATCAAGTATTACTAAATCTGGTTCTTTTTCTTCAATTAACGTTAAAGCTTCACGTCCGTCTTTAGCGATTCCTGTTACAACTATATCTCTTTGATTTAATAAGTAATCATTTAAAATACTACAGAATTCTTTGTTGTCGTCAGCAATTATAACTGATATTTTATTTCCATTCATTTTTGATCTCCCTTTCTTACCCCTTATTAATTTGGCTTTCAAATAAAACTTATATTATAAGTATTTAATCCATTTGCTAATATTACTGTAATTCCTGTAAAATTAATTATATTTACTATTTTTATAACTACATTGATTATATTATAACATAAAATTTAAAATAAAAACAGTTAATTTTACATTTTCTTGAAATTTTTTTATATATTTTATATATTCTTAATATTTTTGTAATTTCGCAACATCTTTATATACGCAAATAAGTTTTTTAAATAAAAAAAGGTAAAAATCTCTAAAATCTTTACCTTTTTTATTGTTTTATCTTAATTTAATATACCTGCATCTTCTAGCATCCACTCTATATATATTCCATATCCTATATCAGGTTTATTTATTAACACATGAGTTACAGCTCCAACTATTTTATTATTTTGGATAATTGGACTTCCACTCATTCCTTGAACTATACCACCAGTTTTACTTAAAAGCTCTTCATCAGTAACTTTTATTATCATACTCTTAGGACCTGGTTTATCTTGTTGGAGAAGCTTAACTATTTCTATTTCATATTCTTTAGGACCACTATCATCTATTGTTGTAATAATGGTAGCTTTTCCTTCTGTTATTTCATTTCTATACCCTATAGACATCGGTTGATTAAACTCTGAATTAACTAAAGGAACATATGATTGACCAAAAATTCCTGAGGAAGTATTATTTTGAATATTTCCTATAGAATTTTTTTCATTTACAAATAATCCCCTTAATTCTCCTGGAGTACCTTTTTCACCTTTTCTTACGCTTAATACTGATGCAGATAAAAGTTCACCCTCTTTAATGGTAAATGTAGTATTTGTATCACCATCAGTAATTGGGTGTCCTAAAGCACCAAAAGTTTCACTATCTTTATGATAGAATGTAAGAGTTCCAATTCCCGCAGTAGAATCTCTTACCCAAAGGCCTAATTTATATTCATCGCCTTCTTTAATTAATTCTACTTCTTTATTAAATTTACATCCATCTCTTAAAAACTCTATATTTACACTGCTTGAATTATTGTTTCTTAGTATTGAACTAAGTTGTTTTGAACTTTCAATAGCTTCTTCATTTACTTTTAATAAAACATCTCCAAGCTGTATTCCTGCATTTTTTGCTGGACTAATTTCACTTCCATTAACACCATCAACTTTTGAGAAGCCTACAACCAAAACACCTTCAGTGGAAAGTTTTATTCCAACACTTGTTCCGCCAGGATATAGCTTTATATCTTCCACCTTTTGTACCGCAACTGATTTTACAGGGATAACACCTAAAAAATCTACATTTAATTTATCTTTTTTAACGTTTATTTTATTTAATATACTTGAATTTTGTATACATATATCAGATACTTCCGTACTCTCATTAACATATATCTTATCAGGTAGATGGGAAATACTAATATAAGTAATTAACGCTAATATAGCTATTGGAGCAGTTATTATGCTAAAATTTTTTATTATTTTTTTTATCATTTTATCTCCTCCTTGCTTCTCTAATATTAATTTTCCCCTATGACTTTTTTATATGCTGTAGTAACTTTGTTATATAAGTCAAAAATTATTATTTTAAAAAAAATTACATAAAAAAAATAAAACCATGCTAAATTACCATGATTTTATTTTTTACCTTAATTCTATACCTTATGTATCTAAAATGAATCTTTTTTAATTTCTTCTTTTTTTATTTCAGCAAATTTCACCATTTCTTCTGCATTTTCGATAGTAACTTCACTTATTTCGTCACCACCTACCATTTTTGCTATTTCTTTAATCTTATCTTCTCTATTTAATACTCTAATTCCTGTGAAGGTTTTGTTATCTTCAACTTTTTTAGAAACAAAGTAATGATTGTCTGATAAAGCTGCAATTTGTGGTAAATGCGTTATACATAAGACTTGATGTTTTACAGATACTTCGTACATTTTTTCACCAACTCTTTTTCCAATTGCACCACTTATACCTGTATCTATTTCATCAAAAATTAATGTTGGGATTTTATCTTTATCTACAAAGACACATTTAAGTGCTAACATTATTCTTGATAATTCTCCGCCTGAAAGAACTTTTTCCAGTGGCTTTAAAGGTTCACCTGGATTTGCTGAAACTAAGAATTGAACTTCATCATATCCTCTTGTATTCATATTTTCACTTAATTCTACATCTATTTTAATAATAGCTTTTTCAAGTCCTACATATGATAATTCTCTTTTTATTTTCTCCTCTAAAATTTCACTAGCTTCAGTTCTTATATGATGAAGCTTTTCACCGATTTTCTTCATCTTTTCTTCTAATACTTTAAGCTCTTCTTTTAACTTGTTTATTATTTCTTCCGAATTTACAAGTTCGTTATATCTTTCTTTAAGATCTTTTAAATTATCTAATATCTCTTCTATGGAGTTTCCATATTTTTTCTTATATATAGCAATAGTATAAATTCTTTCATTTATTTTTGCTAAAGCTTCTTCATCATAATGTATTTCGCTACCAATATCTCTAATTTCTCTAGTAACTTCTTCTATATTATAATATGCTTCTTCAATTTGATTTTTCTTTTCTTTTATTTTTTCAAAATGTTCTTCTACATGAGATAATTCTGATATTACTTTTGATAATCCTTCTAATACTGATATTCCTTCATTAGAAGAATTTAAATAACTATAAGACTTAACTAAGCTATTTGAAATTTTTTCTGCATTTGATAATAAATTAAATTCTTCTTTTAAATCTTCTTCTTCGCCAATTTTTAAGTTTGCTTTTTCTATATCTTCTATTTGGAACTTAATATAATCGGCTAACTTTTCTCTATCTTCATTACCTTTTAAACTATTTATTTTCTCTTGATTTTCTAAGTATTTACTTCTTAACTCTTCAAAATCATTAAGTAAATCTTTTATCTTTTCAATACAAAATTCATCTAAGTATAAAATATGAGTTCCTCTATTTAAAAGATTTTGATTTTGGTGCTGACCATGTATATCTAATAGCTTTTCTCTAATTTTCTTTAATTGAGACAATACTATGCTTCTACCATTTACTTTAATTATGCTCTTCCCATTTATAGTAGTTTCTCTAGATATAACTAACATATCATCTCTTTCAATAGAAAACTCATCTAAAACATCATAAATATCTTCATTTTCTATAGAAAATAATGCTTCTACAATAGTTTTATTTTCACCATATCTTATTTGATCCTTTGAAAACTTTCCACCTAATACATAATCTATAGTGTCTATAAGTATTGATTTCCCTGCACCGGTTTCTCCAGATAATATATTAAACCCTGTACCAAATTCAACAGATAATTCTTGAATCAACGCAAAATTTTTAATATTTAACTCGACTAGCATTGTACCCCACCTTTATAAAATTAAGAAATAACTTTTCTTACTTTTTCCATAAGCTCTATAGCCTTTTCTTCTGTTCTTGATAATACAAAAATAGTATTATCTCCAGCTATAGTTCCTGCTACATCATTAGTATAAATATTATCTATAGCTTCAGCAACTGCTGATGCTGCACCTGTAAGTGTCTTTATTACTACAAATTTATCTACTTTATCAACTGAAATAGCTGCATTAGCTAGTATACTATATAACTTATCATTTATATCTCTTTCTTCTTTTGTTGGAGCTATATATCTATATTTTCCAGATTCACTTTGCACCTTAACAAGTTTTAAAAGTTTTATATCTCTTGATACTGTAGCTTGAGTTACATCATATCCTGATCTTTTTAATTCTTCTGCTAATTCTTCTTGAGTTTCTATATCAATATTATTAATTATTTCTAATATCTTACTATGCCTTTTTGATTTCATAATTTTCTCCTTTTATCTTCTCACTAATTACTAAGAATCTTTTTCCTTAGTACTTTAAAGTAATCATAATCTTCAAACAATAAAATTTTCGCAGTTTTTTTTGCTTTACTTATAATTATTGAAGTGTTATCCTTTATTTCCATAACTTCTTGACCATCAAAAGTTACATATATTTCACCATTATAATTTTCAGATTTTATCTCTATTTTACTACTACTTTTTAAAACTATTGGTTGCATTCCTCTAGTATGTGGACATATAGGTGTTAATGTAATTACATCTACGTCTGGATATACAAAAGGACCTCCTGCTGAAAAAGAATATGCTGTAGAACCAGTAGGTGTTGCAATTATTATACCATCACCCTTAAACTCATAATAAAGTTTTCCATCTATAAAAACTTCAAATCTTGCCATTCTTGATAATGTTCCTCTTGCAATTACAACATCATTTAATGCTTTACAACTCTTTTCCTCATTTTCCATACCAACTTTACATTCTAACAGTATTCTATTTTCTATAGAATATTTTTTAGCCTTTATCTTATTTAAAGCATTGTCCAAATCTTGAATTTCTATACTTGATAAAAATCCTAAATTTCCAATATTCACTCCTAATATAGGGATATCATATCTATCATTAATATCTCTTGCTACTCCTAATAATGTTCCATCTCCACCTAAGACAATCAGTAAATCTACTTCTTCTTGAAAATCATACTTATTTAATTCATAACTATTTAGTACAATTACTTTTGATTTTGAAAAAACATAAGTAACTTTAGATATTACTAAAGACAATATTTTCCCTTCATTATCCTTTGATGGATTTATCGCAATTACAATATTATTCATCTCAATCTCCTATATCACTATCATACACCTAAAGCCAGCTTTTAAAGCTGGCTATGTGATTCATTTACAATATTATCAATTATACTTAATTCAAAATTACTTTCTTTTTCTTTATCTTTTGTAAAGTAAACTAAGTACTCTCTATTTCCTTCTGGGCCTTTAATTGGTGAATAACTTAAGCCTAAGATATTAAATTCATTTTCTATAAGGTAATTAACTATCTTTAATATTACCTCATGATGAACTTCCTTATCTCTAACCACACCTTTTTTTCCTACTTTATCTCTACCAGCTTCAAATTGTGGTTTTATTAATGCTACAACTTCACCTGTTTCCTTTAATAAATTTTTAACAGCAGGCATAATAGTTCTAAGAGAAATAAAAGATACATCTATTGATGCAAAATCTAATTTTTCACCAATATCCTCTGGAGTTACATATCTTATATTTGTTCTCTCCATGCAAACTACTCTCTCATCTGTTCTTAATTTCCACGCAAATTGGCCATATCCTACATCTACTGAAAAAACTTTGCTTGCATCATTTTGAAGCATACAATCTGTAAATCCACCTGTAGATGCACCAATATCCATACAGACTTTATCTTTTAGAGAAATATTAAATTCATTCATAGCTTTTTCTAATTTAAGTCCACCACGACTTACATATTTAAGTTCTTCACCTTTAAAAACTATATCTGCATCTATATTTACTTTTTCTCCTGCTTTATCGACTCTTTGACCATCAACAAATACTAAGCCTGCCATAATATTAGTTTTAGCTCTTTCTCTTGAGGTACATATACCTTTATCAACTAATAATATATCTAATCTTTCTTTTTTTGATGCCATTATTTTCTCCTTTACTTTTGTATATCTAAAACACTTTTTACTATTCCATCTGCATCTAATCCAGAATCTCTATAAAGATTTTTTAAATCTCCATGAGGAATAAACTTATCTTCATATCCAAGTGCTTTAAATTTACCTTTAAAGTTTAATTTATTTAACTCCATTAAAACATAACTTCCAAAACCACCACTAATGTTGTTATCTTCAATAGTTATAACATTATAACCCTTGTCACATACTTCTTTTAGCATTTCAGTATCCATTGGTTTTACAAATGTTGCACTTATAATAGTTGGATTAATATCATTGTCATTTAATAACTTTTTAGCTAACATAACATGCTGAACCATCTTTCCAACAGCTATTATTGCTATTTTTTCTCCATCTATTATCTTTTCCCATTTACCATTTTCTATTTCTTTTAATGGTTTTATATTATCTGTACAATCTGTGCCTCTTGGATATCTTATAGCTATTGGTCCTTTATTTTCTTTAAGAGCCCATTTAAGCATTAGTGATAATTCATCTAAATGTTTTGGTGCTAATATTCTCATATTTGGAATTTGGCTTAAATATGATAAATCAAAAACACCTTGATGTGTTTCACCATCTTCTCCAACTATCCCTGCTCTATCAATAGCAAAAACAACTGGTAAGTTTTGAATACATACATCATGAACAATTTGATCGTATGCTCTTTGTAAGAAAGTTGAGTACACTGCAAAAACAGGTTTTAAACCTGCACTTGCCATTCCTGCTGAAAGTGTAGTTGCATGTTCTTCAGCAATCCCTACATCAAAAAATCTATTAGGATATTCTTTTGAAAATTCTTTCAAGCCTGTACCATCAGGCATAGCCGCAGTAATTGCCACAACATTTTCATCATTTTTAGCAATATCTATCATAGTGTCACCAAAAACCTTAGAATAAGTTTTTTTACCTGACATAGCACATTCTCCACTTCCTAAATCAAATGGAGAAACACCATGAAACTTATTAGGATTTTGTTCTGCAAACTCATATCCTTTACCTTTTTGAGTTACTGTATGAATAATTACAGGACCGTGAATTTGTTTTGCCTTTGATAAAACTTCATTCATAAGCTCAATATCATGCCCATTAATTGGTCCTATATATTTAATTCCCATGTTTTCAAACAACATAGATGGAACTAATGCATGCTTTACTCCATCTTTTATTCTATGTAAATAACTGCTTATAACTTTTCCTGTATTTGATGTATTTAAAGTTGAATTTATATCTTCTTTTAATTTATTATATCCTGGTCCAATTCTTAATTTATTTAGATGATTAGATAATCCCCCTACATTTTTACATATTGACATTTGGTTATCATTTAATACAACTATCATATTGGTTTTATTAAACCCTACATCATTTAATGCTTCTAAAGCCATTCCACCAGTTAATGCACCATCGCCTATTACTGCTACAACATGATAATCTTCTTTCTTTATATCTCTAGCTCTAGCCATTCCTAGTGCAGCTGATATTGATGTACTACTGTGGCCTGTTCCAAAAACATCATATTTACTTTCGCTTCTTTTTGGAAAACCACATAGTCCATCATATTTTCTTAATGTATTAAATCTTTCTTTTCTGCCTGTCAATATTTTGTGCACATAACTTTGATGTCCAACATCCCATACAATCTTATCTTTTTCTAGATTAAAAGTTTTATATAAACTTAAAGTTAATTCTACAACTCCTAAATTAGGAGATAAGTGTCCCCCAGTCTTGGAAACACTTTCTATTAAAAATTCTCTTATTTCGTCAGAAAGCTCATATAATTCTTTGCTAGTTAAATAATGCACATCCTCCGGAGAATTTATCTTCTCTAAAAATTTTGACATACATATCATTCCTTTGTTTAATATTCTCTATCTAAAAGATTTAAAGTTAACTCTTTTAAATTCTCTGTATTTACTGATAAACTTTCTAAAATCTCTATACATTCATTAGTTAGCCTCTTGCATTCCTTTTGGCAAAACTCTAAACCATACATAGATATAAAATTAGTCTTGTTATTCTCTTCATCACTTAAAACAGTTTTTCCAAGTTTTTCTGTACTTCCAATTACATCTAGTATATCATCTTTTATTTGGAATGCTAACCCTAATTTTTCTCCAAAGACTTCAAGCTTTGAAACTTCTTCTTCCTTTGCATCACCAAGTAATGCTCCTGCTACAATAGAAACTTTAATAAGTTCACCTGTTTTCTTTGCGTGCATATATTTTAATTCATCTGCAGATATTTTTTTACCTTCGTTTATTATATCAACAATCTGACCTGCAATCATGCCGTTCATTCCAGCAGCTTCACTTATCTTATAAGTTGCTAATAAAGCATTCTTATTTACTGAGTTTAATGAATATTTAATCATAAGAGTCATTGCCTCATTTAATAATGCATCACCAGCAAGAACTGCTATATCTTCACCATATACTTTATGATTAGTTGGTTTTCCTCTTCTTAAATCATCATTATCCATACAAGGAAGATCATCATGAATTAATGAATAAGTATGAATCATTTCTATTGCACTTGCAACTTCTATAATATCCTTCCATTTGTCCTTATACATACTATAAGTTAATATCATAAGTATGGGTCTTATTCTTTTTCCACCTATGTTTATACTATAACTTGCCGAATCATATATTATTTTATTATAGCTTCCCTTATTCTCAAAGTAATCCTTTAGATAATTATTTATCTCTTCTTTAACTTCTTTAATTATCATCATCTTTCACCACTTCAATATTCTCTTTTATAGTAATAAATTTCCCTTCTAAATTATCTAAAGTTTTATAAAGCTTATTTATAAGTTTACTTCCTTTTTCGTATTCCTTCATGGCTTCTTCTAAACTTAATTCATCTTTTTCAAGTGTAGATAAAATTTCCTCTAAATTATTTAGCATATCATTATAACTTTCTTTTTTAGCCATTTTAAATCTCCCCCTTTTCTAATAGGGTAAATTCCCCTTTTACATATCCATCTTGCATTTTTATTAATAGATCTTCTTTATCTATAAAAGATTCTTTGCTTTTTAGTACCCTATTATCTTCTCCTTCAATTATAGCATAACCTTTACCTAATATATTTATAGGATTATGTGCCTGTAAAATGCTATTTAAAGAAAATATTTTTTCTTTATTACTTTTTATCTTATGGTAGATAATATTATTAAGTTTTTCTTTTAAATTATCTATATTAATATATTTATTAGCAATTTTATTTGATGGAGAATTTAAATTTAAAACTTTATTTAATGTCTCTAATTTTGACTTTTCGTTATAAATTTTATTTTCTATAATTGCTATCAATTTTTCTTTACATCTATCTATATTATAATTTAGTTCACTTTCTAATGGTACAACTATTTCCCCTGCCTGTGATGGTGTTGCTGCCCTAAAATCAGCAACAAAATCTGAAATAGTAAAATCTATTTCATGACCTACTGCTGAAACAATTGGAAGCTTTGATTTAAAAATTTCTATTGCTAACTCTTCTTCATTAAAATTCCAAAGTTCCTCAATAGAACCTCCACCTCTACCTATAATAATTACATCAACACTTTTACTTTTATTAAAATATTTTATACCTTCAATTATAGTTTTATAAGCATTTACTCCTTGAACCGCTGCTGGATATAATACTATATCCACCTTACTATTTCTTCGTCTTATAACGTTTGTTAAATCACAAATAGCAGCTCCAGTTTCTGATGTAACTATACCTACTCTATATGGATTTTTAGGAAGGGGCTTTTTAAATTCATCATTAAAATACCCCTCCCTACTTAGTTTTTCTTTAAGCTTTTCAAATTTAACATGAAGATTTCCAACACCTTCTTGTTCTATACTATTACAGTATAGCTGAAATGAACCACTTGCAGTATAAACAGAGGCTCTACCACTTACAATAACAGACATCCCTTCCTTAAGTAAAAAATCTAAATTATTAGCATTACCTTTAAACATAATACAATTTATCTTAGAAAATTCATCTTTTAAAGAAAAATAAATATGCCCACTAGTGTGATATTTTAAGTTTGATATCTCTCCTCGTACTGAAAGATTATTAAGTATAAAATCATTATCTAAAACTTTTTTTATGTAATTATTAACTTCACAAACTGATAATGTTTTAATTTTCATACTCTTCAACTGCCTTACATGCATTTTTCATAAGTAGAGTAGTTGTTAGTGCTCCTACACCTCCTGGTACCGGTGTAACTAAAGATGCTACATCAATTACAGAATCAAAATTAACATCTCCTGTTATTTTTCCATCAACAGAATTAGTACCAACATCTATTACTATTGCTCCATCTTTTACATAACTAGAATCTATAAATTTTGCTTTTCCTATTGCAACAATTAAAATATCTGCTCTACTGCAAACTTCTTTCAAATTACGTGTTTTTGAATGACATGTCGTAACAGTGCAGTTTTCTTTAAGCATTAAAGCAGATACTGGTTTACCTACTATATTACTTCTACCTATTACAACTACTTCTTTTCCTTCTAGTTCAATATTTAAACTTTTTAATATTGTTAATACTGAATTTGGAGTACAAGGTAAAAATGTTTCTTCTCCCATATACAATTTACCTTGATTTACAAATGTTAAGCAATCAATATCTTTTAAAGGAGAAATATTAGCTATAACCTTCTTTTCATCTATATGCTTTGGTAATGGTAATTGAAGGATAATACCTGATACAGTATCATCATTATTTAATTCAATTATTTTACTTATTAATTCTTTTTCTTCTACTTCTACATTTAAATGAATTTTTTCAAAGTTTAATCCTAATGATATGGCTACCTTCTCTTGGTTATTTAAATAAAAGATAGAACCTCCATCATTTCCTACTAATATAGATGCAACTTTAGGTATTTGAAGATTTTGGCTTTTTCTAGCTTCTATAAACTTTTTTATATCTTCTTTTATTGCTAAAGCTATATTTTTTCCATCTATTCTTTCTCCCATCACACATAATCCTCCAATACTATACTTTTTCTACTATTCTACTTCTTTTAAAACTTTATCTAATACCCCATTAACAAATGAACAACTCTTATCATCTGAATACTTCTTTGTTAATTCTACAGCTTCATTTATCGCAACTCTTCCTGGTACATCATCTATAAACATCATTTCACCAACTGCTAATCTTAATATTGTTAAGTTAACCTTTGATATTCTGTCTAACTTCCAGTTTACTAATGCTTTTTCAATTACTTCATCAATTTTTTTCATTTCAAAAGTTACTGTTCTTACCACTGTTTTTATATAATCTACATCAATAGTTTTTAGATCCATTTCATAGTCTTCTACAAAAGTTTCTATTGTTTCTTCATAACTATTTTTGCTAAGTTCCATGCTAAAAAGCAGCTCCATTGCTTTTTCTCTTGATTTTTGTCTTTTCATAACTTCCTCCTAAGTGTATATAAAATACTTTCTATCTTAATTGTATTATAAACTTATAATATATTAATTAAACATATGTATATTACAATATTATCTTATTTATGTCTATAATAAATAAAAATATGATACAAATTTTTAAATATTTTTAACAACAAAAAGCTGCTGCAAATATGCAACAGCCAATTTAATTATACTTCTTTAACTGCTTCTTGTTCTTGTTTTTTAACATATATGTTTTGAACATTTACATTTACAGTATCTACATTTAAACCAGTCATAGCTTCAACTGTTTTTCTAACATTTTCTTGAACTTCACTTACTACTTCTGGAATTTTAATACCGTATTCTACTGCTACATTTAATTCTATAACAGCTTTGTCTTCTTCTAAAGTAACCTTAACACTTTTATTATTAGTTGTCTTTTTACCTTTTAATATTTGTGATATGTTATTTGAAACTCCATGTGGAATTCCTACTATGCCTTGAATCTCATCTGCTGCTATTCCGGCTATAATACTTACTACTTCATCGGAAATTTTAACTATTCCTAAGGCTTTTTCACCTACATTATTTTCCAAAACAAAAACCTCCTTAAGGTTTATTATCTAAACCTGTTTTTCCTTATGTTTATTATAGCAAAATACCTATTATATTACAACGAATTATTTCATTGCTGTTATATTAACATCTGTTAATCCAGTTATATCCTCAACAACTTTCTTTATTGAAGCTGAATTTTCTTCGCTTAGTTTATCATCTACTTTAACATAAACTTTTACTTGTGATTGGTCTATCATACAAATTGCATCTTTATAACCTTTGCTTGTTATATCTACTTCTACTCTTCCTTCTTGTTCTTGAATCTTAGTCTTTTCTATTAACGCATTATTTGCTATGTCTTTTTGTTCTTGAGACGCATTTGGATCTTCGCTTATAGCTTTCATATCATCAATATACTTTTGATCTTGTTGTTCCTTTGTTAATCTCATGCTATAAAAATATTCACTTGTGCTTACTGTTTGGTCTGCATTGCTTGATTCATCAGTGTTCTCTTGTGTTAAAATTGAAGCTAAATCAGTTGGATCATTATACCCTTCTCCATTTAACTTTACAGATAATACTCCTACACAAACTATAAGAGCCATCAATGTGAAAATAATACCAAATTGTTTTTTTGTCATTTTTTATTCCCTCCCATATCTTTCTATAAAATTATATGCTAACTTGCCATTGGATATACCTTAACCTTGTCAAAACTTAAATTATATAAACTAGCTACTGCTTGTTGTATATCATATGTTATCTTACTGCTTTGAGCCCCTTCTGCTACTACTAAAACTCCTGTTATTTCAGGCTTATACACTTTAGTAATAACTGGTTCATTACTACTTCCATTATTACTCATTACAACTGTTGTTGAATCTGATTGTGATGTAGTAACTCTAGTTCCTCCATCTCTATCCTCTTCTTGTGTTTCTGACACTTGAGTTGTACTATTAGTTACAGGAACTTTAACCTCTCCGCTTTCAAAATAAATTTTTACTGTAACCTTTCCTACACCTTCAATTTGTCCTAAAATCTCTTTTAACTCTTCTTGTTGCTTTTCTTCATAACTTAATAATTCTTTTGATGTCATTTCTCCCTCTACTGTAGCAACTTGTGTAGCTCCATTTGGTGTATTTTCGCTACTTTTTGAATTATTTGATTCTCCACCTGAAAAAGTACTAACAGCTAACCAAAGAAAAATAACAACCAGTAATGCAATAAGACAATTAGTAAATTTTTTATTTTTTAATAATTTGCTAATTTCTTTATCAAACTTTTCCTTATCCATTTACTCACCTTCCCTCTAAACTATATATCTCTATTTTTTCTACTGGTATTTTAAATGTTTCTGCTAAATATTCTTTTATTTTTTCCTCATCTTCTATTTGTGCCTTATCAGAAATAGTTTCCTCACTTTTATTAATACTTATATCTATTTTATCTATTAGTTTTACACTATTATCTTTAACTCCTACTTCTAATTTATCTATTGTATATGTCATATTATTCATATCTAGTGTACACTCTACATTTGACTTAAATGTTTTCCCTGAGAACTCATCTTTTAAAAGTGCATCACAGTTTTTATCTAAATTTTCTTTAAAAGCTTGAACCTTTTCATCTTCTGTATTTTTTTCTATAGTCTCACTGCTTCCGATATATAACATTTCCTCATAAGATTCTACTGCTTCAATAATACTCTGTTCCCCTTTTGTGAAAAAATATATAATTGGATTTAACATAACAGATATTAATATAAGTCCAAGTACAAACTTAATGTATTTTTTCATTGAATTATCTGGTGCAATAATTTCTACTGCTGTTATGAAAATCATCATAATAACTAAGGTTACAATAAAATCATTTATATATTTCAATTTCTATCCTCCTATAACAAACTTACCTGCCGATATCATCATCGCAATTAAAATAAAGAACATTAAACTTACTGATATAACACAGGACATTATCAATACTAATGACTTTCCCGCTGCTGCAATAGAACTTGTTATTCTTTTATCTGTTATAGGCTCTAAAAGAGATGCTGAAAGCTTAAATATCATTGATGATAATACGATCTTAATTATGGGATATATTATTATTAATATTACTGCTATTAACCCAATAGACCCAATTGCATTTTTTATTATTAATGAATAGCCTGCAACGGATGCAATTGAATCTGAAAGTGATTTACCAACTATTGGTACAAAGCTTTCTATTGCAAGTTTACTGGTTTTTAATGTAACTGCATCAATTGTAGATGAAGTTATTCCTCTAATTGTCAGCAAGCCTATAAATATTGTCAATACTAAACCTTGTATCCAAGTAACCGACTTTTCCATCATAGCACTTAAATTTGAAAGCTTAGGCTCACTTGAAATATTATTTGTAAATTTAACCACAAATGTCATTAATATAAGCGGTATTATTATGTCTGTATATATCTTTGGTACTATTATTGTTGCGCCTAACACTATAGGATCAATTGTAGCGGCTTGTGTTAAACCACCTGCTGCTGCAAGCATTACAACAAGCACAGGTAAAAGCTTTGACATAAAGTTTGTTATTTCAACTATAACGTCCTTAGCTAAATCTAAAGATATTATAAATGTCTTTGATAAAATTATTATAAGTAATGCATAACATGCATAAAATGCTACCTGTGATATTCCTTCACTTGAAAATGCTGATTGTATATTTTTGAACAATGAACAAATTATACCTATAACAATTATAGAAAATGATAGTGCTAGTACTGACTTTATTTCTCTAAAAAACAAACTTATAACTGCACTTAAAACCTTTGATACTGAAATATTACCTTCCCCATTTTCTATATAACTTTCTATATAGCTAACTGGATCTAATTCATTCATTAATTCCACATCACTTTTCATTGTGTTTATATAATCGTATAAGCCATTTAGCTTTGAATTTACTTCATCATTTGTACTTATAGTAGTGTTTTCTTCTGCAAATACACTTTGTCCAAAACTAGGGATAACTGTATATAAATTAATAAACATAACTACACATAACACAATTTTTAATATATACTTTTTCATATTCTCACCTACATTATTTGAAGAATAGAATCTAATACAGCCATTAGAATTGGAATAGCTAATGCTAAAATCATAATTTTTCCTGAAAACTCAACTTTCGATGCAATAGTAGATGCTCCTGCATCTTTGCATATTTCACTGCAAAAAGATGTAATATAAGCAATTGCAAGTATTTTAAATACTATTTCTATATATACAGTGTTTATATTAGCCTTACTTGCAATATCATCAATAAAATTAATAACTTCACCTAGCTGCCCTATCATATACATAAATATTAATATCCCAGCTACTACCAATACATAAAAAGCAACATCTGACTTCTTATCTTTTAATAGTAAGTATATGAAGACTGCAGCAAAAGCAAATCCTACAACTTTAATAATCTCCATAATAAACCTCTATAAAGTAAACATAGTTTTTACAGTATCAAAAAGATTGGCAACCATACCTATAACAGTTACTAGTATTATTACTACCCCAGCTAAATTGGCTAAACTTGCAATCTCTTTCTTTCCATTAGCTTCTAACACCTTTTCTATTACCATAAGCAAAATTCCCATAGCACCAATTTTAAATAAAATTCCTACATCAAAAAGCATCTTTTACCCTCCCATTAAATAAAAAATATAGCTATCATAATTCCAATTGAAATCCCCAGTGTTCTATACATCTTAACATTCACATTTGCTTCATTATTTGCATCAATATAATTTAGATTTAAGTTTTCTAAAGCAACTGTAAATACTTTTTCTTGTGTTACTGCATCACATTCCCCTATAGTCTTAAAAAAATCACTTAATATTTTATAGTCATCTTTACTTAGGTTTATCTCATCTTTATACTTCTTATATGCTATTGTAAAAGCCTCATATACACCTTTAATATCTACATCATTTAAATTTATTGACATATCTAATAATATTTTAGAAATTGGTTCTCCTACTCTATTACTTATATTTTTTAATGCATCTGGAAGTGGGGTATTAGAATAACTTATCTCACTTGTTGAACATAATAAAAGCCTTTTGTATTTCTTTTAAATTTGAACTTCTAGTTCTATATTTTTCTCCATAATAAAATCCTATATATGTGCAAATAATAAACATAATACTTATCATTACAAATCTAAGCATACTAATCCCTCCTCCCTACTTACTTTATAAATTTTCTCTAAAGTACCTGCTCCATTTTTACTACTTAATATTATTATTCGATCTAATATACAATCATCTATTAGTTTTCTAAACATTTCTCTGCCGTAAATATCATTAATATCATTACCATGAACTGTTACTATAATATTAACTCCTGAATTAAAAGCCATATTTAATGCTTCTAAATCGCCTTCTGTTCCTATTTCATCACATATTAATACTTCTGGTGATAAGCTTCTTATAGCCATTATCATTCCTATTCTTTTTAAACAATTATCTAAAACATCAGTTCTAACTCCTACATTCATTTGTGGTATACCATTATAGCAACCTGCAATTTCACTTCTCTCATCAACTATAGTAACCTTTTTTCCTCTTAAGTTTAAACTATACATTCCATTAGATATATTTCTAGCAATATCTCTAAGAATTGTTGTTTTACCACATTTAGGTGGAGATACTATAAGTGTGTTATATACTTTATTATTATTTGTTATATATTTCATAACCCTATTTGATGAACCAACTACCTCATTACATATTCTTATATTTAAGGATGATATATTTTTTATTGTTCTAACTTCTCCATTAACCATAACACACTCTCCAGCAAGTCCCACTCTATGGCCACCTTTTACTGTTATATATCCTTGTTTTATCTCTTCTTCAAATGCATATAATGAGTAATTTGATATTTTAGACATCATATATTTTAAGTCTTCATTTGTTATTGTATAATCTAATATTTTTTCTCCTTTAGAAGTGGTTAACATTACTTGCTTTCCTATTTTTACTCTTATTTCCTGCACTCCTTCTATCTTGAAATATCTTTTTACTTCTTCATTTATTCCACTTGGAAGCATTCTATAAATTTCTTCATATTCCACTTTCATCACTTCCTTTAAATGTACTTCTCTATAAATTTCTATTTCACATATTATATAAATATTCATGTTATATAAAAATATGTAAATTATTTATTTAAAAATATACTTAACATATTTATTTTTAACTTTCTGATCTTTACCTTTATTTTTTGTTTTAAATAATAAAAAGCCGTTTCAAATAAGTGATTAAAAAATCATTTATTTGAAACGGCTCTTATTTACCTTATTTTGCATTTCCACCACAGAATGGACATGGTATAAAGTTTCCATTTTGTAATGCTTGTTGCTCTACAAAAATAGGTTTATCACAATTTTTACAGCTTATTTCAATATATTCATCATCTAATGCTGATAAATCATCAAAAGACACTTCTTCAAAAAGTTCATCTTGTATATCAGTTAAATCATCTCCAATATACTCCATATTTTCTTCTAAATATTCTTGATGTAAAATAACCTCTTCTACTTTAGAAGATAAACTTTCTAAAATATCTGAAAAAGAATTAAATATATTTAAATAATTATCATCTTTTATCTTTTCAATTTCAGCTTTAACCTTATCTATCTTATTATAAACATCTTTCATCTGCTACACTTCCCTTCTAAAGAAATAAATTACTTTAACATAATTTATTTCATACTTATATATTATTGATTATATCCTTATATACAAATTCTAAAATAAAACATTTTATTATTTTTAAATTTTATATGTACTTAAATATAAAACAAATGCTAAGTTTAAAAACCTAGCATTTACTTTAAATATTAAACTCTTTCCATGTATTCGCCAGTTCTTGTATCAACTCTGATAGTGTCACCTTCGTTAACGAACATAGGAACGTTAACAACAGCTCCTGTTTCTAATGTAGCTGGCTTCATAGCGTTTGTTGCAGTATTTCCTTTTACTCCTGGATCTGCTTGAGTTATTAATAATTCAACAAAGTTTGGTGCTTCAACTGAGAATGCATCTCCTTTGTAGAACTTAATGATTGCAAACATGTTTTCTTTTAAGAACTTTATAGCTTCTTCAACTTTTTCATAGTTTAGTGGAATTTGCTCATAAGTTTCTTGATCCATGAAGTAGTATAATTCTCCATCAGAATAAAGGTATTGCATTTCTTTTCTTTCGATTACTGCTTCTTGTAATTTCGCAGTTGGGTTGAAAGTAGTATCTGTAACCCCACCTGAAATAACGTTTCTAAGCTTAGTTCTTACGAATGCAGCTCCTTTACCTGGTTTAACGTGTAAAAAGTCTATAACAGTATACACTTGTCCTTCATACTCAAAAGTTGTACCTTTTCTTAAATCTCCTGCTGATATCATAAAAATTTCCCTCCAAATAACTTGAATTCATAGTTATTATGACCTTTATTCAAAATAAATAGTCATAACTTATCTTGTTGATTAATGACACAACAAAAACATTCTATCAAAATTACTAAAGAAATGCAATTATTTCATCAATATCGTTAAAATTTTTAATTATTTTATCTATATAAATCTAAAGTTAATATCAAATTTCCTTCTTTTCCATCAATATTATAATTATATATTTGAAATTCTACCATTTTATTCACAATTCTCAATATTTCTTCTTTACTTCCTTCTACAGAAATTCTAACATTCCATTTATCATTTTCTTTTTTCATATTTATTATTTTTAATGAATATATATTTTCAAGCTCATTTCTTATTGTAGAAAATGCTTCTACTTTATTATTTGAAATAACCTGCATATCATTATCATAAATCTCTACATTTTTAAAATTTAAAGGAATATATATTGCAAATTGAATTATAGTTAAGATTGCTATTGTTATATTTACTCCTAAATGAAATTTTAAATTACTAATCATAGTCTACCTCAACTAATATTTCATCATCTTCAATATTATATTTTTTTATTGTAACTCCCAATTGTTCAATATAATTAAGAGCTTCATCTGATTTTAATACTACTTTTCCAGTATTATCTCTAACAGTAAACCTCAATATATGTTCATTATCTAAAGCAATCCATTTCTCTATTTCATTAATATCTATATAGTCATTAGCTTTTACTTCTACAAACTCATCCTTTTCCTCTTTTAAAAATATCCCCTTTATATTTTGTGGAAATAGAAATATATTTATTAATAATAAAAGAAATATTGCTTTTCCATTATTCTTTTCTATAGTCATGCTCTTACTTTCAATAAAATTTATAGGAATAAACTTTTTATGCTTTATATATTTGCTCATTTATTTTGCCTCCTATATTTATTATTGTTAAATTTGTACTTTCCTTAATATTTCTATCTATAAATTGTTCCACACTCTTATCAATTAATAATATTTGGTTAGCATTATAGTTGCTTATTTTATTAGAAATATTTGATACATTTCTTTCTATATAACTTTTAACTATACAATTATATAATACCTCTATATAATAAATACTTTTATCAATCATTATTACTAATATATAATTAGTAATACGTTTAAATTTTTTGGGCAAACTATTTTTTGCGTAAAACTGTATAGGCTCCACACTTAATTCATTTACTTTTTTGCTAACACTATATAACAAGTTTCCATTTCCTATTGAATATAAATAAAGTCTTTTTAATCTTTTACAATAATCATAATCTGTTAAAATCTCATAATCTTCTCCATATTCAATCTTTATAATTTCATCAATAAAGTTATAATTTATTTTACTTATATCTTCAAAACTTTTAACAATTATATTTTCATTTAATAATATAAACTTTACTTTCTTTCCTATCTTCTCTTTTATATCATCCTTGGTGTAAGTTATCCCTTTATAATGAAAATTACTATTATCAACTAATATAATTTCTTTCATATAATCTCCTTACACTATTTTTTTATATAATTTATAAGTTGTTGGCATAAAAACTATCTCTTCATTTTCTAAGATCTTCATATCTAATTTACTAACAATAGGCCTTGATTTATTGCTCTTATTTTCAATATACAATTCTCCATTTTTAATTAAAAATCTAATTTCTTTATTTTCGCTATAAAAATATTCATAACTTATAGTTTTATCTTCTTTATACAAATTAAAAATTTCTTTAATATTATCTTTTTCATTTATTTCTTTAATTACTTCCCTTAACAATTCATTTTCATTCTCAGTAATTGCTTTTATATCTTCCTTAATATTGTATAAATTAAACTTACTACAATTTATAACTATAAACTTGCTACTATACATAATAAGAACTAATAAAATATTAAGTATTAATAATACTTCTAACATTATTATCCCTTTGTTTTTATTTAAATACATCTTATTCTTTCTCCACTATTCTTAATTTCAATTGTGTAATATATTAATTTACCCTTTTTATTAACTTCAAAATTTTCTACATTACTTAATATTACATTATTACCTTCATCTACATTATATCCATTTTTTATAACCACAGTATTTACCATAAGTCTATTTCCATTTAAATATATTGTTTTTTTAATTTCCTCATTATTTTCTATATACTGTATAACTATATTATTTCCTTTACCTAAAGCTGCTGTTACATTGCCATCTATAGATACAATAGATGCTTTATTACATATAATATCTATATTTAACATTGCATTATCAAACTTTTCTAACATTACTCCCTTATCAACTTTATTTAAATAATCTTTAACACTAAAAATACCTAAATTAATGACTATTGCTCCAATTATAAGAAACATTGACATTACTGCAACAAATTCTAATAACGTATATCCTCTTTTATACCTACTCATAATAATCCATCCACTTATATTTTAAAAATTCTCTTTCAACAACTAAATTACTATTAGCATCATATAAACTTATTAATATGTTTAAACTATCATTAAACTCTTCAATATCAACTATTATGTCTTCACCAATATCAATGTAATTTAAACTACTACTTCTTAAATCACTTAATAGTTCATTATAATTTTTATACTTTAATAATTCATTATTATAAAGTTCTTTTACATCATTAAAGCTTATATTATACTTTATTTCTTGCATTATACAGTAAACTACTCTATGTCCTTGCTCTATTTCTTCCCTTTTCTCTAGTATCTTATTGTTATGTTGTACAAGTTTAACAACTACACTAAACATAATAAAAATAATAAAAATACTTACTATAGCCTCAAGCATTGTAACTGCTTTTTTCTTTTTTAAAAGTTTACTATTCCTCATAAATATTTATTGTATCAACTCCTGTAGATATTGTTATTCTATATAAATTTTTATCACTATCTAATATTCTTATAGTATTTGACTCTATTTGTCCCTTATTATTTATATATAATTCTTGATTACTTAAAAATCTTAGCCCCTTTGGCAATTTAATTTCTTTTATAATCTTATATTTTGAAGAAACATCTTTCAATTTTACTTCTCCACTTTCCATATAAATCTCAACTATTCCTTGACCTTCTGAATTCCTACAATATTGCTTTCCATAACTAATAATATTTACAACTTCTAAAATAGTACCCTTTACCGCCACATATTCTTTGATTTTCTTTATACTATTTCCTATATGAGAAATTGCTGAAAATAATATTAGTACCATAAACATTACCGTTATAGTTTCTATAAGTGTATATCCTTTCTTCTTTTCTTTTTTCATATTTGTTATCATATACTAAAAATATTATTAAAAAGAGGTAATATAAATACAAATAAAAATACAATAACTATTGCTGCCATTGTAATTATGGATATAGGTTCAATTAATTTTAATAAATTATCCATATTAATACCTAACCTTAAAAATAATTCTTCTTGTAATACACTTAGTCTTTCATCAATTGTCCCACTTTCTTCTCCTAGTTTTATATGTGCTAATGTATATTTAGAAAACAATTTACTCTTATCCATAGAATCTCTTATTGATTTTCCTCTCATAATACTTTCATTCATAATAATTAACCTCTCTTTAGCAATACTGTTTAATAAATTACAATTACAACATTGATTAATCCCAGCTGAAATATTTATGCCACTATTAACTATTACTGACATTATAGAAATAACTAAATACTCATTAAATAACTTATAAATAGGTATCTTAGCACATAAAATTCTTATATATTTTTTAAAATAATTCTTAAATAAAATATAAGGTAAAAGTACTCCCCAAAACACCACAAATATACTTGTTATAAATGGATATTCTATTGTAAACTCTGTAAACTTACTTATACTATTATAAATTTTAGGCATACCATTCCCCATTTCTTCATAGACATTTGTCATATTAGGTATAAAGAAAAAAATTACAAACATAAATAATACTATCAATGCTACAATCAAAATTGCTGGATATGTTAATGTATTTATTAATTTCTTTTTTATAAGTTCCATTTTTTCATAAAATATTCCAAGCGAACTAAAAACCTTTGAAATTTTTCCAGTACTTTCTCCCATACTAATCATAGATACAAAAAATCCTGGAAATAGTTTATTATCAATAGAAAATCCTTCTTCTAAAGATCCTCCTCTTTTTATAATTTGTGATATCATTTTTACTGATTCTTTATAATCTTTTCTAAGTGGAAGTTCGTCTAATAAGTCTATTATTTTCAAAAAATTTATATCTTCTTCATATAACTTGGCTATATTTATAGCAATTAAAGATAAATCCTTATCTCTTGCTTTTCCTTTATTTAACGTTTTCATAACTATGACTTATTCCTTCCCATTTAATAAAATCATTATAGTCATCAAATGAAATTTTTCCATTGATAAGTAAATCATTTAAATTATCTATCATTTCATTATTGGTTAATATATCTCTATCTTCATGAATTCTTCTTATAGCTTCTTTTGTATTATTATCAATAATATGAACTGCAGCTACCAAAGCTCTCCCCCTATATCCACTATAATTACATTTAGAACATCCACACTTCTTATAACTCTCTACTTTTTTATTTAATACCAATATATTTATATCTTTTTTCTTACACTCATCACACAATACCCTAATTAATCTTTGTGATATTATTCCTACTATTGAATCCCTTATTAAATAGCTTTCTACTCCCATATCTTCTAATCTAATAAAAACTTCTCTAGCATCCTTAGTGTGTATAGTAGAATATACTTTATGTCCTGTAAGAGCCGCTCTAACTGTCATTTCTGCTGTTTCTTCATCACGAATTTCACCTAACATTATTAAGTCAGGATCTTGTCTTAATATACTTCTTAACCCTTGTGCAAATCCTATATTTATTTTTGTATTTATACTCATTTGAGATATTCCATCTATAATTACTTCAACTGGATCTTCCAATGTTGAAATATTTATTTCTTCATTGTTTAACTCTTGTATCATAGTATACAAAGTTGTAGATTTTCCACTTCCTGTAGGCCCATTTACAAAGACAAGGCCATTGTTACTTTTCATAATGTATCTAATGTTATTTATTTGAGTTTTTGTCAAGTTTAACTTATTTAAAGAGTAGTTAAAAACATCTCTATATAAAACTCTTATTACTATCTTTTCTCCGTAAGAAACAGGTATTATAGATACTCTCAAATCATATGTTTTATCTTGATCTTTAATTGTCATTTTACCATCTTGTGGTCTTCTCTTTTCTGTAATATCTAAGTCTGAATTCAATTTAATTTTAGATACAATCTGTAAATATTCCTCTACTTTAAATATAAAAACTATTCTCAAAAATCCATCCACCCTAAAGCGTATTATAATCTTATCCTTATGTGGTTCCATATGAATATCTGATGCTTTTTCTTTAATAGCTTCTAATAATATAATTTGATCCAAGTTCTTTCTTAAACCTAAATATACAACCTTTTGATAATATTCTAATTCATCTTCAGTTACTATTATTTCTTTTATGTTTTTTCTAAAAATAATACTTAATTCTTCCCTTATAAAATCTTCTTCTTTTAAAACAAAAATAAATACTTCATTATTTTTCTCCTTAAAAGGTAAAACTTTAAGCTTTTTTGATTTTTCTTCGCTTATCTTTCGTGAAATACTAATATCTATATCACCAATATTAACCTTTATTTTCTCACCCTCCTAAACCTTAAGGTTACTATTTATGATAGTGTCCACTTATTTTCTTTTTTATTCAATTAAAAATAAAAAGAGCTTAGATTTTACTCTAAGCTTGCTATTTTACATTTATAAAGTTGTATTCACCTTCACTTTTTGATATTAGCGCTATTCCATCATCTGAATAATTATATATTTCACTTTTTTTATTATTAGTAAGTCCCATAAACATTAATTCTCCATTTTCATTTATAGATAATCCCTTTTCTATATTAATGCTACTTGGAAAATCATATACAATCCTATGAGCTACCCCTGTTGAAACTTCATAAATAGAATATACATTATTTTTTATTTTTCCTAAAACATATATTTTTTCATCACTTACTTCAACATCTGATATTTCTGTAATATCTAGACATACCTCTTTTATGTTTCCTTCTTCATCTATACTTTTAAGCACTCCATTATCATCAAAATCCTTTTGAACAAAATAAACCTTTCCATCTATATATTCTAAAAAGCTTATAAACCCATTATTTATTTCATATAAAAGTGCTTCTTTCTTAGTTACTATATCATATGTAAAAATACCATTGACTTTATTCTCAACGTCAATACCATAAAAAATCAGTTGATCATCATTAAACCAATCTATAAATTTTCCTGATATTATAGCTTTATTTTCTATTAATTCAGAAGTATTTTCTTCTAAATTAAAATTTATTGGTTGCAAATATTCATTATTTGCAAAATAAAAAACATAATTACCTTTAGGTGATATCTTAAAATTTGATACATTTTCTTCTTCTACTTTAATGTCATTATCTTTATAATTTATAAAATAATTTGTGCCTCTAAAATACGTATATGTATTACTTAGTAAATTAAAATTATTTATTACTTTATCTTCTGTATCTACACCTTCATAGTCATACTCATTAATAAAATTAAATGTATCGAAGTTTTCTCCTTCTTGCTTTACAAAAGCTCCTCTAGATATTTTCACCTTTAAAGCTAATGGTTTTTCCTCTATTTTTATTTGCGCCTTACAGCCAACAAGTAAAAAGCTTATAGATAATATAAATAATCTATAAAATAATATAGTCCCTTTCCTTTTCATCTACTTCTCCTTTTCTTAATATACTATCCCCCTACAAATAATTTCTGCACCACCAATCATAAAAATAGAATTGTTAACTATTTCTATAACAAGCTTACCACCTGGTACAAAAACATTTACTTTACCCCTTGTATTTCTTAATTTATTACAAACTACAGCTGATGCAGAACATCCTGTTCCACAAGAATAGGTTGCTCCAGCTCCTCTTTCCCAAGTTTCTACCCTTATATTTTCGTCATCAATAACTTTTACAAAGTTAACATTTGTTCCTTCTAAAAATAATTCATATTTTTCAATATATTTTCCCTCTTCTACATTATAATCGTCATCATCAACTAAAATAACTGTATGCGGTACTCCAACTAAAATAGATGTTGCATTATATTCTTTACCATTTACAGTGATTTTTTCATTAATTAATTCTTTTTTATCTTTTAGTGGTATACGGCTTCCATCAAAAGATATTTCACCCATATATACTCTAACATCTTGTACTATATTATATTCATCTATATTCAAATTCAAAACCTTTATTCCATCTCCAGTTTCTACTTTAATTTCATCTTTTAAAACTAAAGAATTTTCATAAACATATTTTCCAAAACATCTAATGGCATTCCCACACATATTAGCGCTAGAGCCATCACTATTTATTATGTCCATTTTCATATCAGCACAATTTGAATTTCTTACTAAAACTAATCCATCAGCTCCTATTCCAAATCTTCTATGACAAAGCTTTTTTGCTATTTTACTTTCTTGCCCCTTTAATTTAGATTCTAAATCTAAAATGAAAATAAAATCATTTCCTGTTCCATGCATTTTTACAAATTCCATAATAACCCCCTAATAATCACATTGAACTAATACCGCTTTTAATGTTATACTAACCTTAATTAGTACCTAAGAAAGGATGAACATTTATGGCAATAGACGGTATCTACTTATATAGTTTAGTTGAAGATTTAAAAAAATCAATAATAAATTCTAAAATTGACAAAATAAATCAACCTGAAAAAGATGAAATAATTTTAACACTAAGAAAAGACAGAAAAAATGTTAAACTGCTTATTTCTGCCTCATCCAAATATCCTAGATTTCATCTAACAAATGTAATAAAACAAAACCCTCTACAAGCCCCAATGTTTACAATGGTTTTACGTAAATATTTAATTGGAGGCCAAATAACTGATATTACTCAGCATGAGGGTGATAGAATAGTTAAATTTTATATAGAAGCTGCTGATGAACTAGGCTTTAACAGTATCTATATTTTAATAGTAGAAATAATGGGAAGACATAGTAATATAACTTTGGTTAGAGAAAGAGATAATAAAATAATGGAATGTATTAAACATATTTCTCCTAGCATTAATAGTTATAGAGTACTATATCCTGGAATAACTTATAAACTTCCGCCTAAATCTACTAAAATTAATCCATTCACATTTAATAATACCACTTTAACCCAATTTTTGCATGAAAATCCCATAATTTTTGATAAAAATTTCTTTACTTCATGCTTTACCGGTATTAGCAAACCATTATCAGAACATCTTTATATTGAATATTTAAAAAACAATAGTGATTTCTCTGTAGATTTAATTTATAAATTTATTTCTAATTTTTTAAATACTTTAACAGATAATAAAGATTTTAAAATTTATATAGATTCTGATAACAATTATTTTGATTTTTATACTATTTCCTTAAATCAATTAGAAGCTTCTTATACTTCTGAAAGTTTTGATGATGTTAACCAGTTAATGGATAAATATTATATGGAAAAAGATAAACAAGAAAGAATAAAATCACGCTCTATAAATTTACACAAACTAGTTACTACAAATATTGATAGATGTTTAAAAAAAGAAATGAAGCTAAACTCACTTTTAGAAAAGTGTTCTGATAAAGAAAAATTTAAAATAGAAGGTGATTTATTAACTTCTTATATTTATAGTATAAAGAAAGGTGATACTTCTATAACTTTAGTTAATTTCTATAGCGAAAATAGTGAAGAAATAGAAATTCCTTTAGATGAAAATAAGAGTCCTTCTGAAAATGTTCAAAGCTACTATAAAAAATATAATAAATTAAAAAAATCTGAAGAATCTGCACTTGAACAATTAGAAAAAAATTCTGATGAACTTAATTATTTATATTCTGTATTAACTAATATAGAAAATTGTGAAAGTTACACTGAAATAGATGATATTAAAGAAGAGCTTATTTCTACAGGTTATGTAAGAAAGAAAAAGTCTAATAAAAATTCTAAAAAATCAAAATCATCTAAACCTCTTCATTATATCTCTTCTGATGGAATAGATATTTTTGTAGGAAAAAATAATATTCAAAATGACTATTTATCATTAAAATTTGCAAATAAAAACTTTATGTGGCTTCATACTAAAAATATTCCTGGTTCTCATGTTATTGTTTGTTCAAACAATATTCCAGATAATACATTAGAAGAGGCAGCAACTCTAGCTGCATTTTATAGTAAAGCAAAAGACTCCTCTAAAGTACCAGTTGATTATACATTAGTAAAAAATCTTAAAAAACCTAATGGAGCCAACCCAGGAATGGTTATTTATCATACCAACTATACAATGTATGCAGAACCTTCACAATTAACTAATCTTAATATAACTAAAATTTAACAACTTAAGCACTTTAAAAAACTATTATTTGATATAATAACAAATTATGTAATTCTGTTAATTAAGATATAAAAAATTCTACAAAAATACTTACTTAAAATAATAGAGAGTATGTTATGCTAATTAGCTTTCATACTCTCTATTTTAAGTACTTAATTATTTAATTTTTCTAAATATGATTAACAACCATATCTCCATGATTTTTAATTTTTTCATTATCAAAATATTGATAGTAATAGCATTTTAATTTACCATTATATAGCTTTCTATTTTTAGTTGCTTTTCTTCCAAACGGTGATTCAAAGCCCTCATAAGAAGTTAATATATTAAAATCCCAAGTATCTAACTTTCTCTTATTCATACCTAAGTATTTATATAATTCTTCAACTTCTTTCTTTTCTCCAAGTATTACACCATATGGTGGATTAATTATAATAAATGCATTTTTTTCACTTGATGAAAACTCTTTAAAATCTCTCTTTTGGAACTCTATGTAATTAGATACGCCTGCTTTTTGAGCATTACTTCTTGCAATTTTAAGCATTCTTCCATCTATATCATAACCAATAAGTTTAATATCTTTTTTCTTTATTGATCTTTCAGCACCTTCTTTAACTTGTTCATAAATATCTTTACCAATCGTTGGCCATGTTTCTGATACAAAGTTTCTACAAAGACCTGGTGCTATATTTTGCATTATCATTGCTGCCTCAATTAATATAGTTCCTGAACCACAGAATGGATCAACTAAAGTATATTCCTCTTTCCATCTTGAAATTAAAACTAAAGCTGCTGCCAAAGTTTCTTTTAGTGGTGCAATCCCTGCTTCTTCTCTATATCCTCTTTTGTGAAGTCCAACTCCACTAGTATCAATTGATAAAGTTACAACATCCTTTAATATAGAAACTTCAATTTTATATACTGGTCCATCTTCACTAAAATGTGTTACTCCATAATCTTCACTCATACTTGTTACAATAGCTTTTTTTACTATTGATTGACAATCTGGCACACTAAAAAGTGTTGATTTTACTGATTTTCCTACAACGTGCATAACACCATCTTGTGGTATAATTTCACTCCATTTTACTGCTTTAGTTCCTTGGAAAAGTTCCTCAAAGCTTCTTGCTTCAAACTCTGCCATTTTTATAAATACTCTATCTGCAGTTCTTAAATGAACATTTGCAATAGCAATATCCATTTCATCACCTTCAAAATGTACTTTCCCATTTTCAACCTTTAAATCTTCATATCCTAAAGCTTTTAACTCTTTAGCTGTAATTCCTTCTAATCCAAAGGTAGTTGTTGCTACTAAATTATATTCCATTTTTCTTTTGTCTCCTTTTATGATTCATATATTTTTACTGAATCATTTCCGTCTATTTCATTAATTTCCACTGCTACTATTTCTGTCTTAGATGTAGGTATATTCTTTCCTACATAATCAGCTCTAATAGGTAATTCTTTATGTCCTCTGTCTATAAGCACAGCAAGTTGTATTGAAAGTGGTCTGCCAGCATCTATAATAGCTTCTATAGCTGCTCTTACAGTTCTACAAGTAAATAATACATCATCTATTAATATAACTTTCTTTCCTTTAACTTCTACTCCTAAATCAACAGAGTTTATTTCTGGAATATCATTAACTTCTGTTATATCATCTCTATAAAGGCTTATATCTACATACCCTACTGCTACATTTACACCTTCAATTTTCTCTATATTTTCTGCAATTCTTTTAGCTAATGGATATCCTCTTCTTTTTATACCACTAAAACAATATCCTCAACGCCTTTATTCTTTTCAATTATTTCATGTGAAATTCTTATTAAACTTCTTCTTATTGCATTTTCATCTAATAAATTTGCTTTTAACTTCACTACGATTCACTCCTACTATTTTCTTAATTTATCTAATAATTCTTCAAAATACTTTGGTAATTCTGATGTAAATTCCATATATTCTTTTGTTCTTGGGTGAATAAAACCTAAAGTCTTTGCATGTAACGCTTGCCCTTCTATATTAAACTTTTGTCTTTTATAACCATATACTAAATCACCAACTAAAGGATGACCTATTGATGCCATATGAACTCTAATTTGATGTGTTCTTCCAGTTTCTAATGTACATTTAATTAAAGATACACCTTTATCATATTGTTCTAATACTTCATAATGAGTAACAGCTCTTTTACCATCACTATTTATAGCCATCTTTATACGATCTTTTTTATCTCTACTAATAGGTTTATCCACTGTACCTTCTAAAGTACTAAATCTTCCTTCAACTAGAGCATAGTATTCTCTTTTTATTGAGTGATCTTTAAACTGAACAGCTAAACTATTATGTGCATCATCATTTTTAGCTATTACTAGTATTCCTGATGTATCTTTATCTATTCTATGAACAATACCCGGTCTTATTACACCGTTAATTCCTGATAAATCTGTACAATGATGTAATATCCCATTAACTAAAGTTCCAGTATAATTACCTGGAGCTGGATGAACTACTACACCCTTAGATTTATTAATAATTATAACATCACTATCTTCATATACTATATCTAAATCCATCTTTTCAGGTAATACATTTAACTCTTCAGGTTCTTTTAATTTAACAGTAATAACATCATTTTTTCTTAACTTATAATTACTCTTTATTTTTTTATCATTTACGTTAACATTTTCATCATCTATAAGTCCTTGAATAAATGATCTAGATTTTCCTTCTATTGCTTCACTTAAATATTTATCTATTCTTTGCCCAACTTTTTCTTCATCTATATTAAATATAATTTCTTCCATATTAATTATCTCCGTCATTTCTTTTTCTTTAGACATTATAATATATAAATACCTTATACTCAATACACATTACTCAAAAGTAATTAAATTAAATTTAAAGGAGACCACTTTCTGGTCTCCTATATGTATTAACTATTAGCAAAAAACTTTTTTATTTCTGACATATCATCATTAAATTCATCCGAAAGAACTTCTTCTTTCTTTGGCTCTTCAAAAATATCTACTTCCTTTTCTGTTAACTCATAATTTTCAACTGGTTCAGCTACATTGTAATTTTTAGTTAAATCTTTTTCAAGTTCATCAAATGTTTGAAGTTGAGTATTCATAAATCCTCTAAACTTAGCTCTAAATTTTATAAACTCTTCCTTAACTCTTTCATATTCATCATTAATAGTTACTACATCACCGTGAGCCTTATCTAAAATTCTTTGTGCTGTTTCATTTGCATTGCTAATAATTAAATCTGCTTGTTTTTCTGAACTTTCTTTTGCTTGATCAGCTGCATTTTGAGCTAAAAGTAAAGTGTTTTGTATGGTTATTTCAAGCTTTTCATAATGTTCTATTTTTTCATTAGCTCTATTTAAACTATCCTTAAGTCTTGAATTTTCTTTATATAACTCTTCATAATTTTCAACTACATCATCTAAAAATTCATCAACCTCTTCTGGGCTATATCCTCTTATTGCTTTTTTAAATTCTTTATTGTTTATATCCATAGGAGTTAATTTCATCCCCGTCACCTCTTCTATATATACTTTTTAATGTTTATTTTATATCTTCCACTTTTCGTATTTCCCATTATATTACCAACTAAAAATTTTCCTGTTCCAGAGATTGTTATTCTTTGCCCTTCTTTTATCTCTTGACTTTTACCCTTTACTTTAGCATAATCTACTAAAACCTTATTTGTATCTATAAGCGTTATAGCTTTCCCCCTAGATACATTAGATAGCTTAGAAACAAAATTATCTAATCTAAGTGAAGGTATTATTATTGTCTCTTCTTTAAAATTAGCCTTTGGCAAATCTTCCTCAAATATCTCACAAACCTTAACAGGTGCTTTATTAACTAATTTCAGTTCAGTACATATATAATCTGCAAGTTCTTCGTAAACAGGAACTATTGCATAATCATCATTAACTCTTAAGTCCCCCAACTTATCTCTTTCTAATCCTAAAGCCATAAGTGCTCCTAAATAATCTCTATGAGTTAATTTATTAAATTTAGAACTATTGCTTATTTTAAGTATTTTATAAGGGTAAGGTATAGAATAAATATTATTGAAAGATAATATTTTTCTATCACCTTCATCTAATCCACATTCAGCTTTCACAGAAAAATTATTTGAATTAAACTCCTTAATAAAATACATCCAAATATTAGGTTTACAAAAAAACTTTGTAAATGTAGGAATATCCTTTAGATAAGCTATATTCATACATTCATATACTTTTATAACATCTTCAATGTCTTCTTTTGAAAAATTCTTTAAAATATCATCTTTACTTATCATGCTATCCTAATAATAATCCTTTAATTAAACTTAAAAACATAATTGCTAACACCGGCGAAAAATCTAACATCATTTGACCAAAAAATTTTTCTTGCACTCTTCTAAAAGGTTCTAAAATAGGATAATTAAACGATGTTATTATCTTATAAACTTGGCTTTGTCTAAGATTAGGTATATAAGACATTATTATCTCAGCAAATATACTTATATATAATACTGAAAATAATAAAGATAAAAAATTACTTATAATTCCTATAAAAATCCCTCCTATTTATTCCAATTAAATAGTGCTTTTGAACTTATTTCAGTTCTAAGTTCGTTACTTACTTCAACATTTGATGGAGAAAGTAAATAAACTCTTTGTTCTACTTCTTGAAGCTGAGCTCCTAAAACACAACATGCACCACTTATAAAATCAACTAATCTTTGTGCTATTTTTGTTTCCATTGCTGTAGTATTAACAACAACTATTTTTCTATTTTTTATGGCATCAGCAATTTCTCTCGCTTCTTCATAAGATGTTGGTTTTACCACCATTATTTTTGCAGATGCAGCATTATGAATATTTACAACCTTATTTCCTCTTTGTTTAGATATTATTGGCTCTATTTCTTCAACTTCATCTTCTTCTTCTTCAAGAGTTTCATCAACTTCATCAAATTCTTCCTCAAAGTCACCTAATCCTATCATTTCTTTAAACTTTCCAAACATATTTATCCTCCTCTAATTATCCCTTGCTCCAAATATTCCAGAGCCAACTCTTATTGTAGTTGCTCCCTCTTCTATAGCTATTTTATAATCATTTGTCATTCCCATTGATAAAAATTCCATTTTTATATTTTTAAATGTACGTTTTTTTAACTCTTCATAAATAGATTTTGTTTTTCTAAAATAATATCTATTTTCTTCTTCACTACCCTTCGGTATTATAACCATAATTCCATTTACTTTTATGAAATTACATTCCTCAACAAAAGATATTAAATCTTCTATATCCTCTTCTAATATACCACTTTTACTTTCTTCCCTACCTATATTAATTTGTATTAGCACATTTGCTATACTATTTGATTTTCCAAATTCATTTTCAATCTTTTCTGCAAGTTTAATACTAGATAAAGAATGAATTAAGTATACATTATTTACAAGATATTTAACTTTATTAGTTTGCAATTTTCCTATAAAGTGCCATCTAATATCTTTTGGTAAAACTTCTTTCTTAGAAATAAGATCTTGAACCTTATTTTCTCCAAAATCTCTTTGTGAGGCATTATACGCTTCCATTATTAGTTGTACTGGCTTAGTTTTTGATACTGCTATTAAAGTTACATCTTTTGGTATTTCATTTAATATATTTTTAATTTTGTTTTCAATACTAATATTAACCCCCTCCTTTGAAAGAGATTTGTGTTCCTATAGAATATTATTCTTCAAAAGTCTTAAATTCCCTTCATACTTTTCCAAATAATTATACCATTTTTCTTGGATTTTTTTAAGAACTTTTTTAATTTAACTATCAGCCCTTTGCATATAGGTAGGTGCAATAGAATATATACTTTTAGGTAGTATAATTTTATCTACTTTCACTATACTAATATCTAAATTTCTTATAATTAAATTATTTATGTGACTTCCTTGAGCCAAAAGCGAAGCTTCCAACTGTTCTGGATCTCCAATTGCGTAAAAAGCAAATGGTCCCTCTATCTTTTTAGTTTTATCATCTAATTCAATAAATGCCCATGCACATTCTACTCCAGTTGTATTTATTATTCTATAAGCTTCCCTTGACAATTCATTTATTTTTATTATTTTATCAAATTCATCATTTACTTCTCTAGTAACACTATTATATGAATTTAATCCTAATGCTTCAGCTCCTGCAATTCGTAATTCATTTAATACAAGAGCAACATCTGATGCATGTAAAATGCTTCTGCTTACTTCAAATTCACTATTAGTATAAACATCAAAATCAGCATCATTAATAGTAAGTATTATTCCTGGTCCACTAACCATATTAATTCCTGCAACAGTACTATAATCATTTAATTGACTTTTCATATGCTCTATGATTTTTTCATGCCCATTTTCATCTACATTATAACTGCTAATCTTTTCATAAAGATTATAATTTTCATCTTTTAAGTTTGCAATTTCATCATACAACTTATTTCTTTCTTCTGTAGCATCTTTGTATTGCACTGCATTTAAATTGAATATTCCTATATTCTTTCCCATGCCCACATTTACTACAATTAAAAATCCTAAAGTAATAGAAGCAATAAAAACAAAAAACTTAAACTTATAGTTTTTCATTTAATCACCTCTTTGCTTATTTTTAAACTTTTCTAGCAACAATCTTCTTATACTACCGAAATTATCAAATATTCTGCTTCCAAAAACAATTACCGCTGCAATATAAATAGGAATTCCTAATCTATCTCCTAAATAAGCAAGTGCTGCTGCTAACAATGAATTACCAAAGAATCCTGATATGAATATATCAGGTTTAAAATTTTTATTAAGCCATGCCCTAAAAGCTCCAAAAACAGAATCTAAACATGCAAGTATTGCAATTGACATATAAGGAGAAAACTTTTCTGGAATATTTACATCAAAAAGTAATCCTAAAAAAACTCCTATTAATAATCCTATAACTGCTATCATAATCTCTCCTCCTTATTGTACTGGTGTCATATATTCTGATTTTAATGATTGTGTTGTTTTATTAATTATAATATCATCTAATGTTTTTATATCTTTATCATAATATTTTAATGCACCATAATCTAACGCCCCTGCATAGTTTACACCTACATTTAACTTTGATTTATCTCCAATTGCTTTTATTACAATTTCAGCATTAGGATCTATTCTCCCTGCAGAACTTATAGAAATATAACTTCCAGCTGTTTTTATTCCTGTTTGCGGTGTTATTCTCATATCATTAATTGATATAGCCTCAGCATTTGAATACCACAATGAGTTTACTATGTTAACTAACTCTTCCTCACTAATTGATTTTACATTTTGAGTTGAATTAGTAGAGAATATAGAGTTTTTAGGAGTTATTGTTAATATTATACCTGGTCCTTTAACATCTAAAAGTCCTATCTGCATTCTTGCATTATCTAGTAATTTTTTAATTTCTCCTTCAACCTCCCCCTCTTTTGCTGCAGCTTCTTCTAATTTTTTAAGTTCCTCTGAAAGTGACATATTTGTCTCTTCTAATTCTTTTTTTTCTTTTTTTAGATTTTCAATTTCTAATAAAATATCTGAATTATTTTCAATAACATTTTCTTTATTTTTATCAGTTAACAGTTTAAATTGATATGTTAATAAAAATCCTAATAATGCACAGACAATTGCTACTAAAATTTGTGAACCAATTTTCTTCAAATATGTTTCCTCCTATTCTTTTTTTATTACTGGCGAACCTTCAAAGCTTACATTTATATATCCCTTTTTTAAATTCACAGTATTATCTAACATTATTGAATATACTTTTTCCATTTTGTTGTGAAGCCCTTCATCATCTCCAAAGAATATTTCTACATCTCCAATATATCCTCTTATATCTATAATATTAGATATATCTAATGCATCTAACCTTAACTCTTCTCTATTTTCTGATATATATGGATAAAACTTATTTAATATTTCTTTAAACGAATCTAATTCACTGTTATTGTTATCTTCTAATATGGTATTAAGATCAACACCTATTATCTCTACTAAGTTTCTGCCTTCTATACTTGCTACTTCCTCTATTTTTTCTAAATTATTGTTCACTATAATGTACTTTTCATTCATTTTTATATAATAAACTGGAGCTTCCTCCTTAATATTAATTTCTAACGTAGATATTCCTTTTATTTTTACTGTTACTCCCTTTATATATTTATTTCTTTGTAGTGTTTCCTTTATGGCTGTTTGATTAACAGTGAAAATATTTTGTCCTATCTTATCTTGAACTAATGGTGCTAAAGCTTCAGTTGCTATAGCTGAATTTCCTGAAAATATAATGCTTTCCACATTGAATATAGGCGCTTTAGCTATAAATATAATTATAGCCACTAAAGTCACTATAGTCATTAATATTACTTTTTTAATTTTTCTTTTTCTCTTTTTAGAATTTATAAACTTTTTTACATCTTTCATATTTATTCCTTATATCCTTTGTAATTAATTTTATTCTCTCTTACTATTTTATCATAAATTACAATTTTTTTTACGATAATTTTGTATAAATGAATAAATTATGGTTATTAAGTAAAATTTAAGAGCTTCTTAAAAATAAGAAGCTCTTATAGGTTATCTTTTAAATAGCTTTATCTTCTATTTGTCTAGATATATTTAATAAAATTCCCATCGCCATTAAATTTATAACAAGCCCCGATCCTCCATAACTTATAAAAGGCATCGGAACACCTGTTACTGGCATAGAACCTGTTACAACAGCTATATTTATTATAGCTTGAACTGCTATTATAGAAGTTATTCCCATAGCTAAAAGTTTTCCATAGGTATCCTTAGCTTTTATAGCAACTTTTATTCCTCTCCATATAAATATTATAAATAAAGAGATTATAAATAGACATCCTATAAGTCCTACCTCTTCTCCTATGATAGAGAAGATAAAATCATTATGTGGCTCTGGCATATATAATGTTTTTTGCCTTGATTGTCCAAGCCCAAGCCCTGTAAGACCACCTGACCCTAACGCTAAAAAAGATTGAATTAATTGATATCCAGCATCAGCTGCATCTTTCCACGGATCTATAAAATTTAACATTCTTTCTCTTCTATAATCTGAACTAAATATAAAAAATATAGCTAACGTTGTTAAAGCTGGTAATATTATTCCAAATAAATGCTTAATTTGACCCCCTGCCACAAAAAGCATAATAAATGTTACTATCATAATTATAGCTGCTATACTCATATTATGTTCTGCTAATATAAGTGCCGCAAAAAATCCTGAAACACATAAATATGGAACTAACCCATGCCAAAAATCTTTTACCTTATCCCCTTTAACATCTATACTTAAAGCTAAAAACAATACTACTGCATATTTTGCAAGCTCTGATGGCTGAAAAGAAAATATTCCAACTTGAATCCATCTTTTAGCACCATTAACTTCTGGAAAGAAAAATACAGATATTAATAATGGTATTGTAATTATTAGTATTGCAGGGGTAATTTTTTTTAATTTATGATAATCATAAGACATCATAAATATCATTGCTACTAGCCCTATAATTGCCCATAATAATTGTCTCTTAAAAAAATACATACTATCATTATTATGAAACATTGAGTAAAACGAACTTGCCGAATATACCATAATAACTCCTATAGATAATAAAATGCATAATGTAGTAAACATTCCATAATCAATTTCGCCTAAGAGTCTCTTTTCATTGGGCTTATAAAATTTCATAGACATTCCTCCAATTTAATTACTAAATTGCAAAAAAACCTATTATACATAAAACTACAGTTATTATTGAAAATATTGTAACTATTTTTACTTCGTTCCAACCACATTGTTCGAAGTGATGATGAATTGGAGCCATTTTAAATACTCTTTTACCAGTAAGCTTGAAAGAAGTTACTTGAATTATTACTGATAAAGCTTCTATTACATAAATTGCACCAACTATAACTATTAGCAATGGTTCTTCTAATATTATTGCTATAGTTGCTATAGCACCACCTATTGCCAGAGATCCTGTATCCCCCATGAATACTTTAGCTGGATAAGCATTGTTTTTTAAGAATCCTAAAAGTCCACCAATTAATGCAACTGCAAATATAGCTAAAGAATATTCTTTCATTATTACACAAACTACAGCAAAGAATGTTAAAACTAATACTGATACTGATGATGCTAAACCATCTAATCCATCAGTTAAATTAACTGCATTTGTAGTAGCTGCATATACAAGAACTATAAAAGGTATATACATAATACCTAGAGGTATTTTAATTTGTGTAAATGGTATTATTACATCGTGTTGAAAATTTAAATATGCATAATACCCTAAAGCTCCAGATACTATAAGTAATAACACCATCTTTTGCCAAGCCTTTAAACCTTCACTTTGTTTCTTTATTATCTTTAAGATATCATCTAAAAATCCAATAAATCCAAATGCTATTAATGAGTATAAAGCTATCATACCTTTTTCTGTAAAGCTACTGCTCATTATTAACATTACAATTAAAGTTGAAAGTATAAATATTACTCCTCCCATAGTTGGAGTTCCTGCTTTCTTTAAATGACTCTTTGGACCTTCTTCCCTAATGTTTTGACCAAATTTAAGTCTTCTTAATATTGGTATTGCTATAGGTCCTAAAATTAAGGCAATTAGTGTACCTAAAATTAATGTTATTGCTAAAATCTTAAAAATTTCTGACTGTGACATACTTATTATTCTATCCCCCATCTTTCTACTGCTTTAATAGCAGTTCACCTCCTTAGTTATACTGTTAACTCAGTAAGAGCTTGTGTTACATCTTCAAGTTTCACACCTCTAGATGCCTTAACTAATATTACATCATCTTTTTTTACAATATTTTTTAATTCTTTTATGCATTCATCTTTAGTTTCATACATAAATATATTTTCATTTTTATAACCATCTTTAAAGTTATTTCTCTGTTCTCCTATTACTATTAAAAGATCAACTTTATCTCTTGCATATTCACCAATTTCCATATGTGCTTTAGTAGCTTCTGTACCTAATTCATACATATCTCCTAAAATTGCTATTCTTCTATTGTTTTTATAGGCAGAAAGTACATCTAATGAAGATTTCATCGAATCAGGACTAGCATTATAACAATCATTAATAATAGTAAATCCATCTTTTTTTATTAATTGTAATCTCATTGAAGTTGCTTCTAAATTTTCTAAGCCTTTTATCATTTCCTCTAAAGATACATTTAGATTATTGGCTACTTCAATAGCTATCATTGTGTTTAAAACATTATGCTTTCCTGCCATTTTTAAAGTAAATACAGCCTCTTTATTACCAACATGAGCTAAAAACTCTGTTTCTTCTTCCCTTAATATAATATTAGAAGCGTAAACATCATATTCATGATTATATCCAATTTTTTTAAGTTTATATCCTTTTTGTGAAATATTTTTAAGCATCTTATCTTCTGCATTAATAACTAGAATGTTATTTTCATTAAAACAAGTTGTTATCTCCATCTTAGCTTTTAATATATTTTCTTGAGTTTTTAGGTGTTCCATATGAGATAATCCTATATTTGTAATAGCTGCTATATCAGGAGTTGCAACCCTAGCTAATACTTCTATCTCTCCTAAATCACTCATTCCCATTTCTAATACAGCAACATCTATATCTGAAGTTAATTCTAGTATCATAAGTGGTAATCCTATTTCACTATTAAAATTACCTTTTGTTTTAAATACCTTATATTTACTACTTAATAGTGCTGCAATTAAATCTTTTGTCGATGTTTTACCTGTTGAACCTGTAACCCCAACAACTTTAACATTTAATTTATTTCTATAATAAGTTGCTAATCTTAATAAAGCCTTTATTGTGTTATCAACCTTTATAATAATTCCTTTTCCTTCAGCCTCATTTAAATCAAAATTCACTTCATCTACAATGGCTATAGATGCACCATCTTCTAAGGCTTTTATAGCAACATTGTTAGCATTAAATTTTTCACCTTTTATTGCTAAAAATATATTATCTTTTTCTATCTTTCTATTATCAATACAAAATTTATTAAAGTTTTTATAATGATTATCTACTATAACCTTACCTTCAAGTGCTTTTACTATCTCTTCAAATGACATTTCCATAACTATCACACTACTTTCTTCCATTTATTATGTCATCAACTACTTCTCTTTCATCAAAATGAACTTTACCTTCTGGCATTATTTGATATGTTTCATGTCCTTTACCAGCTAACACAATTACATCTCCTGGCTCTGCCATGTTCATTGCCATTTTTATTGCTTCTACTCTATCTTCAATAGCTATATAATTTGTCTTTTCTGTACCAAATACAATTTCTTTTAATATTGCAAGTGGGTCTTCTGTTCTTGGATTATCAGATGTAATTATTACTAAATCAGCAATCTCTGTACCTATTCTTCCAAGCTCAGCTCTCTTAACCTTATCTCTATCTCCACCACTACCATAAACAGCAATAAGTCTATTCTTTGTAAATCCTCTTAATGTTTCAAGTATATTCTTAAGTCCATCTGGAGTATGAGCAAAATCAATAACTATTTCATACGGTAAATTGTATTTTTGACCAATTCTTTCACATCTACCTGGAACTACTACATCTAATAAACCTTTCTTTATGCTTTCATCATCAATGCCTAAAGCTTTAGCTGCTCCTATACAACCTAATGCATTATAAATATTATATTCTCCTGGAAGAACAAATTTATATTCTACATTATTTACATTAAATATAATATCTTGTTCTTCTAATTTAATGTCATAGGCTCTTAAATCACTTTCTTCTTTTATTGAATAAGTAGTTACATTCTTATCTAATCCCTTTAAATCATTTATTATTCTATATCCATAATTATCATCTACATTAATAACACATGTTTTACTTCTTTCAAAAAGCTTAAACTTTGCATTATAGTAATTATCAAAAGTCTTATGAAAATCTATATGGTCTCTTGTTATATTAGTAAATATTCCAACTTCAAAATTGCAACCATATACTCTATTTAACTCTAATGAATGTGAAGATGCTTCCATAACACAATATTCACAGCCTTCTTCTACCATATCACTAAATAGTTTTTGTAACTCTAACGATTCAGGTGTAGTCATTTCTGATTTAACTTTTTTGCTTCCTATGTAATTTGCAATTGTTCCAACTAACCCTACTTTTTTACCTGCTTTTTCTAATATAGATTTTAATATATATACACTAGTAGTCTTTCCATTAGTTCCTGTAACCCCTATAAGCTTTAACTTTTTAGTAGGGTGTCCATAAAAATTAGCTGACATAGTTGCTAATGTTTTTCTTCCCTCATTTACTCTAATAACAGTTACTGACTCATCTATATTATCAAAATCTAAATCTTTTTCACATATAATTACTGTGGCTCCAGCTTCTATAGCCTTCTTAGCATAATCATGACCATCAACTTCAAAGCCTGATAAACATACAAAAATATCACCATTTGTTATTTTTCTACTATCGTATTGAATATGATTTATTTCCTTTTCTAAAGTTCCTTTTACTAAATTAAAGTCCACATCTTGTAATAACTCAATTAAATTCATAATCTATCTCTCCTTTAAAATATCTATACTACTAATAAACAAAAAATTTAGCATGTGAGTTTCCCACATGCTAAATAACAAAGGGAAATTTGTTAATCACCATATTCAGCACTTAAAGTAAGCTTTACTGTAGTACCAACTGAAATTAACTCACCCTTAGGAATACTTTGCTTATTAACTACTCCATCACCTTGAAGAGTATAATCAATACCTAGTGATTTTAAAAGTTCCGTAGCTGCCTCACTTGAATATCCACTTAAATCTGGCATAACAACACTCTTATTATAAGTTTCATTTTCATCTGTGTAAAGATTAATAGTAGAGCCTTCTTTAACTGTATATCCAGGATAAGGGTTCATATTTGTTATTATAGACCCATTTCCATAAATATTATACTTCAAATTATAATCTTTTAATATATTTTTAGCATCCTCTACTGACATATCTCTTACTTCTGGTATTACTATATCCTTTAAGATAACATCCTCATCTTGCTCTGTTTCTAAATAATTTATTATATCATTAATTAAAATTTTACCTAATGGAGCTGTTACTACACCTGCATAATAAGCGCCAGCACTTGGTTCATCTATGGTTACAAACACTGTAAATTGAGCTTCTTCTCCATTCATAACAAATCCTGCCATTGAAGAAATATATTTACCACTTTCATATCCACCTGTAACAGGATTTACTTTTTGTGCTGTTCCAGTCTTTGCACCTATATGATATCCTTGAATATACGTCTTATTAGAACCACCTTGTGCTACTGTTCTTTGTAAAAAGTCTCTCAATGTACTTGCAGTTTCTGCCGAAATAACATTTTCTGTAATTGTAGGTTCAAATTCTTCATCTACCACTAGATTTCCTTGACTATCTTCATGTGTTACAGACTTCATAATGTGTGGTTCTATTAAAGTTCCACCATTTACTATAGCATTAAATGCTGTCATATATTGAACTGCATTTACTGTATTAGTTTGTCCAAAAGATATTGTTGCAAGGTCCGCTTCATTTATATTAGCTGCAGACTTAATTATTCCCTTAGCTTCTCCTGGTAAGTCTATTCCTGATATCTTACCAAAGCCAAATTTCTTTATATATTCTGTAAGTTTCTCCTTACCAATTTTTTCTCCAAGCTTCATAAAACCAACATTACATGAGTTTTGAAGAATTTCAGATAATGTCTGCTCTCCATGTCCTGAAGTTTTCCAACATTTTATTGTATGTGGTCCAACTTGTAAGCTTCCTCCACAATTAAAAGTATCAGTTTCACTAACAAGTCCTTCTTCAAGAGCTGCTGACATAGTAATTACCTTAAATATTGATCCTGGTTCAAATGTATCATTTACTAAGCTATTTCTCCACATTTTTTGAAGTTTTTCTGCATCTGTTTCTCCAATAAAATCTTCATATCCATCAAATGGACTATTCGGATCAAAATCAGGCTTGTTAACCATAGCTAAAATTTCACCATTATTAGGATTCATAACTAATATAGATACTCTGGCTGCTTTATTTTCTACAAGTCCTTTTTCAGCTACCTTTTCTGCTATAGCCTGAATATTTTTATCTATTGTTAAACTAACATCTTTACCTTCTATAGGAGCTGTAAATTCTGATATAGTATATGGTAAATTTTCACTATTTCTATCTAATTCTGTTCTTCTAAGGCCTGGAACTCCTGATAAATATTCATTATACTGAAGTTCAACTCCTGTTAATCCTTGTCCATCTACATTTGTACTTCCTAAAACATGAGATAAAAATTCACCTTCTGGATAATATCTCTTAGTATCTGGTGAAACTATAACTCCTGAAATCTCTAATGCCTTAACTTTATCAGCCTCTTCTTTTTCTATTCTTCTAACTAGAGTTGCCGATCCAGCATTTGCTCCACTAGGTAATTTAGTTTCAAGTTTTTCTAAAACTTTGTCACTTTCCATAGCTAATGCTTCTGCAATTAATGGAGCAATATCACTTGTTGATTTATCATTCTTTTTCAAATATTGTCTTATAGAATTTAAATCAAAGTCTACTCTATATACATTAGCCGATACTGCAAGCTCGTTTCCATTTCTATCTAATATCCTTCCTCTTCGTGCATCTATTCGCACTTCACTCGTCCATTGCTCTTCTGCTCTTGATGAATAATCTTCTCTTTTAACTATCATTATGTAAGATAGCCTAAGTATAAGTATAAGAAATATTGCTGTAATAAACCATAAGGCAAGCGTCATTCTTTTTCTAATCAATGCCCGGTCTTTAAAATACTTTTTATTCATACTCATTCCTCCATGAAATATTCAACTAATTAAATAATCATGAATAACAATATCTCTTTACTTATAGGTAAATACTTTAGGCCAATTAAGAGTCTATAATTATATAATTAATTGAATATTTCTATTAATTTCCCAAATAAACTGCTATTACCTTTCTCTTCTTCCTTTATATGAGAAAAATATTCTTTAGACATATCAATACTTATAGTACTCTCTTCCTTTGGATAAACCATTCCTATTTCTTCTGCAGCACTTTTAACTACATCAAAAGCTGCAAACTGTAGCATATCTACTTTTAATGCTTCATTTACATCTAACTCTTCTCTTACAGCATCTTCTATAGTAGTTAAGTTTTCTTGTAACTTATATACATATCCATCTATAAGTAAAACAATAAAAGATAATATAAATGCTAAACTTGCAACCTTAAAAGTATTCTTTATAAATTGTTTTCTTTTTAAATGATTTTTCTTTTCTATTGCTCTTTTTTGTTCTTCTCTTTGGCGTTCTTTTTCTTTAATTTTTCTCTCTGGTACTAGAGCTGTATTTCCTCTTATATAATCATATTCTCTTACACCCATTTTATTCACACCCCCACTAATTTTTCATAATATTTATATTTTTTCTATAACTCTTAGTTTAGCACTTCTACTTCTTGGGTTTATTTCTACTTCTTCTTTACTTGGTTCTATTGCTTTTCTGCTTATAACCTTTACCTTTGCTTTTTCTCCACATACGCATATTGGAAACTCTTTTGGACATCTACATGATACAGCTAAATCTCTAAATTTATTTTTAACAATTCTATCTTCTAATGAGTGGAATGTTATAATAGCCATTCTTCCGCCTTTGTTTAGCTTATTTACTCCATCCTCCATGGCCTTATTTAAAATTGAAAGTTCACTGTTTACCTCAATTCTAATAGCTTGGAAAGTTCTTTTAGCCGGGTGTGGCCCCTCTCTTCTTGCTTTTGCTGGAATTGCATTTTTTATTATCTCAACTAATTCTAAAGTTGTTTCAATAGCTTTTTCTTCTCTTCTCTCAACAATAAACTTTGCAATTCTTTTTGCAAATTTTTCTTCTCCATAATCTCTTATGATTCTATATAATTCTTCTTCGCTATAATCATTTACTACATCATAAGCTGAAAAATTATTTTCTCTATTCATTCTCATATCAAGAGGAGCATCTTTCATATAACTAAAGCCTCTTTCACCTTCATCTAATTGATAAGAAGAAACACCTAAATCCATTAGAATACCATCAACTTTTTCAATTTCAAGCTCTTCTAAAATAGCTCCTATGTTATGAAAATTGTTATGTACAAGAGTTACATTCTTAAAATTATGTAATCTTTCTCCTGCCGCTCTTAATGCATCTTTATCTTGATCTATACCTATAAGTCTACCTTCACTAGATAATCTTTTAACTATCTCACTTGAATGTCCTGCTCCACCTAAAGTACAATCAACATAAATACCATCATCTTTAATGTTTAATGCTTCTAAGCATTCATTTAACAAAACTGATACGTGATTAAATTCCATTTTAAAACTCCTTATATTCCTAAATCGCCCATTTTTTCAGCAATCGAATTAAAATCTATGTTTAATTCATTATATGCTTGCCATTTTTCTTTACTCCAAATTTCTACTTTGGTTAATGCGCCTATACTTACTATTTCCTTTTCTATGCCTGCATATTCTTTTAGATTTAATGGAATTAATCCTCTTCCTTGTTTATCTGTTTCCACTTCACATGCTCCTGAGAAAAAAAATCTCACAAAAGCTCGTGCCTCTTTATTTGTAAGTGGTAACTTCTTAAGTTTTTCTTCAAGTATAATCCATTCCTTTTGTGGATAAGCATAAAGACATCCATCAAGTCCTTTAGTAATTACAAACTTTTCTCCAAGCTCTTCTCTAAGCTTTGAAGGTACAACAATTCTATTTTTATTATCCAAACTATGTTGGTATTCTCCAATAAACATTTTGCACCTCCAGTAAGTAATATTTAACCACTTTTAACCACTTTACACCACTACATTATATATTCTATAAAATAATTGAAATTCCTTCAAGTTTTATTTGAATTTTTCTTTATAAAACTTAGCATTTTCAATACTTTTTATTAGTTTTTAATAAAACTATACAAACAAACATTTCTTATTCCTTTTTATGTAATATTATTCAGAAAAAATATCATTTTCTATCATTATTTTTAAATATTATTAAATAAAATTTACAATGAAAATCTCTAAGAAAATTTCAACAATATTTACTATAAATCTCTTATAAATTTTATAATAAATTTCAAATAAAAAAATAAAATCTACAAATACAATAAGATACTTGTAGATTTTACTTTTATATTATACCCTATATAATTTAAAGTTAATTATACATTAAATCTGAAGTTTACAACATCTCCATCTTTCATAACATATTCTTTACCTTCTAATCTGTATAGACCTTTTTCCTTAGCTGCTGCCTCTGAACCACATTCTACTAAATCATCATATGCAACAACTTCAGCTCTAATAAATCCTCTTTCAATATCTGAATGGATTTTACCTGCAGCGGCTGGTGCTTTAGTTCCTTCTTTTATTGTCCAAGCTCTAACTTCTTGAACACCTGCAGTTAAGTAACTTATTAATCCAAGTAATTTGTATGAAGCTCTTATAAGTTTATCTAATCCTGATTCAGTTAATCCATATTCTTCAAGCATTTCTGCTTTTTCTTCATCTTCTAATCCTGATAATTCTTCTTCAAGCTTTGCACAAACAACCACTACACCTGAATTTTCGTTTGCAGCATATTCTTTAACCATTTTTACATAGTCATTTTCTAGATTTCCAGCCATCATATCGTCTTCTGATATATTACAAGAATATAAAACTGGTTTAGAAGTAATCATAAATAAAGATTTAACAAAAACTTCTTCATCTTCAGTTAATTCTAAAGTTCTTATTGGTTTGTTAGCTTCTAAGTGTGCTTTAACCTTTTCCATTATTTCATATTCAGCTTTAGCTTTCTTGTCACCTGATCTAGCAAGTTTTACTCCTTTTTCCATTCTTCTTTCTAAAACTTCTAAATCTGCAAATATAAGCTCTAAGTTTATAGTTTCAATATCTCTAATTGGATCTACTGATCCTTCAACGTGAACTACATTCTCATCTTCGAAACATCTAACAGCATGTACTATAGCCTCAACTTCTCTTATGTGTGATAAGAATTTATTTCCAAGACCTTCACCTTTTGAAGCTCCTTTAACTAACCCTGCTATATCATAAAACTCAACAGCAGTATATACTTTTCTCTTTGTTCCATACATTTTTTCTAATACATCTAATCTCTTATCTGGTACACTAACAACACCTACGTTTGGTTCTATTGTACAGAATGGATAGTTTGCTGATTCTGCTCCAGCTTTAGTGATAGCATTAAATAATGTACTTTTCCCTACGTTTGGTAGTCCTACAATCCCTAATCTCATCTATATAACATTCCTTTCATCCGTTACTCTATTTTAATACTTTTTAGATTATACTCCAGAATCCCTTTCTTTTCAACCTATAATAATCTCTATAGCTACATTTAATTATCATATTTAACAAAAACTTATCTATTTCCCCACTATAATTTCCATAAAAAAATCAACTTGCTTTTATGTTTATATTTTCTCTAAAAATAAATTAAACAACAAAAATTATTATTTAAAACATTTAAAGCTTATTCTCATAATTATAATTAAAATAAAAAGTCAGCAATAAGCTGACTTTTTA
>NZ_KB291639.1 GCF_000320405.1 Clostridium celatum DSM 1785 | reverse complement strand
TCTACAATAGCTTTAGCTTGTACATTTGAATCAGCTGCATAAGTAGTTGTTACATTTCCAAAAATTAAGAACTTGTTACTAAAGTAGCCATTAACATTGCTAGAATTTTATTTCTTTTCATAAATTAAATCTCTCCCTCTTATTATGTTATGATTTATATATTTTGGAATTTAGAATTTTCTAACAAACGCTTAATAACGTTTACATTTTTTATTATATAACAAATTTTACATAAGTCAACAAAAAAACTCAAAAAATACAATATAAATTTGAAATTAAATTTCAAAAACGATTTTACCTAAATAAAAATATTGTAATTATTTATAAAATATAGAAAATAACTCATAAAAAGGTTATAATTAAATTGATTTATTATAACTATGGAGAATAAGGAGAGATGTTTATGAAAAGAGGGATGTGTACTTTTTTAATTTTTACTACATTAGTGTCTACAGCTGTAGCTACTAATGCACAAGTAATTAAAGTTTCTAATGATAATGAAGAAGTAGAAAATTTTGAAAGTAAAGCATGGAGTAATATTTATTCTTTTGGATTTTATGCTAAAAATAATCCAGAAGTATTAAATAGTGATATTTTGGGATATATTTCGAAAAATAATGAAATTTTATGTGTTGTACCTAATGACGTGGATATTAGTAAATTAGTGGCTACATTTGGGGCAAGCTCAACAAATGTAACAATAGATGGAGTAGGTCAACAAAGTGATGTTACAGTTAATGATTTTTCTAATCAATTAACTTATACAGTTGGGGGAAATAATACCTACATTGTAAACGTTGTAAAATCTGACTTACCAACTATGGAGATAAATACTGAAAATGGACAAGCAATAACTTCTAAAGAGGATTATGTTAATGCATCTATGAAACTTACAGGGACGGAAGAGATAACTGAAGGCTTATTTGATGGAAGTATTCAAATTAGGGGCAGAGGAAATAGTACATGGGGAATGGCTAAAAAGCCTTATAGAATAAAGCTTGGAAAGAAAAGCAATCTTTTAGGAATGGGTGTTGAAAAGGATTGGGTGCTTCTAGCAAACTATTCTGATAAAACATTAGTAAGAAATAAGTTAGCATTAGATTTAGCTGCTGAAATGGGAATGGAATATACATCAGAATCAAGATATGTTAATGTAATATTAAATGGAGAATATATTGGGAACTACTTGCTTTGTGAACAAGTAGAGGTATCAGAAACTAGAGTAGATATAGATGAGTTAGAAGATACAGACACATCAGAAGATATGATTACAGGTGGATACCTATTTGAAGTTGATTATAGATTTGATGCTGATACATGCTATAAATCATCTTTAGGAGTTCCATTTACATTTAAAAGTCCTAAGTTGCCTAATAAGGAGCAATATAATTATGTAACAAATTATATCGAAGAAACAGAAAAAGCTCTAACTTCAAAGGATTTTCACTATAATGGAAAGCATTATAGTGAATATATAGATGTTGATAGCTTTATAGATTATTATTGGATAAATGAAGTATTTAAGAATTGGGATGCAGCATTCCGTACAAGTGTGAATATGTATAAACCAAGAGATGGTAAACTTACAATGGGACCAATATGGGATTTCGATATTGCTGCTGGAAATGCAGACTTTAAAGATTTCCAACCACAACTTGATAACACATCAGTAACAGATTGGTGGATGAGATATGAAGGATGGTATGGAGTATTATTTAATGACCCTGAATTTGTAGAAAAGGTTAATAATAGATTTTGGGAGCTTATAGATGTTTTTGAAGGTATAGAAGAAAAAATTAATACTTACACAGAGACAATAGAAAATTCACAAAGTATTAATTTTAAGAGATGGAGCATATTAGGACAATATGTATGGCCTAATGTTTTTGTTGGTAAGACTTATGAGGAAGATGTTAATTATTTAAAAAATTGGTTTAATGGTAGAATTGAATGGCTAAAAGAAAATGTACCACAACCAGAAACACCAGAGGAAAAGCCAGATGAAAATGTTGATTTTGATATAAATAAAGATGGTAAAGTAAACGTAGGTGATGTTGCAGTAATATCTAAGAATTATGGAGTTTACAACAAGGCAATGGATTTAAATAAAGATGGAAAAGTAGATAAAGAAGATATAGCTATTTTAATGGATGAATTATTAAAATAATATATTTAACTATAAAACTTAAACTTAAATTTAAATAGATATACTTAGGAAATTAAGCCTATTATCTCTTTTTAGGGATAATAGGCTTTTTAGTATATAAAAATTAAATTATTTATTGAAAGTAATAAATTAAATTGTACTATTTTAAGAAATGATAATTAGTAAATAGGTATTTTGATTAAATAATAGTAAGTAAGGGGCTAAATATAATAAATGCAATTTATGTCGAAAGATGACTAAAGTTAACAATATAAAATATTAATTAGTAGTGATATAATAATTTAGTAAAAGTTAAGTTATTTTGTACAAAAACTTAACTTTTTATTAAATATATGAATTATCATAGAAGTATAAACATTTTGTATGATATAATTACTTTCTTATAATATGAGAGTAAATTTTTAATTATTTATATTATTGGATTAAAGATTTTATTTTTGGAAGAAGGTAAAAGTGATGAAAAAATATATGAATAAATATATGAAGGTAATTATACCAATAATTTTAGCTATAACTATTATAAGTAATATTATTGTTATATGGGGATTTTATGTTAAGTCACTTGGGATAAATATAGAAAAATGCTTGGAGGGGTCTCCTACAAGAATTATAATATTAATTATAGGACTAATAATTTTTATAGTAGCTGAAAGTGTAGCAGTATTTTTCATTGCAAAGGAAGAAAAAAAGCTTAGCTATAAGTTTAATAATATTGTATATAAAAGAGAGGAAAAGGGATGGAAAAGAAAATAAGAAAGGCAATAATTCCAGCAGCAGGTCTTGGAACTAGATTTTTACCGGCAACAAAAGCACAACCAAAGGAGATGCTTCCAATAGTTGATAAGCCAACATTACAATACATAATTGAAGAATGTGTAGCATCTGGAATTGAAGAAATACTTATAATAACAGGAAGAAATAAAAAGAGTATAGAAGATCATTTCGATAGAAGTGTTGAGCTTGAAATGGAGCTTGAAAAGGCTGGTAAGCAAGAAATGCTTAAGATGGTTAGAGATATATCAGATATGGTTAATATACACTTTATAAGACAAAAAGAACCTAAAGGTCTTGGCCATGCTATTCATTGTGCAAAAACTTTCGTAGGAGATGAGCCTTTTGCAGTTCTTTTAGGTGATGATGTTGTTTATAATGAAGAAAAGCCATGTTTAAAACAACTTATGGATTGTTACAAAGAGTATAAGACATCAGTTTTAGGTGTACAAACAGTAGCTGCAGAAGATGTTAATAAATATGGAATAGTTGGTGGACTTCATATTGAAGATAGAGTATATAAAGTTAAAGATTTAGTGGAAAAGCCATCAATAGAAGAAGCTCCAACGAATATTGCAATATTAGGTAGATATATTATAACTCCTAAAATATTTGAAATATTAGAAAATACTAAGCCTGGTAAGGGTGGTGAAATCCAACTTACAGATGCATTACTTAAGTTAATTGAAGAAGAAGCTATGTATGCATATGATTTTGAAGGTAGAAGATATGATGTAGGAGATAAGTTAGGTTTCTTACAAGCAACTGTTGAATATGCTCTTAGAAAACCAGATTTAAGAGATGGATTTATTCAATATTTAAAAACAATAATAGATTCTGAAACTTCAAAATAAAAGTATAGACACTGATGTTAATAGCTATTAGATAGCATAAAAATAGATGATTATTTAATAATAAAATGAATTTATAAAGAGTTTGTATCAAAAAATATGATACAAGCTCTTTTGTGTGTGCCCAGCATGGGCAACAACTTG
>NZ_KB291638.1 GCF_000320405.1 Clostridium celatum DSM 1785 | reverse complement strand
AGGAAGAGCAGATAGATTTGTGTAAAAAACAAATCTATCTACTCTTTTTTGTATGATTAGTTGGTAGATTTGGAATAATATACTATATAAATTTTAGGAGGATTTTCTATGGCAAGAAAAAATGATATCAATTTTGATTACAATTCAGAGATAAAAAAGTGTAAAACAATCGATGACGTTCTTGGAAAGAACGGATTAGTTCAAAGGTTAGTTAAGGATGTACTAGAAAATATACTTGAAGCAGAAATGGATGAACATCTTGGTAGAGATAAATACCAACGTCAAAGCAATATTGATCCTGGCGAAAGAAATTATAGAAATGGATATAGCCAAAAAAATCTAAGAAGTTCATTTGGAGATGTTGATCTCGATATACCAAGGGATAGAAAGTCTGAATTTGAGCCTCAAATAGTAAAGAAATATGAAACTGTTTGTAATGAATTAGATAAAAAAATAATTTCTCTTTATGCTAAAGGTATGACTACTAGCGACATTCAGGCTGAAATAGAAGATTTATATGGAATAACAATCTCACCATCAATGGTTTCTAAAATAACAGATAAAGTAATAGCTACCGCTACCGAATGGCAAAATAGAATGTTAGATAAAATATATCCAAATAGTTTACTTAGATGCTATGTACTTTAAGGTTAGAAGCAACGGAAAAATAGTTAATAAAGCTGTATATATTTGTTTAGGATATACGATGGAAGGATATAAAGATATTCTTGGACTATGGGTTGATGAAGCCGAAGGAGCTAAGTTTTGGCTAGGTATTTGCAATGACTTAAAAAATAGAGGTGTAAAAGAAATCTTAATTGCTTGTATGGACGGACTTAAAGGGCTACCACAAGCTATTCAGACCGTATTTCCATCAGCTAATATACAAACATGTATTGTTCATCAAATAAGAAATTCTATAAAATACATAGCTTCAAGATAAAAAATCATTTATGAAAGATTTAAAAGAAGTTTATAAAGCTCCTACTGAAGAATTTGCGTTAGCGCAGCTAGACAAACTAAAAGAAACTTGGGGAAAAATAGTTATGGAATGGTTATAGATTCATGGTATAACAACTGGAATAACTTATCTACTTTCTTTGATTTCTCGCCTAGAATAAGAAAAATGATCTATACAACTAATGCACTTGAAGGATTCAATAGACAGGTACGTAAGTATACTAAATCTAGAACTATATT
>NZ_KB291637.1 GCF_000320405.1 Clostridium celatum DSM 1785 | reverse complement strand
GAAAATTTTGACTGAATAGGTCAAGCTACAAAGGGCGCATGGTGAATGCCTTGGCATCAGGAGCCGATGAAGGACGTGATAAGCTGCGATAAGCTTCGGGTAGGCGCACATAGCCAGTGATCCGGAGATTTCCGAATGTGGGAACACACATGGGAAACCCCATGTACTGTACAGTGAATACATAGCTGTATGGAGGTAAACCCTAGGGAACTGAAACATCTAAGTACCTAGAGGAAGAGAAAGAAAAATCGATTTCCTTAGTAGCGGCGAGCGAAAGGGAAAGAGCCCAAACCAAGGATTTATCCTTGGGGTTGCGGACAGAACATTAACGGAGAAGTCATGATTAACCGAACATAACTGGAAAGTTAGACCGTAGGAGGTAATAGTCCTGTATGTGAAAGATTATGATAATCAAGTTCTGATCCAGAGTACCACGAGACACGTGAAACCTTGTGGGAAGCAGGGAGGACCACCTCCCAAGGCTAAATACTACCTGATGACCGATAGTGAAGCAGTACCGTGAGGGAAAGGTGAAAAGAACCCCGGGAGGGGAGTGAAATAGAACCTGAAACCATGTGCCTACAACCGGTCAGAGCCCCTTATGAGGGTGATGACGTGCTTTTTGTAGAACGAGCCAACGAGTTACGGTATGTAGCAAGGTTAAGTAGTTAAGGTACGGAGCCGAAGGGAAACCGAGTCTAAATAGGGCGACTAGTTGCATGCCGTAGACCCGAAACCGGGTGACCTATCCATGGCCAGGTTGTAGCGAGGGTAAAACTTCGTGGAGGACCGAACCACGTTGCTGTTGAAAAAGCATGGGATGAGCTGTGGATAGCGGAGAAATTCCAATCGAACTCGGAGATAGCTGGTTCTCCCCGAAATAGCTTTAGGGCTAGCGTCGGATATGTCTAGTGGAGGTAGAGCACTGAATGGGCTAGGGGGCATAGCGCTTACCGAACCTTATCAAACTCCGAATGCCATATAGATTAAGTCCGGCAGTCAGACTACGAATGATAAGATCCGTGGTCAAAAGGGAAACAGCCCAGATCGTCAGCTAAGGTCCCAAAGTGTAAGTTAAGTGGAAAAGGATGTGGGATTTCTAAGACAACTAGGATGTTAGCTTAGAAGCAGCCACTCATTTAAAGAGTGCGTAATAGCTCACTAGTCGAGAGATCCTGCGCCGAAAATGTACCGGGGCTAAACTTACCACCGAAGCTACGGGCTTGCGTAAGG
>NZ_KB291636.1 GCF_000320405.1 Clostridium celatum DSM 1785 | reverse complement strand
GTGGGAGAGTAGAACGTTGCCAGGTAATGTGGCTCGATAGCTCAGTCGGTAGAGCAGAGGACTGAAAATCCTCGTGTCCCTGGTTCGATTCCTGGTCGAGCCACCAGGAAAAAAGCACTAACATTTGTTAGTGCTTTTTATTTTATATGAATTTATAATTACAGTATATTTAAGTCATTTAAAATAGTATTAATATGTTCCTTCACTTTAACTTTTCTATATTCCTTTACAAGAACTCCATTTTCGTCAATTATAAAAGTACTTCTTTCAATACCCATAACTTTTTTTCCATACATATTTTTTTCTTTTATTACATTAAATAAATTGCAAACTTCTTCTTTTTCATCACTTAAAAGAACAAAAGGAAGATTAAGTTTTTCAATAAATTTATTATGTGATTTTAATGAATCCCTGCTAACACCTAAAATTACAACATTATTATCAATAAAGTTGCTATGATTATCTCTAAAATCACATGCTTCTGTAGAACATCCTGGGGTATTATCTCTAGGATAGAAATAAAGTACTACTTTTTTACCTTTATAATCACTTAATTTATGTTCTTTTTCGTCAGAACTCATTAATGAAAAATCTGGTACTATTGAATTAAGTTCAACCATAAATTTACCTCCTAATTATATTATCAATAATAATTATTATATAATAGTGCATATAAATATTCAATATATTAAATATTTATATATACTATGACGAAAATCTGATATAATTGGAAATATAAAGCGAAAAGGAGAGAGTATATGGAAAACAAAATTTTAGCTGTAATTGCAGGAACTGAAATTACAGAAAAGGATTTAAATTCAATAATAATGAGATATCCTCAAGATAAGAGAGCGTTCTTTAATTCAGATATGGGAAGAAAGCAATTATTAGAACAAATGATAGCATTTGAATTAATGAACAGATTAGGGTCAGAAATGAAATTAAATGAAACTCAAGAATATAAAGAGAGTTTAGCTCAAGTTGAGAAGGATTTACTTACTCAAATGACAATAAACAAAGTTTTATCAGAAGTAACTGTTACTGATGAAGATGCTAAGAATTATTATGATGAGCATTTAGATGAATTTAAAGAAAAAGCTACAGTATCAGCTAAGCATATTTTAGTTGATACAATAGAAAAATGTGAAGAAGTTAGAGCTAGTATTGAAAAAGGTGAATTAACTTTTGAAGATGCAGCAAAGAAATATTCTACATGTCCATCTAAAGAGCAAGGTGGAAACTTAGGAGTATTCGGTAGAGGAATGATGGTTCCAGAGTTTGAGGAAGCAGCTTTTGCTTTAGATTTAGAAAAAGTTAGTGAGCCAGTTAAAACTCAATTTGGATATCACCTAATAAAGGTAGAAGCTAAAAATGAACCTAAAACATCATCATTTGAAGATGTTAAAGCTCAAATAGTTAATAAATTAATTCAATCAAGACAAGAAAAGAAGTACACTGATGTAATAAAAGAACTTGAAACTAAATATGAAGTAAAAAGATCTTAATAACTAGAAGAGTACGTATATAATATAAATAAAAAATACTTAGTAAGAATATTTAATCTTACTAAGTATTTTTTATTCTAGTTGATATGTTAATTTTAATAAATAGATAGCTAGGGAGAGTATATAGATTTGTGTAAAAAACA
>NZ_KB291635.1 GCF_000320405.1 Clostridium celatum DSM 1785 | reverse complement strand
CAAAAGCTACGATTTGAATCGTAGCTTTTTTTTTATAAATTTATTTAAGTTATATCGATTGTCGTAAAATATATTAAAAATTGTTATTATTTATTATAAAAATTTTTGAAAAATATTATATAATTATATTACATACCTAAATTATATTTTGAGATTCTTATAAGTTAAGAATGGGAGTGAGTATTATGGATACAAAAGTAGATTTAGAAAAAAAAATTATACAATTGAAATTAGATAAAAGACAACTGGTATTAGCGGGGAAAGATACAAGTAAAATTGATAAAGAAATATTGCATATAAAAAGGGAATTAGATAATTTAGTAGTAACAAATAAATAAAAATTACAAATAAGAATATAAACAAAAAAACTTTCATAAATATTTAAAGGAATATATTTCCAAAATATAAGGAGGAATATTTATGATAAGAACTGTTGTGTGTGAAAAAGATGGGTGTAGTGGAAATTGTTTTTTTATACAAACTGAAGGGAATAATTTAGTATTAACTTGTCAAAAGTGTGGTACTAAATATGAATTTGATATAAGTTATTATGATTTTACAATACTATCTACTTGTTCCAAATGTAATAATAATGTATTTAAAATATTTAGAGATACAGATAAAGAAGGTATATATGCAAAGTGTGTAGAGTGTGGATCAGCTCCGGATAAGATTTATATTGATTCAGATGGTATTCAAGTATCATATGAAGGAAAATTACTAAATGATGTAAAAGAATTAATGTATTTAATAGAACAGAGAATATGCAATTTAGAAGTGAAATTACAAGATTTAGAAAGTAGTCAAGGAATTCTAGAAGAATCACTAGCTTATATAAATAGATATTTAGTAGAGAAAAATTAGGAGTGTTAAGTTATTAGGAGAAAAGTATGAAAAACAAAAGAATCATTATAAATTGGATATTATTAATATTATGGATTATAATAATATTTTTTATGTCACATCAACCAGCAGAGGTTTCTAATCAACAAAGTGATTTAATAATTCAAATATTTAATAAGATAGGATTAGATTTAAATAGTTATTTAGGAAGTTTAGCAACTTTTATTATTAGGAAGACAGCTCATTTTACTGAATACTTTATATTATATATTTTAGCTAATAATGTATTGAGGTATTATTTTAGCGATAAAAAGAAGCGAATCTATATATTAATATTTGTATTAATATATGCAATATCTGATGAAGTACATCAATATTTTGTACCGGGAAGAGCTATGGCATTAAGAGATGTTTTAATTGACTTTTCAGGAGGATTTACTGCTTGCTTAGTAGAAATAATATATAAGTATATAAAAAAGTAATAAAAAATATTATTAGTGTTCCACCTAAAAATTCAAATGTTATATTTAAATAATAAGACTTATACTAAAGAAAAAGATTTAGTATAAGTCTTTGTTTTTTCTATATTATGAAGTATATAAATAGATAAAAATATTAACTATTATGTATATTTTTAAATAGGGTTTATAGATTCATAGATTTGTTGTGTTTGAGAAATAGTTTAATATATACATCTAATTTAAACAATATAAATATAAATAGAATAATAATAAGTGATTAATGGTTAAACTATAAGTGATTAATGGTTAAACTATAATTTATTGGGAATAATTTTATATAAAGATAAAAAGCTTAAAAGTAATAGAATAAATTAATTATGTACTATTTAAGTTAGTAAGTTCATAAAGATTAAGTATAACTTAAAACAAAAGTTACCAGTAAAACTATAATCAATCTATATAAGAAAGGTGGGTGAAAGATAATACTATTCACTTTTAGTAGTATTATTGTATGTTATGAAAGACTATAATTATAAAAACCTGAGGAATGTAGGATTAATAGGCCATGGGGCAACAGGAAAAACATCTTTAGCAGAAGCTTTGTTATTTTATACAAATAACACTGATAGATTAGGTAAAGTAGAAGATGGTACGACTGTTATGGATTATGAACAAGAAGAAAAGAAAAGAGGTATATCATTATCTACTTCAATAGCATCATTTGAAGAAAATAATACTAAAATAAATATAGTAGATATGCCTGGATATTTTGATTTTCAAGGTGAAATGGTTCAAGGTATGAGAGCCGTAGATATAGCTACTATAGTTGTTTTGCTGTATCAGGTGTTCAAGTAGGAACTGAAAAATCATGGGATTATTGTGAAAAGATTAAATTGCCAAGAGCATTTTTTATAAATAAAATGGATAGAGAAAATGCTAGTTTTGATAAAACATTAGAGCAAATGAAAGAAAGATTTGGAATGAGTATAGTTCCAATTCAATATCCTATAGGAAAAGAAAGTGATTTTAATGGTATCGTTAATGTAATTTCTAAAACTGCATTACAATATAATCCTAAAACTTCTAAAATGGAACCTATAGATATACCAGAAGAATTAAAGGATAAAATAGATGAATGTAAGCAAATGATTATGGAAGCAGTGGCAGAAACTGATGAAGAATTATTAGATAAATACTTAAATGATGGTGAATTATGTGATGATGACATTTATGCAGGATTAATAAAAGGATGTTCACAAGGTGAAATTGCGCCAGTATTATGTGGTAGTGCGACAAAAGTCATTGGAATTAAATCAATGATAAATAGTATAGTCCAATGTTTCCCATCACCAGAGCATTCTCTTCCACAAAAAGCTATGAATTTAGCAATAAATGAAGAGGTTTTCATAAAAATTAATGAAGATAAACCTTTCTCAGCGTTAGTATTTAAAACTATAGCTGACCCATTTGTAGGTAAAATATCATTATTTAGAGTTATGACAGGTAAAATTAAAGGAGAATTAACAGTATTAAATAGTAATAAAGAAAAATCAGAAAAACTAAATCATTTATTTTTCATGAGAGGTAAAAATCAAATACCAACTCAAGAAATAGTTGCAGGAGATATTGGTGCTGTTTCAAAACTTCAATATACAGCTACTGGTGACACTTTGTGTAGTGAAGATTTTAAAATAATGTATGATAAGATTAATTTACCTAATGCTGTAATGCCAATGGCTATTTTACCTAAAGCAAAAGGTGATGAAGAAAAAATATCATTATCATTATCTAAATTAATGGAGGAAGACCCTGTATTTAAAGTTGAACGAGATGTTGAAAATGCTGAAACTATAATTTGGGGACTTGGAGAAACCCACTTAGAAGTTATTGCAAGTAGAATAAAGAGTAAATTTGGTGCAGATGTTTTATTACAATCACCTAAAGTTCCATATAGAGAAACTATTAAAGGCACTTCCGATGTTCAAGGTAAGCATAAGAAACAATCTGGTGGGCATGGACAATACGGAGATGTTAAAATTAAATTTGAACCAAGAAATGATGGAGAATTAGATTTAGAATTTGTTGATAAGGTTGTTGGTGGTGCAGTACCTAGAAACTTTATTCCAGCAGTTGAAAAAGGATTAAGAGATTGTATAAGTAATGGAGTTTTAGCAGGATATCCGGTTGTAGGATTAAAAGCAACTTTATATGATGGTTCATATCATCCTGTTGACTCATCAGAGATGGCATTTAAAATAGCTGCATCTATAGCTTATAAGAAGGGATTGGAATTAGCTAAGCCTATTTTATTAGAGCCAGTTATGAATGTTCAAATATTAGTACCAGATAGTTACATGGGTGATGTAATGGGCGATATTAATAAGAGAAGAGGAAGAGTTATAGGTATGGAACCAGAAGGAAAGGTACAAAAAATAAGTGCTGAAGTTCCTATGGCTGAAATGTTTAACTATGCAACAGATTTAAGATCCATGACTCAAGCTAGAGGAAGTTTTACAAGTGAATTCTTAAGATATGATGAAGTACCTGCAAATGAAGTTTCAAAAATTTTGGATGAAACAAGAAGATTAAGAGAAGAAGCGTAATATATTTATAAAACTTTAAAATTGTTCTGCTTTAAATAGATGAAGATTTTAAGCAGAACAATTTTTTTATAAATTTTAATTTAATATGAATAAAAAATATATAAGTACATAAAATAAAAATAATAAGAAATTGAAGTAATATGTTAATAAGCAGGGGGATTGTAATAGTAAAGAATAGGAGGGTAAAGAAATGCCAGACTATAAGATGGATATAAGAGGTAAATTAGGTTTAAGTGAATATAGTGATATACACGATTATATGGGGATAGTAGAGAAAAATGATAATTTTACTATAACTTTAGATAATTCCAATAAGCAACATATTAATGTAATTACATCAATGTTAAAGGAAAGTAATTTTTCAATTTTAGAGCAAGGAGTAAATAATTCAGGAGATTATTATATTAGTGCAAATAAATTTAAATAAAATCTCTAGAGCTATAGGCTTTAGAGATTTTATTTCTTTAATCATAATATGTATTCTTTAATGAAATATATGTAAATTTACAAATAAAAGGTTTATAATAATAAATACAATGTACTTTTGAGGTGATTTATGAATAAAGATAATATGAAACAAAATTTATATATAAATGAAGAAAGCATAGAGTTTTTATTAGGAAAATTTCTATGTGAAAATGATTTAACTATATCTACAGCAGAATCCTGTACTGGAGGAATGGTTGCTGCTAAATTAATTTCATATTCTGGAATATCAAATGTATTTTTAGAGGGAGCTATAACTTATTCAAATGAATCTAAAATGAAGAGACTAGGAGTTAAAAAAGAAACTTTAGATAAATATGGAGCAGTTAGCAAAGAAACAGCAGAGGAAATGGCAAAAGGAATAGCAATAGCAAGTGGTTCTAAAGTATCAATTGTAACTACAGGAATTGCAGGACCTGGAGGAGGAACAAAAGAAAAGCCAGTTGGATTAGTTTATATTGGAGTATATGTAGAAGGAAAAGTTATAGTTAATAAATATAACTTTGATGGCAATAGAGAGATGGTAAGAAAATCTGCTACAATAGCTGCATTAAATTTATTGATGGATCAATTATGTAAGTAATATATTTTTTAGATAATATTAATATGTATATAAGTAATATTAAGTATAATAACAAAAAATAATCCCCTAATTAAATATAAAAAATTAAAGGGATTATTTTTGTATATAAATAAAATGGGGGAGAGGCGATTAACTATGAAGTTTAAAACTTCATTAATATTATTATCAATTAAAAAAAATATATACAGTTAAAGGTAGAAAATTTTAAAATATTTTATATATAGGGGGATGGTTATGAAAAATGTATCTAGAGCAAATACATATTTTTTAATTATTTTATTATTACAGTTATTTTTACCTATACACTTAGTTTTTAAGATATTTAATATATCAGATGTGAGATTAATGTTATTTCTAAGTCATACAATAACATTCATAATACCAGCTATTATATATCTAATTGTAACTAAGCAATCAGCTAAAGAGGTATTAAAGTTAAATAAACTATATTTTAAAGATATTATATTATTAGTTGTGTTAGCATTTGTATGTCAACCGATAATGTCTTTTTTCTCACTTATATCTCAATTCTTTTTTGAAAATGAAATTGCAACATTTTTTGGACAAATAGTTGAAACACCATATATAGTATTGTTATTATTAATAGCTGTATTACCTGCAATTACAGAAGAAATAACTATAAGAGGAATTGTTTTATCAGGCTATAAAAATAAAAATATATATTTATCAGCAATAATAACGGGATTGTTATTTGGGATAATGCACTTAGATCCACAACAATTTTTATATGCAACAGCATTAGGTTTTATATTTGCAATAGTTGTTAGAATAACTAATAGTATATTTTCAGCATCATTAATGCATTTTTTAATTAATGGTACTTCTGTTACATTGCAAAAAATAATTAGTGTAGTTCCTCAAAATGATAATGTTATAGAACAAGCAACAGAAATAAGTTTAAAAAGTATGCCTTTAATTATGAAGATATATACAGGAGTTTTTTATGGTGGAATAGCAATAGCATTTGGAATAGTAGCTTTTTTCATATTAAGAAAACTAGCCAATATGAATATAAGAAGAGGTATAATAACAAGAGAAGATATTAGTATTAAACCTAGCGGAGAAAAGGAAAATATATTTAATATTCAATTTGTAGTTATAATAATTATATATTTATTATATATGATTATAGCGTTATGATAAATTTTTGATAAAATAATTATAGATAGCAAAAAAATAATGATATAACTTAAAAATTTATTTGTTAGTTTTTAAAGTTATATCATTATTTTTTATTTCATTAAATAATTAATTACATTCGATTTCTTTTATTTCAGAGTGTAAAGATATAAAATCAGAATCTTTAATCCAACCTCGACAATTATATTGACTATCAATAGGTAAATCAACATAGTACCATAGGGTATTATTTATGATTGCACTATCTAAAATATTAACTTCCATTTTAACTTCTAGCTTTTTTAATTTAGGAGAGTTTTGAAGAGGAGCTAAGAACACATCAATATTATTATTAGTTATAGCTGTTTTAATTGGTGGAGTAAGAAAACGGATATTTACATTTTCTAATTTTGAAAATGAATTTCTATATTGATTTCTAATATTATAAAATTGGTTAGATGTTGTTAATAATCTTTTCTTTATAAGAGCTAATTTTTTTTCATAATAAAAATACATAATAACAATTGCTACTATTAAAAGGATAATAATAATGTATTGCAAGATAACCTCCGATAAAAGTATTTACATTATAAGTATATTTTTTAGTAATTAAAAAATGCTTATAATGTAAAACCTCTTAATAATAATGTATGAAAGTTAATTTTAAGTTTAATTCTTGTGAGTATATTACTAATATTAAAAGATATAAATTTCAAGTATTATTAGAATAAATGAGTTTAGTTAAAATACAATAAAAAAAGTAAAAAAACATTTGACAGAATATGAGTAAATATGTATAATTAAATCATCAAGGCTCGATAGCTCAGTCGGTAGAGCAGAGGACTGAAAATCCTCGTGTCCCTGGTTCGATTCCTGGTCGAGCCACCAGGAAAGCAACTTACTTTTGTAAGTTGCTTTTTTTATTTTTAACAATATAAGTATATATCTAAATATAATGTTAGGTTTAAGTATATTAAATTTAGCAATTCAAAAACAAAATCACATTAACTGGTTTCAATAAGTGTTTAAAAAGGTAAAAATAAACCTTTATTTTATATAGGTTAATTGTTATAATTAATATTGTAATAAATTTCATTTAAAGTTAATTTTAAATTAAGAAATAATTAATATATAAATTATATAATTTAGATAAAAGATAAAAGATAAAAGATAAAAGATAAAAGATAAAAGGAGGAGATATAGATGTTAGAAAAGTTAATCTTATCTGATAAGGATTATGATTATTTAACAAAAGGTATAGCAATAGGTGTCATATTAGGCGTTATAGTAGGTACTATAATAGAGAATATAGTATTAGGATTTTCTGCTGGCGGAGTATTTGGAATTATAATAGCATTTATATATTCTTCATATAAAAAAATAAATAAACATATAGATAAGCTATAGTAGCAAATAATACTATTAAGTATATTTTAAGGCACACTATATAATTAATATTAATTATAT
>NZ_KB291634.1 GCF_000320405.1 Clostridium celatum DSM 1785 | reverse complement strand
TAAACAGGGGGTTTTTCAACAAACTGAAAGATGAAAGTTTTACTTTCATCTTTTTTCTAATTTAAAACAAAAATCTTTATATTTAGACTTTTATTATATATAATAGGTATTGAAATAATGAAATAGAGGAGTAGTAAGATGTTAAAAAATACTGAAAAAATGATGATAGAAACATATGGCATAAAAGAAAATGCCTTTGAAATTTATAAAAAGGCTTTAGCGGATGTAGAAGAACAATTTAAGCTATATGATGAAATAAGAGAATATAATCAATTAAAGGTTTTAAATGCTTTCCAAGAAGAAAGAATAAGTGATATGCATTTTACTAATTCATCAGGGTATGGATATGATGATATAGGAAGAGATACATTAGATAAAGTATACGCAAGAATTTTTAATACTGAAAGTGCATTAGTTAGACCTCATTTTGTTAATGGTACTCATGCAATTGGTTGTGCGCTAATGGGCAATTTAAGAACTGGGGATACAATGGTATGTATTACTGGTGCACCTTATGACACACTGCATAATATTATAGGAATAAGTGGTAAAGAAAATATAGGTTCTTTAAAAGAATATGGTGTTAATTATAAGCAAGTAGATTTAAAAAATGGTACATTCGATACTGAAAAAATTATAGAAGTTTTAAAAGAAGACCATAGTATAAAATTAGTACATATACAAAGAAGTACTGGATATGGATGGAGAAAATCTTTCCTAGTATCAGAAATAGGAGAAATCATTTCTGTAATTAAAGGGATAAGAGAAGATGTTTGTATATTTGTAGATAATTGTTATGGTGAATTAATAGATACTATAGAGCCAACAGATGTTGGAGCAGACTTAGTTGCAGGTTCTTTAATTAAAAACTTAGGTGGTGGTATTGCACCTACTGGAGGATATATAGCAGGAAAAACTAAATATGTTGAGCAAGCAGCATTTAGATTAACTACACCTGGAATAGGAGGGGAGTGTGGATCAACATTTGGTGTAATGAGACAATTATATCAAGGATTATTTTTAGCCCCACATATAGTTATGGAAGCATTAAAAGGGGCAGTTTTTTGTGCTAGAGTAATGGAGCTTGCTGGCTATGAAGTTTTACCTAAGTATGATGATAAAAGAAGTGATATAATTCAAGCTATTAAATTTGGAGATAGAGAAAAACTTATTAAATTCTGTAAGGGAATACAAAAGGGTTCTCCAATAGATTCATTTGTTGAATGTGAACCATGGGCAATGCCGGGGTATAATGATGAAGTTATAATGGCAGCAGGTGCTTTTATTCAAGGATCATCAATTGAATTATCTGCTGATGCACCTATAAGGGAGCCATATATTGCATATCTTCAAGGTGGTCTTACATTTGATCATGCTAAAATAGGTACATTAATATCTTTAAATAGTATAATTTAAATTATAAAAAGGTCGTATAAAATGGTACGACCTTTTTTGTTATTTTATATCAGAGTTTATAGTATTATCTATAGGTGGTTCAGAAACTACATTAGTAAAATCATCATTTTTTAAATCTTTGGGAGAGTCATCGCTTTTAAACTCTAAGGTATCTTCAATGTTATTAAAATTATTGGAATTATCGAATAATTCTAATTGATCTATATCAAAATCAGTATCAATAAGATTATCTAAAGTAATCTCATTATTACTAACATCATTAATATCAGTATTATTAACGTCAGTAGTAACCTCCATTATATCAGATGAAGTATTTTCTAAAAGATAATCGTAATTATTAGGAATAATAAATAGTGATTTACATCCATTATTAGTATCTGAGATTAATTCTAAAATAATATTTAATAAATCTTCAGAAGATAATATTGCATTTGCAAATGAGAGTGCATATAAATTTAAATTAAAACCTATAACAGATATAATAATTAAAGGAATAAGAGAAAATATTAAAAATGGGGTTATAAGACTAAGAAAAAGCCTAAAACTATTAATTTCTTCTGTTAATTCGCTAGTTAATAATCTATTTTTATTGAAAAAGATAAGTTTATTTACTTTATTTTTAAAAGGATTCTTATAAAAAAGTGAATGAATAAATTCATGAGGGATTTGTATTAAATAAAAAATTAAGAAATATAAAATAGCAAAGGATAGCAAATATATTTTTAATTCAGAAACTGAAGAAACATTAAAGTATATTGAATAGCCAAAACCAAATCCATAAAATAAGATAAACATTATTCTAACTAAAAGTCGTAAATTTAAATATTTATCTCTATTAAAAAACTCAATTGGACATATTATATTAGCATTATCAAAATCATATTTGTTTTTAAAAAAATGACCAATAGATATTTTCATTGAATTACACCTCGTTTTTAAAGATTAATAAAAAAGAATCATACAATAAAGTATGACTCCTTAAGTATTAATATGTCCTAAATAATCCAACTAATTTACCTAAAATAATACAATTATCAACTATGATAGCATCCATATTATCATTTTCAGGTTGAAGTCTAATATGTCCATCTTCACGATAAAATCGTTTTAAAGTAGCTTCATTTTCTATTAATGCAACTACAATATCGCCATTACGAGCTGTTTGACATTTTTCAATTATAGCTAAATCTCCATCAAAGATTCCTGCATTGATCATACTATTACCACTTATATTAAGCATAAATAATTCGTCGTTATGCTTGATATAATTTAAAGGAAGTGGAAAAATATCTTCAACATTTTCATTAGCTAAAATAGGAATACCAGCAGTTACCTTTCCTATTATAGGAACATTAACCATTTCTTTTTTTATTGAATTATCTATTATTTCTAAAGCTCTAGGCTTTGTTGGATCTCTTCTTATTAAACCCTTACCTTCTAGTCGTTTAAGATGACCATGAACAGATGACGTGGATTTTAACCCAACAGCTTCACATATTTCTCTGACAGAAGGTGGGTATCCTTTGTTATCGGTGTAAGTTTTTAAAAATTCATAAATTTCATTTTGCTTATTATTTACTTCACGCATTAGTAACACCTCACTTATTTGAGATAATTATAACATACCTAATTAGTAATATCAAACTTATGTTCTTAAAATTTAAAAAAAATGTAAAAAATTTATCTTGTAAAAATATGAATAAACTGATAGAATAAAAAAGTTAAAAACTTTTAGGTGGTGATTATATGACAAATAAATATACTGAGGATGATTATTGTGATATATACTCAAAAAAAATTTGTGATAATTGTGGAAAGTGTTTAGAGGAAAATGGGGTTGACATAAGAGCAATAAATATTGATGATATTGCTAAAACAGTTGAAGAAAACTCATTTATAGAAGATGAATTAAAAAAAGCTCTAGAATTATTAAATGAAGAAAATAGAGAAGAGGATATAGAAGAAGAGATAGATATAGATATTCAATCTGAATTAGAAGAAGATTACATAGATGCTTTTGATAACATTGTTTACTTAGATGAAATTGGAGTAGAAGAGGATTCTGAACTAGATGAATTGACAGAAGAATTATATCCAGGAATAAGAAAGTTAAAAAGAAACAAATAATAAAAATAAAAGAAACATAGTTATAAATTATGTTTCTTTTATTTTTGTCTTATTATTTTAATAAATTAATAAAAAAATGCTAAAAATACGAGTGTTGAACATATGTTCTTAATAGTGTGTTTATCATATATTAGCTAAAGGATTAGAGTTTATAGCATCTCTAAGTGCATCATCATCAACATGAGTATAAATTTGAGTTGTTGAAATATTTTCATGACCAAGTATACTTTGTAAGCTTCTAATATCTACATTGCCATGTTTATACATTAATGTAGCTGCTGTATGTCTTAGTTTATGAGGAGTATATTTATCATTTAATAATCCAGCATCTTTTATATGTTTTTTTACAAGTAATTCAACAGTTCTTTTATTTATAGGCTTTCCTCTAGAAGAAAGGAATAAGAAAGCTTTGTCTTCTGTAGTTGATTTATCTTCATTTCTAATTGATATATACTTATTTATAGATGTTATACATGCGTTATTTAAATATACTGTACGTTCTTTATTTCCTTTCCCAATAATATTTAGTGTATCTCCTTTAATTTTATCAATTTTAATAGAGCATAGTTCAGATAAACGCAAACCACAATTTAAAAATAATGTTAAAATACAATAATCTCTATAATAGTTAGTATTATTTACATCTAATGAAGTTAACAAGTGTATACTTTCATCTAAGTTAAGATATACAGGGTTTCTTTTGCTTATCTTAGGTGACTCTAATTCAAGTGCTGGATTAATAGAAATTATCTTGGCTTTACCATATAAAAAGTTAAAAAAGGATTTTAAAGTAGCAACTTTTCTTGCTCTAGCATAGGAACTATTATTTCTTTGCTTTTCAACAAAAGATAAAAATGCATATAAATCAGTTAAAGTAATATCTTTAACAATATTCTCATTTATATCGGATATTATGATTTCTTCAAATTCAATATCTTTAGAAGTTTCAATACCTTTATATACTTTCAAGAATCTAAAGAATAGACAAAGATCTAGTTTATAAGCATTAACAGTATTTATAGATTTACCTTTAATAGTAGATAAATAATTAAGAAAATCTAATAGTATTACGGGAAGAGTAGAATCAGCTTTTATATCTATACCAAATTGATTAAAAGCTTGAAACTTTTCATCAGTATTTAATATTAATGCACTTTTATCTATATTTAATTTGTTAATTGTATTACATTTATTAGCATTTTTAGCTTTTATTAATGATCTATTTAAACCTAGTTCTTTTAGCCATATTTGTATGGTTCTAACTCCAACTTTATAAATAGTAGCTAATTGACTTGAGGTTAGATTATGAATTTCAACTAATATATATAAATCCGTTATTATATATTCATATCCACGATTTATACCAAGTTCAGCAAAATTATTTTTTATGATATTAATTTTTTCAATATCAACAGCAGTTAGCTTTATAGATAATAGAGATTTTACTTCAGATGAGTATTCATAGTTCTTATATTTAAAAGTTTTTGTTCTACCTATAGCCAAAAATATTCCCCCTTAAAAATATAGATAAAATAGCATAATATATACACGAAATTTTAGAAATGTATATTTAGCGAAATTTTAATAACGAAAAAATAGTGCCTTTCTTTAGTAATATTTAATATATTATAGTTTAAATATTACTAAAGAAAGATATTTTTAAACTTATTTTTCAATTTCAATTATGTTTTTAATAAGTGATTCTTTAATAAGCTCAGATTTAGAAAAACCTTTTCTAAAATAACGAATTTGTTTATATTTTTCATTATTCATTTCAAAATCTAATATATCAATTCTATCTCCAATATAAAAAATAGGTTCTTTTTGACCTTTTATATTAATTTGAATTTTCATTAATTTCCTCCTATGTTATGTAATAAATGTATATTTATATTATACAATATATATTAACAAATAAACAATAAAAAAAGGAAAAGCTTATTTTGCTTTTCCTTTTTTTATTGTTTATTTAAATATACCAAATGGCTTTCCAACTGGTAAAAATACTTTTCCAAAGTGCTTATTTAATACTGCTGCTGCAGAACCATAGAATGACATTAAAGCAATTAATAATTCTGACCAAGCTGCTAAAGAATGAGAAATTTCAGGCATTATACCAAATGCGTTTAGTGATAAGCCTAAGAATAAACAATCAATTAAAACAAATATTGTAAATAATACTTTATGAGTTTCCATAGCTCCTATAGTCATGTAAAGTGAGAATATTAGATATGCTAAAAATGCAAATCCTAATTGCTTGCTATCAGCTGCTAAAGCTAATTTTTCTCCAAAAACACCATTTTGAATTAGCCAAGTAAAGCCCATTGAATACCAGAAGAATGCAAAAGCACCAAATGCTGTAGCACCAAATGTATTATCATGTTTAAAATCATTAATACAAGCAAATAATTGAGCAGTAGCTCCTAAGAATATTGCCCAAGGAAAAACTAATGATACTCCACTTGTTAATCCTAATTTTTGAGAAGATGCTACAAGTGTAATTACAGCAAGTCCAAATAATCCTAATGCAGATGGATCTGCAGTTACAATTTTAATCTTTTGTGTATTTTCCATAATTTCCTCCTAAAAAGTTAATCTAATAATTTCGACTTTTAAAGGTTAACAGAAAGTAAATAACTTGTCAATTATTTTTGACTGTTAAATTCTTTGATTTTTAAATCTAAATTTTCTAAATATTCTTGTCTTTCATATTTAAACATTAACTCTTCTTCTAAAGTATTTTTTTCTTTATCTAGCTCGCTTAGAAGACCATAATTGCTAGCATTTTTGCTCATCTCTTCTTCTATTGATGATATTGCAATTTCAAGCTTTTCAATATCATCGTAGATAGTTTCGAATTCTTTTTGTTCTTTAAATGTAAATTTAGGTCTTGTATCTTTATTTTTTATATATTCTTTTTTCTTTTTTTCCTTTGAAGAATTAGTATCGGCTTTATTACTATTAGAATCTTCAATCTCTTTATAAATTAAAAAGTCACTATAATTACCATTATATATAGAAATATTCCCATTATCGAAAGCAAATATTTTATTACAAATTCTATCTAAAAAGTATCTATCATGTGATACAACAATTACTATTCCAACAAACTCATCTATAAAATCTTCTAAAATTTTAAGCGTTTCAATATCTAAATCATTAGTAGGCTCATCTAAGATTAATACATTAGGTGATTCCATTAATATTCTTAAAAGATGCAGACGTCTACGTTCACCTCCAGAGAGTTTTTCTATAGGTGTATATTGTTTTGTTCCATCAAATAAGAAACGTTCTGCTAACTGAGAAGCTGAAATTTTTATACCACTATCAGTTGGTATCCACTCTCCTCCTTCTTTAATATAATCTATAGCTCTCATAGATAAATCCATATGAGAATCATCTTGTGTAAATGATTTAATTTTTACAGTGTCACCTATTATTACATCACCATTATCATTTTTTAAATCACCTGTTATTATATTTAATAAGGTTGTTTTCCCTACACCATTTCTACCAATAATACCAATTCTATCTTCTTTTAAAAAAGTATAATTGAAATTATTTATAATATTTTTATTATTAAAAGATTTGCATATATCAATAAGTTCAATTGTTTTTTTACCAAGTCTTGATCCGATGAAAGGCATATCAATCTTTGGTCTCTCTTCTATATATTCTTTGCTTACTAACTCATCAAATCTTTGTAATCTAGCTTTTTGCTTAGTTGTTCTAGCTTTAGCCCCTCTTCTTACCCATTGCAATTCTTTTGCTATAAGTTTTTGTCTTTTTTCTTCCATTGATTGTTCAAGTTCTATTCTCTCAACTTTTTTTTCTAAGTATGTTGTATAATTTCCAGTATAGGAATATAATTTTCCTCTATCTAATTCAAGAATTTTATTACTAACTCTATCTAAGAAGTATCTATCATGAGTTATCATTAATAAAGAGATATTTTTAGAGTTTAAATACTCCTCTAACCACTCTATTGATTCAGAATCAAGATGATTTGTAGGCTCATCTAAAACTAATAAATCACAAGGTTTTATTAAAGCACCAGCTAAGAATACTCTCTTTTTTTGACCACCAGAAAGTTTTCCCATCTTCATTGAATAATCAGATATTCCTAATTTATTTAAAATAGTCTTTGCTTCACTTTCTAAAGACCATAAATTTAAAGAGTCTATCTTATCTTGAAGTTTAATTAATTTATCATTTATATCAGCATCAAATTCATGGTTGTTTAAATAGTCTACTAATGACTCATATTCTTTTAATAGTTTCATTTCTAAACTATCACCATTAAATATTTGATCTATTATAGTAGAATTCTCATCAAACTTTGTATCTTGACCAAGATATTCTATTCGTACATCTTTACCTTTTGTTATATTTCCGTTGAAAAATTCATCTCTTCCAGTTATTATTTTTAATAATGTTGATTTACCGGAACCATTTAACCCAATTAATCCTATTTTATCCCCAGTATTAATTCCCAAAGAAATATTATCTAAAAGAATTGTTTCACTATAAGATTTTGATATGTTTTCAAGTGTTATTAAGTTCATAATTTTCTCCTTTGCTAACTTCTATATGACTAAAGCTTCATTGAATAATTTTAACATCAAAATTATTATATTGCAAAAAAAAGAAGCCTTAAGGCTTCTTTTATGCTAATGTTAATAAGGCATTTTGTATTTTTATTAATTCATCATTTTTATTAATCCACCAATCTCTACTCCAGATAAAAATTATATTAGAACAAGCACTCCTCAAAGTGAGAAGATTTATTAAATCATTTTTTGTAAATGAATTAATGGGATTTATATATATGATTATACTTTTAGATTCATTAGAATTTTGTTTAATTTCTATTAAATTATTATTTATTGTAATTAAATAATTAAAAGGTTTTAATAACTTAATTATTTCATTTAAAATTTTATTATTTGATATATTTAGGTTATTATTAGCATCTTTAGGTATAAAGGATTTAATATTTGAATCCTTTAAAATAAGATCAAAATTAGTAAAATAGTTTTTTTTGTTATTAATAACAGGTTCTTCTTTTAATATATAAATAGGATGTATAATATTGATAATTTTTTTTATATTATTTATAGGGTGTATTTTAGAAATTTTTATAGGTAAATTCCTTGTAATTTTGTTTGAAATTATATTGCTATACAATGGTTTGGGTGCTAATAAGCTAAATGTATTCATTAATAATGTTTTAAATGATTTTATACCATAATCTAATGAATTTAAATAATTATTAATATTATTATAGTTATTTAAAATTTTACTGTTTTTTAATTCTATCTCATAAATGGATTTATAAAAAAAGAATTCAGGTATAAATGATATAAGCTTTTTTAAAGAATCTTTATTAGGATAATATTTATAAAAATCTTCTAAAATGCTTAATTCTAATTTACTAATACTACTTACTTTCTGTTCTATTTTTAAATAATTATCATATGCCACTAATAAATTTTTAAGTTCTGCAATATAGGATTGCAATTCATCATCTTGTAATATATATTTTTTTATATTATCAAAAATATCTTCATTAAAAATTTCTTTTATGAAAGAAAATGAATTTACATATAAGTTTAAATTATCTATATTCTCCATATATTGATTGTAAATACATTCTTCTTTTTCTTTATATTCATTTAAAAGTTTTAGTTTTTCTATTTTGACTTTTTTTCTATTAAATAAATATCTAAAATTAAACTTTGAATGGGTATTGATTTTATTTAATAAGTGACTATTATGTTTTGAATTTACCTCTTTAGCTATATCTTTAAGAGTTTCCATGTCGTAGTTTTTATAATATATAGATTTATTTATAAAATCAGTTGTATACTCATTAAAAAATATAGGTGGTATAAATGCATATGAGTTATTTAATATACTACTTAATTTAGTTATAGCAGAATGGATAGTTTTTTCATCAATTTTAGAATTTAAACTTTTAAATCTAGAAGAATTTTCATATTTTTTGTATTTAATAAAAGTATCTATTAAGTTATCTTTTAATAAATTAGTAGTCGAAGTTATAATTGAATCAGTATCGTTGTCTTCAAATAAGTTTGATTTGTTTATAATATTATAAAACTCAAATTTTTCATCTTTGAATTCTATATTTGAAATTGTTTTATTGTATAAATCATTTAATGAATATAGGGAATTGTTTTTAAGTGAAAAGGTATTAAAAGTATCTAAGATCTTATTACTATCATTTTTAATTTTTCTTTGAATAACCTTTAATTTTTCTATGTTTTTATTAAATTCTATAGAATTTAATTTTAAGTTAAAATGAAAAATATCGTTATCTTCTAGAATTAAATGATATCTATTTAATATATACACTATTTCAGATAACTCATCAGATATATTAGGGTTATCTTTTATTATAAGTATTTTCTTTTTATCAAATAAATAAGTTAAAATTTCTTCAAATGCATTGTTCTCGATTATACACTTATAGAAAGTATTCATATAAACCTCAATCTTGATAAAAATTATTATTAATATATGGTATGTAAGGTTTTATAATTAGATTACTATTATAGTAAAAGGAATTATATAAAAATATAATTCCTTTTTCTATAGTAAGATAATTGTATCAGATTCACATTAAACATTTATCTCACTTTTTATATTTAAAGCATCTAGATTATCATTTATAATAGGTTCTACATATTCATTAATAAATTCAGTAACTTGACTTGGAGCTCTTCCCACAAATTTACTTGGATCTATAATTGATAAAATTTCTTCTTTGCTTAAATTGAAATAATCATCATTAATTATTCTAGTAATTAAATCATTATCTAAACCTTCACCTTTTACTCTTTGAGATGCATTCATAGAATGAAGTCTTATTCTTTCATGTAGCTCTTGTCTATCTCCACCTTTTTTTACAGCTTCCATCATTATATTTTCTGTTGCCATAAATGGTAGTTCGTTATTAACATGGCTAGATATAACTTTATCATAAACTACCATGTTTTCTGCAATGTTAATATAAAGATTTAATACACCATCTAATGCTAAAAAAGCTTCTGCAACTGATATTCTTTTATTTGCAGAATCATCTAATGTTCTTTCAAACCATTGTGTAGCAGCTGTTATAGCAGGATTTAAAGAGTTAACAATGACAGTTCTTGCAAGTGCACCAATTCTTTCGCTTCTCATAGGATTTCGTTTATAAGCCATAGCTGATGATCCAATTTGATTTTTTTCAAATGGTTCTTCTATCTCCTTCATACTTTGAAGTAGTCTTAAATCATTACTAAACTTATAGGCACTTTGCGCAACTTCTGATAACGTATTTAAAACTATAGAATCAACCTTTCTTGGATAAGTTTGCCCTGTAACCCCATAGCTTTTATCAAATCCCATTTTTTCAGCTACAAAGTTATCTAAAGCTTTTACCTTTTCCTCATCATCGTTAAATAAATTCATAAAGCTAGCTTGAGTTCCAGTAGTACCTTTTACCCCTCTAAGCTTTAATTTACTTAATAAGAAGTCTATGTTTTCTATATCTAAAACTAAATCTTGCATCCATAAAGTAGCTCTTTTCCCTACTGTTGTTAATTGAGCAGGTTGGAAATGAGTAAATCCTAATGTTGGCATATCTTTATATTTTTTAGCAAAATTACTTAGATGATATAAAACAGTTACTATTTTTTTCTTTATTAGCAATAAAGCATCTCTCATGATAATAATGTCAGTATTATCACCAACAAAGCAGCTTGTTGCTCCTAAATGGATGATTCCTTTAGCATCTGGACATTGTAAACCATAAGCATATACATGACTCATTACATCATGTCTAACTTCCTTTTCTCTAGCGATTGCTTCAGCATAATTTATATTATAAATATTAGATTTTAATTCTTCTATTTGACTATCTGTTATATTTAAACCTAAATGCTTTTCACCTTCTGCTAAGGCAACCCATAGCTTTCTCCAGGTAGAAAATTTCATATCATCTGAGAATATGTAGCTCATTTCTTTTGATGAGTATCTTGAATTTAATGGCGAATTATATAAATTTGTCATAACAGTACCTCCGAATATTTTTTACTATTAAACCACTATCATTCGTATTATATCATATTTTTCTTTATTTTGTTAGCATATTTTAAAAAAAATTTCATATTATATAATATGAATTATAAAAGGGGGATGGATATGTATAAGTTAAACATTTTAGATAAGATTTCTATAGTATTAGTTTTAATTGGAGCTATAAATTGGGGAATTATTGGAATACTAAATAAAAATATTGTTGCTATATTAGTTTCAAATTCCTATATACTATTAAGAATAATATATATAGCCATTTTTGTAGCAGCTATTAATCTAATTATCTTACCATTTAGATGTGGCATAAAAACTTTTAAAAATTAAAAATTAAATTTATAATACTGAATATATTACATAAAGATGTAAATAAAAAAAAGTGCTATAAGCACTTTTTTTATTATTAATCTTCTAATGTTTCTATTAACTTTGCAATTTCTTCAGCTGCAAGAGTTTCATCATCACCATTTGCAGTAACAGTGATATTAGCACCTTTAGTTACTCCTAATGATAAAACACCTATTAAGCTTTTTACATTAGCTTTTTTTCCGTTAAATTCGATGCTTACATCAGATTTGAATGATGAAGCCTTTTTAACTAATAAAGTCGCTGGTCTTGCGTGTAAACCAGTTCCGTTGTTTACTACTACTTCTTTAGATACCATTTAACACACCTCTTTACGTTTTATATATTATATAATTATATATCTAACGATTACATTATATAATGGATTTAAAAAAATTTCAATAGTAAACATTATGTTTATAGAATAAAAATTTGCTAATTTTACTTTTATCTATAAATTACCTTGGTTGAACTATTAATTTTATTGCAGTTCTTTCTTCACCATCAATTTCTATATCGGTAAAAGCTGGTACGCATACTATATCACGACCACTTGGAGCAACAAATCCTCTTGCTATTGCTATTGCCTTTACTGCTTGATTAATTGCTCCAGCGCCTACAGCTTGAATTTCAACTATATTTTTTTCTTTTATTATAGCTGCTAAAGCTCCTGCGACTGAATTTGGATTAGACTTTGTTGATACTTTTAATACTTCCATTTATATTTCTACCTCCTAAATTTAAAATCGTTTACATAAAATGAAAATGATTTCTTATAATATTAATATTCTATAAAAAGAAAAAAATTCCTTCTAAAATTCACAAAAAAAATAAAAAATTCATAAAAAAATAAAAAAATAAAAAAATACATTTAGTATTACTACGAAATGTATTTTTTTATTTTTCTATTATTTAGCAAAATCCACTGCTCTTATTTCTCTTATAACATTTATTTTAATTTGCCCTGGATATTCTAACTGTTCTTCAACACTTTTAGCTAAATTACGAGCTAATTCAATTGAACCTGCATCGTCTAATAGTTCTGGTTTAACCATGATTCTTATTTCTCTTCCAGCTTGAATAGCATATGACTTATCTACGCCTTCATAAGAATTGGCAATTTCTTCAAGTTTCTCTAGTCTTTTAATATAAGCTTCTAGTGTTTCTCTTCTAGCGCCAGGTCTAGCAGCTGATATTGCATCTGCTGCTTGAACTAATACGGCTTCTAAAGACATCATTTCTACATCACCATGATGAGCAGCAATTGCATTAACTATTAATGGTGATTCATGATATTTTTTAGCTAAGTCTCCACCTATTAATGCGTGAGGACCTTCTTGTTCTTGATCTACAGCTTTACCAATGTCATGTAATAATCCAGCTCTTTTAGCTAAATTTACATCAAGACCTAATTCAGAAGCCATTAATCCAGCCAAGTAAGCTACTTCAATAGAATGTTTTAAAACATTTTGACCATAACTAGTTCTATATTTTAGTCTTCCTAAAAGTCTTATAATTTCAGGATGTAAACCATGTACTCCTGTTTCTAGAGTTGCTTGTTCGCCTTCTTCTTTAATATCATTTTCAACATCTCTTGTGGCTCTTTCAACCATTTCTTCAATTCTAGCTGGATGTATTCTTCCATCTACAATTAATTTTTCAAGTGCTATTTTAGCTACTTCTCTCCTAATAGGGTCAAAGCTAGATAAAATAACAGCCTCTGGAGTATCATCAATTATTAAATCAACTCCTGTCAATGTTTCGAGTGTTCTAATGTTTCTTCCTTCTCTTCCAATAATTCTGCCTTTCATTTCATCATTTGGTAATGCAACAACATGAACTGTTGATTCAGATACATGATCTGCAGCACATCTTTGAATAGCAGTAGTAATTATTTCTCTAGCTTTTTTATCAGCTTCTTCTTTTGCTTTTGATTCAATTTCTTTAATCATTAAAGCTGCATCATGAGAAACTTCTTTTCTTACTTCGCCTAATAGAAGTTCTTTAGCTTCATCAGAAGTTAAAGTTGAAATTCTTTCCAATTCCTCTCTTCTTTTAGTAAATAACTGCTGAACATTCTCTTCCAATTGATCAATTTCTTGCAATCTCTTATTGATAGTTTCTTCTTTCTTTTCTAAAAGATCACTCTTTTTGTCTAAAGATTCCTCTCTTTGAAGAATTCTTCTTTCAAGCCTTTGAATTTCATTTCTTCTCTCACGAGAATCTCTGTCTAAATCATTTCTTAGTTTGTGAACTTCTTCCTTTGCCTCTAAAATAGACTCTTTCTTAGTTGCTTCAGCTTCTTTTTTAGCTTTTTCAACTAAATCTTCAGCTTCTTTTTCTAAAAGTAAAACCTTATTTTTTGTGGCTTTTTGTATAGCTTTGTATACGATATAACCGAATACTGCTAATAGTAAAATATCAACCAATATAATAGGTAATATTCTATCCAAACTAACACCTCCTCGCATAAACCTCTATTTAATTTATAATCTAATAGAAAACGTCTAGGTGTCATATTATTCTCACTATTCTATGAATATGATAAACCAGTATTTGTTATTATTTTACCTTAGAAACAAAATTATGTCAAGATTACTTAGAGTGTGATAAATAAAAAATGATATGTATTTTACATATCATTTTTTAAAAAGATTATTTTTCATCAGCTTTCTTAACTGCTTTAGGAGCAGTCATTAAAGGTAAGTTATATTTTTCTCTGATTTTATTTTCTATTTCTAAAGCAATTTCAGGATTATCTTTAAGATATTGCTTTGCATTTTCTCTTCCTTGTCCTAATCTTATATCATTATAAGAGAACCAAGCACCACTTTTTTGAACGATATTTTCTTTAACGCCCACATCGACTATATTACCTGTTCTTGAAATACCTTCATTATACATGATATCAAATTCAGCTTGTTTAAATGGAGGAGCTACTTTATTTTTCATAACCTTAACTCTTGTTCTATTTCCAACAATTTCATCTGCTTGTTTTATAGAATCAATTCTTCTAACATCAAGTCTTATAGATGAATAGAATTTAAGTGCTCTTCCTCCAGTTGTAGTTTCTGGATTTCCAAACATTACACCAACTTTTTCTCTTAACTGATTTATAAATATAACAACACATTTAGATTTATTAATAGTACCAGTTAATTTTCTTAATGCTTGTGACATTAATCTTGCTTGAAGTCCTACATGAGAATCACCCATTTCACCTTCAATTTCAGCTCTAGGAACTAACGCAGCAACAGAGTCAACAACTAATACATCAATTGCTCCAGAACGTACAAGAGCTTCTGCTATTTCTAATCCTTGTTCACCTGTATCAGGTTGTGAAACAATAAGATTTTCAGTATCTACTCCAAGGTTTCTAGCATAACTAGGATCAAGAGCATGTTCAGCATCAACAAAGGCTACAGCTCCACCAAGTTTTTGTGCTTCTGCGGCTATATGTAAAGCAACTGTTGTTTTACCAGAACTTTCAGGACCATAAATTTCAATTATTCTTCCTCTAGGAACACCACCTATTCCTAGTGCTATATCTAAATCAAGACAACCAGTGGAAATTGAGTCTATATTAAGCGTGCTATGTTCACCTAATTTCATTATTGAACCTTTACCAAATTGTTTTTCAATTTGACTCATAGCATTTTCGATTGCTTTTAATTTATTTACATCAATATTTGTCATAAAATTACCACCCTTCTTTATGAACATTTGTTCTTATAGTTAAGATTATAAATTATTATTGTAATATAGTCAACAAAAATTAAATTATAATATTAATTCACATTATAGTCTAAAAGTTCCAACTAAAATATTTAGAAGGAACTTTTATAATTATATCCATTATTTGTATGTTTTAATCTGTTATTTCATTGAAATTACATGCTTATTTTTAACAAAATAATCTATGCCAGACACTATTGTCATTAAAACAGCAATTATTAGTGCTATTTTAGGAGCATAAGCAAAGAAAGTTTTAACTATTTCATTATTATTAACCATATTACTTAAATAAGCTGTAGATTCAATATTTACTTGGAATAATAATAATAATATAGCTATTATTTGCGTAACTGTTTTAATTTTTCCCCACCAGCTTGCAGCGATTACTTTTCCTTCAGAAGCTGCTAAAGTTCTAAGTCCTGATACTGCAAATTCTCTAGCTATTATTACTACAGTTGCCCATCCTGGAATTAGGTTAAATTCAACCAATGAAATTAGTGCCGCTGTTACTAATAATTTATCAGCTAGAGGATCCATAAATTTTCCGAAATTAGTTATTTCATTTCTACTTCTAGCTATATATCCATCTAATTGATCAGTTAGTGATGCTATAATAAATATCAATGTAGCAATAATTGAACCATATGGTATGCCTTTTACTACAATGAATATTAGAAATATAGGAACTAAAATTATTCTAAGCATCGTTAATTTATTTGCTAAATTCATTAAAAACATCTCCTATTAAATCGTAGTCCATTACATCGGTTATTTTAACTTTAACTATATCGCCTATTTTTAAATTAGTATTCTTTTTAATAAATATAATACCATCAATTTCAGGAGACATTTCATAATTTCTTCCAATGTAATATTCTCCATTATTTCCATCTATAATAGTATCATAAATATTGTCGATTTTCAATTTGTTTTGTTCTTTTACGATTTTTCTTTGGATTTGCATTAATATTTCTTTTCTTTGTTCTTTTACATCATCTTCAACTTGATTATCCATTTTTGCTGCTGGAGTTCCCTCTTCTTGTGAATATGCAAATACACCAACGTTTTCTAATTTATAATCAGTTAAGAATTCTTTTAATTCGTTGAAATCTTCCTCTGTTTCACCTGGGAATCCAACTATAAGAGAAGTTCTTAAAGCAATTCCTGGAACTTTTTTTCTTAATAATTCAATCTTGTTTATTATAGTGTCTTTATTAGTTTTTCTAGCCATTTGTCTTAAGATTTTTGTACTTATATGTTGAATAGGTAAATCTAAGTATTTAACTACTTTTTTATTAGTAGCAATTTCTTCAATCAACTCATCTGTAATTTCTTCTGGATAGCAATAAAGTAGTCTAATCCATTCTATCCCTTCAACTTCTGAGATTTCTCTAATTAATTCATGTAGATTTTTTTTATTGTAGATATCTACACCATAATTAGTTAAATCTTGAGCTATAAGTATAATTTCTTTTACGCCAAAGTCTACTAACTTCTTTACTTCATTTAAGATACTTTCTTTTGTTCTGCTTCTAAATTTACCTCTTATTTTAGGGATTATACAGTAAGTACAAAAGTTATTACATCCTTCTGCTATTCTAACATATGCTGTATGAGTTTTAGTAGTAAGAATTCTTTCACCTTCATTGATTCCTTCATCAGTATAAGATGTTGATGATACTCTTCTTTGAGTTTTAATGAAATCTAATATTAATTTGTGTAGTTTCATATAGTCATTAACTCCCATAAGTATATCTATTTCAGGAATTAATTCTAACAACTCATCTCCGTATCTTTGCGTAAGGCAACCAGTTGCAATAAGCATTTTACAGTTATATTTATTTTTATATTCAGCCATTTCTAGAATAGTATCTATAGATTCTTGTTTTGCACTTTCTATAAATCCACATGTATTTACAATAATTATATCTGCTTCTTTAGCATTATTAGTTATTTCATAAAATTTATTGATTGTTCCTAATATAAGTTCTGAGTCTACTCTGTTTTTATCACAGCCTAAACTAACCATTCCAACTTTATATTTATTCAAAATATTTTCCTCCTAAGTGTATATAATAATAATTATTATTTTAATTTAACATAAGAATATTTACAAGTATTTTATATTAATCTCTACTATAAAGCTCTTCTTTACTTACTAATACCTGTCTTGGTTTGCTTCCATCTTTTTCTGAAATAATTCCACGCTCTTCTAAGTCCTCCATTATTCTAGAAGCTCAATTAAATCCTACTCTTAATTTTCTTTGAATAAATGAAGTAGATGCTTGTTGATATTCTACTACAATTTTAATAGCTTCGTCTAATAGTTCATCAGATTCACTATCTGATGCGACTTCTGTGGTATTTTCATTATTAATATGGTCTATTATATCATTTGAATAGTTAACCTCTTCATATGATGATTTTATGAAATCTACAACATTTTCTACTTCCTCTTCAGAAATAAATGAGCCTTGCACTCTTAATGGTTTATTTTCTCCTATAGGATTATATAGCATATCCCCTCTTCCTAATAATTTTTCAGCACCAGTTTGATCTAAAATTGTTCTAGAATCAATTCCTGATGAAACAGCAAATGAAATTCTAGATGGAATATTAGCTTTTATAACCCCTGTAATAACATCAACAGATGGTCTTTGAGTTGCTATAATTAAATGCATTCCTGCTGCTCTAGCCATTTGTGCTAATCTACATATATAATCTTCAACATCATTAGGACAGGCCATCATTAAATCAGCAAGCTCGTCCACAATCATTACAACATAAGGAAGCTTTTCATCTATTTCTCCTTTTTTATATAAGTTATTATAGGATTCAATGTTTTTAACTTTCATTTGCGAAAATAAATTATATCTCTTATTCATTTCATTTACTGCCCAATTTAAAGCACCAGCTGCTTTTTTTGGATCAGTAACAACTGGAATAAGAAGATGAGGTATACCGTTATATACACTTAACTCAACAACTTTAGGGTCTATCATTAGAAGCTTAACATCTTTTGGAGAGTACTTATATAATAAACTTATTATTAAAGTGTTAATACATACCGATTTACCTGAGCCTGTAGCACCTGCAATTAGCATATGAGGCATTTTGCTTAAATCACCAACAATACATTTTCCAGTAATATCTTTTCCAAGTGCAAATGCTAATGTTTTATCAGTATCTGTAAATTCTTTTGAATCTAAAACTTCTCTTAAAAACACAGGGGCTTGTTTCTTATTTGGAACCTCTATACCTATTGCCGCTTTCCCAGGGATGGGAGCTTCTATTCTTACACCATTTGCAGCTAGTCCTAAAGCAATATCATCTTGTAAATTAACAATTTTAGAAACTTTAACACCTGGACTAGGTTGTAGTTCGAATCTAGTAACTGAAGGACCTTTTGTTACTTGAATAACTTTAGCATCTACTCCAAAATTAGAAAGTGTTTCCTCAAGTTTATTAGCACTATCTATTAAATCTTTTTTATCCTCATTTTTTAATTGAAGTTTTGAATTTATGTTAAGTAAATCTACATCTGGGAAAATATATTTCTTTTCTGTAGTTTTTTCTAAAGAATTTAAGTTATCTTCAATTTCTTTATTTACCACTTCTTTATTTACTATATTTTTTGTTTCATAAAGCGTAGTATTAGTGGAAAAGGAAGAATTATTACTATTTTTCTCTTCAAAATAATCATCTGCATTTATATCTTGAAAATTTGAAAAAGTTTCTAAATTAGAATTTTTCATAAAGTCCAGTATTTCAATTTTATTATTTATATCATTAATATAATTACATTCTTCACTATCATCTAATTCTGAAGAGATATTCTTTTCTTTTTTTACTTTAGATTTTGATAATTTTTTACTTGGTTTAGGGTTTGTAAAATTATCCTTTAGTAGACTAGTAACGTTTTTGAATTTTATATATATATCATATAAAGTAATATCTAAGAATAATATAATACAAATTAAAATTAAAGTTATATAAACAATATAGCTACCAATAAACCCAGTTAGTTTATAGAGTGGATAAGTTATTAAATAAGCTAAAATTCCACCATGTAAAGATGTACTTGTATAAAATGATATTTTTTTTAATGTATTAGCAAAGTTTATAGTTTCTAGGTCACTAACAGCTTGATTAATATTTATCGTGCTACACAAAAGCCAAACAACTATAAAAAATATTGAAAGGCTAAAAAACTTTCTTGAATAAGTTGCTTTCCCCTTTGATTTTATAGTATTAATACCAAGACAAATTAAGAAAATAGGTATTGCATAAATAATTATACCTATAAGTGAGTAAAGAATTTTTCGTGTAAGAATGGATAAAATACCAGCAATGTTTGTATATGTTGAAAATGCTAATATAATACCTATAGAAATTAATAATATGGCCTTAATATCTCCCTGCATTTCGAAAGAAGACTGCTTGGGCTTATTCTTTCTTTTCTTCTTTTGAGTTGCCATTTTATCTACCTCCTTTTGTAAAAATATAATTGGAAATTATAGTATAATCATAGTATAGTACTATTTTAATATAATTTACAAATAAAAAGAAACTCCCAGAGGGAATTTCTAGTTATTTTTATTATCTGCATTATTTATTAATTCGTCAAGTTTATCTAATGCATCTTTTATACCACCAACTTGATTTATTAAACCACATTCAACAGCCTGTTCTCCTATTAACATAGTACCCATATCGTTTAATAGTTCATCTGAACGCAACATCATTCTTTCTAATTCATCTTTATCTATTTTAGATGTTCTAACAACAAAATTATTTATTCTTTCTTGCATCTTTTTGAAATAATGGAATGTTTGAGCTACACCTATAACAAATCCATTCATACGAACAGGGTGAACTATCATAGTAGCTGAAGGTGTAATAAATGAAAAGTCAGCAGAGGTTGCTAATGGAACACCTATAGAATGACCACCACCTATGACAATTGAAACAGTAGGTTTAGAAATTGAATTTATCATTTCAGCGATAGCCAAGCCAGCTTCAACATCTCCGCCCACTGTATTTAATACTATTAATATTCCTTTTACCTTATCATTTTGTTGCATTGATATCAATTGAGGTATTATATGTTCGTATTTTGTTGATTTAGTTTGAGGTGGGGACACAACATGACCTTCTATTTGACCTATTATAGGTAGTATTTGAATACTTTGATGATCACCACTAGAGTTTAATGTTCCAAGTTCTTTTATTTCTTTAAGTTTAGCATCTTCCTTTTTTTCTACTGATTCATCAGTTGTTTTTTTATCCTTTTCTGGAACTTCTCCTTCAGAAGTATATTCAATATTTGAGTTATAGATATTATTTTGCATTATTAATTCCTCCTAATTATAGCTATATTTTATGTAGTAAGATATTAAAATAATCATTTTATACTAATTTCTTATATCTAAAACAATGGCATATTTAACATAACCATTATCATATGTACCTTCTATTATTAGTATTATTTTTTTATCAAGAGTAGGAACTTTAAAAGAACCTTTTTTTAATGAAATTTCTTCATTATTATTTTCGCCATATATGTATGTAGTTAATTTTTCAGGTTTTCTAGAAAATTCAAGATTAATAGTTTCACCTGGACGTACTTTTAAAGAAGGTTTTTTTAGTAAGGTATCATAATCTTCAATTATTACATTACTTACTGAATTTTCTGTATTGTTATTCTTTACAGTAAAGTTGTATTCGCATAAATATTTTGTAGAATGTTTTCCGCGTAAACGTACAATTAAGCTTGGAACAATGTTATCCTGTGCTTTTTTAGGAGTTTTATTTTCTTTGCTATTTGTAGTGTCTGGTGTAACTTCTGTGTCATTTTTATCTTTATTTTTTTCTAATTCTTTTAATTTAATCTGCTCTAGTCTTTGTTGATCAATAACTTTTCTTTCTTCTTTTAATTCTCTTTTTAAATCTTCTAATTTTTTATAATCTTTATTATTCTCATTAATGGATTCGGAATTTTGATCATTTTCATTAATAGGTTCTGCGTAAGGAGTTTGAAATAAAAATAGAACTGTGATTAAAGTTAATAGTATAGTTTTTACTTTTATCATATATATCACCTCTAAATGATAGTTCTAAATTATTTTTCCCTTTTAATTAAATTCTATTTATAAAAAGTTAATCAAAAAAAGTGCATCAAAAATTTGATACACTTTTGATGCACTAAAGTCTAGATTACCAGCAGCCTCCGCAAAAGAATAATAATATTATTATCCACCACCAGCCGCCACCGCAACCACCGTAGCCGCCGAATCCTCCGCAATTACCATAGCCACCGAATCCTCCGCAATTACCATAGCCACCGTAACCACATCCGCAATTATTTTGACCGCAGCAATTGCTAGGGCAACAACAGTTATTTTGACAACAGCAATTGTTTTGGCAACAGCAGTTTCTTCTACAACATTTTCGAGACATGTTACTCATCTCCTATCATTTGTACTTTAATATATTGTATTCATATTAATGATTTAAGGTGCTTTTTAATATTAAACTTTTAATAATTAGACATAATATCTAAAATTTGATAAAATTATGTATACAATCTTTAAAAAAAGAGGAGTGATTTTTTGAGTGGTAATAGAAATAGATTAGTTGCACCTAGAAATACGGTTAATACTAAAATGCTGTATTCATTTTATATATTAAAAGAACTATCCAAAGGAGAAACTGTATTTGGAAATAAAATATTAGAGGTTTTTAGAGAAAAATTTCAAAGTACTAATTTGCCATTTCCTGTTTCTTCAAGCACTATATACGAAACATTATATGACCTTGAAATTAAAGGTTATGTAATAAGTGAATGGGTTGGGAATGAAGTATTAAATAAAAGAAGCAAAAAGATATACCATATTACAGATGAAGGAATTCAATACTATAAAATGCATGTTGCCGACTATGTAGATAATTTAAAGAAAACTAAAAATACAATAGATGTTATGATTAATATGTTGATATAAAAAGAGTAAAGTTTACGAATTATATTTAAAACGTAAACTTTACTCTTTAATATATTGTTCATCTAAAGAACGTAACAAATTTCTATATCCTTCCTTCATAAGGGGATCACTATATAATTCCTTGAAACTAATATTTTCAATATCTTTATTAAGAATTTTTAAATAGTTATTACCGTAGATTTTTTTTAAAATACTAAAAAAAACACTTCTTATATATAAGTAGTTTGAATCAGTAAGTTTATCAATTTTACTTAGAGAAATATGAGCGTTATCAAGTATAGCATAAAATTGATATATGTAACTTAGTTCTTTTAATGAATAATCCTCACTTAAAGATGCGACTATTTTGTGATAATTACTATAAGCTGGAATAGTATAATGCTCTAATGGTTTTTCAGTATTCTGAAGATAGCGTATACTTTGATAAATTGCAGTACAAAAATCTAATCTTATAATATTTATATTTATGTGTTTTTCTTGTAATTTATATTTTTCTTGATAAGAAAAGTCTTGAACTTTTAACTTGTTTTGTTCATTTAATGAGAGTTTATTAATATACCAACTACAACAGGCTCCAATTACTGAACCAAGAATTAATCCACCAGATGAAATAAGAGCTGAAATTAAAGGCATTGACATTTTAAAACTCACCTCTTCATACTAAATTTTAATATCTATACATAATAATAGTATAATCAGAATGGATTAAAATATTATAACAAGAGTATAAAAAAGTGAGTTGTTAACTTCTTCTATTTTAGATTAGATTGATTAAGTTTTATTTTGAAAAGTTCTTCCTGCAATTCATTTATTTTATTATTTGCCTTTTGAAGTTCTAAATCCTTATTTTTTTCAATTTCTCTAATAGTATTATTATTCTTTTCATTTATTTCTAATATTCTGGAAGAGTTATCTAGTAATAAATTTTGAATTTTCTTATTTAATTCCTGATTATAATTAAGTAAGTTTTTGTTTTCTTCTTTTAATTCATTTAAAAGAATTTGATTTTTAACATTTTCTTTATTTGAATTATCCAATAATTGTTTATTATACTCATAATCTTGCAAGTTGCTTTCTAATTTTTTTATATAAGTTTTAAGTTCGGAAATTTCTTTTTGATAAATATCATTATCGTTAGAGAGTTTATTTAAAGTGTTTAAGTGAGTCTGTAAGCTTTGGATAATTTCACTTTTTTCTTTCAGTTCCTTTTCTACTGTTGTAAGTGCTAAATTCACTCGACTAAAACTATCTTTTACATCCTCTAATTCTTGATCTTTGGATATAAGGTTTTTTTGTATACTTTTAATCTCTTCCATTAGTTTTATATTTTCGTTTTGAGCTATAGAAATTACTTTATCTTTCTTAGTTAGTTCTTCTTGAATTTTACTTAAGTATTTTTCTTCTACGAAAGTAGCCATTTCTAAAGAATTTACAAAACTATTTTTTATTGAATCTAATAAAAAATTAAATTTATCTATTTCAGCTTTCCTATCAGTATATTTATTATCTGTAGATATAGTAAAAGTTTCATATTGATTCAATAATGCTAATACCATACTTTCAGCATCGGTAAACTTTGATTGTAATGTGTTTAATCTTTCTTTAGTAGATTTTTTTAATTTTAATCCTTTGGTTTCGATTTTATCTCCCTCTGTTAAATTTGAATTTACATTAGGATTCGTATCATTTAATGAATGTATATCCATATTATTATCTATATTTGAATTAATATTATCATTAAAACTTAAATTTTCTTGAGAATTATCTGTATTTTCCATTTTATTACTCCTATTCTATTCAAAACTTTGGTTAACCATAGTTAACTTAGTTAACTATGGTTAACTTGATGAAAATATTATAACATATTTTAAAAAGGATTTCTATGAAAAAAACTAAAAAAATACCATCAAAAAAAACTGCGTACAATACCGAATGTGCGCAGTTTTTTCTAAAAACATTGATATTACTAGGTTTGTATAGTATATTATTATTATAAAAATATAAAAAGCGCAGTTTGGATGTATGAAAAGCGCAGTTAATTTAAAAAGCATATTCGATTTATAGAAGAAAGGAAATTTTAAAATTATGTTAGATGAAGAAATGTTAGAAATGATGAAGTTCTATGAATTTTATAAAAAAATGAGAGCAAGTGAAGTTAATAGTGAGTTAACTTCAAATTTTACTGAAGATAGTATAAAAACAGAGGGAGCAATTAAAAATAATAATAATGCATCAAAAAAAGTAGAGGTAGAAGTAGAAAGTAATAATAATAATAATAAAGAAGAGAATAAAAAAAAGAATTATAAAGCAACAAGACCCCTAGAAGTTAAAGAATATGAACAAATAATTAAGTTGTGCAAGGAAGGATTTAGTTATTATGATAAAAAGACGGGACGTTCTAGAAAATTTAGACCTAATCCATCATTAGCATTTGCTTTGGCACTTCAAGCTACTTTAGGATTTAGAGCTTCAGATATAGTTAATTTAAAGGTTTCGGATTTCAATAGAAGTAAATTTTCTATTAAAGAAATAAAAACAGGTAAATGGCAAAATAGAGAATTAAATGATGCAATGTATAACAAATTATTAGAATATGCCATTAACAATAATTTAGATAAGGATGATTTTATTTATCCTAATAAAGTAAGAAACATGCAACAACAATTAAAAATAATAACTGATTATTTAGGATATAAAAACATTGGTACCCATTCATTTAGAAAACTTTTTGCTCATACATTATATGAAGAATCAGGACATGATATTGAATTAGTTAGACATGTATTAAATCACTCTGATATAAAAACAACTATGAGATATTTAGGGGTAAGCATGAAAAGATTAAAGGAAATGAGCAACAAAATAGATTTCTCTTATGCACTATAAAAATAGTGGTTTAATATAATATGGATTAATATAATAAAAAAATGATTTAGTGAGACTGTAGATAATTTTGTGTAATATAGTT
>NZ_KB291633.1 GCF_000320405.1 Clostridium celatum DSM 1785 | reverse complement strand
AATTATATATTTATAAATATATAATTACTCTTAGTCTTTACTAAGTTAGTTTATAATTTATTTGAACATAATAAATTTTATAGTTTAGATTTATTCTTTTCCTGTTTCATATGAATTAGTTATAGAAGATGGGAAGTTTAACATTATACAATCTTTCATTATTCTTTTATATTCATATTCTAGATATCTGAATTGAACTTTTACTTCTTTATCTTCAGTAATTTCTATAATTGCATAAGTGGGATTAGGTCGTCCTATTTTAGGTTTTCCAACACTACCAACGTTAATCAATAATTTATCTCCATATTTTTTAGCACAAGGTATATGAGTATGAGCACAAACTAAAACATTCTCTTCTAATGCTTTCATAACTTCAATTGTGTTAGGAGCATCTTCAAAAAGATAATCATTTATTGCGCTAGGACTACCGTGAGTGAACAATATATTAACTCCATTAAAAGTATATCTTAAGGAGGTTGGTAAGGAATCTAAATAGTATTTGTTTGAGATTCTAACCTCATTACATGCCCAAGGTAATGAAAAAGAATTAATTGTAGTATTTCTAATGAAGGTATAATCACCATCTACTACAGAAGCATCATAATTTCCTTTAATGCAAGGAATTTCTCTTCTTCTAATTAATGCAATAGATTCATTTGGATGAGGACCATATCCAACTAAATCTCCAAGGCAAATAATTTTATCAACATTTTGTTCATCTATATCTTCAAGTGCTTTCATTAGTGCATATATATTCCCATGAATATCTGATATAACTGCTATTTTCATCTTGTTATCCTCCAAATATTTTTAATAACATAAAAAATAAATTTTTATAAGTTAATTATTAAGCTTACAATATTTAAGTTATATTAAAAAAATGTCTTATAATAATTATATCACTATGAACAAAAAAAATATCAACAAAGTATTAAAAAGTGGATAATATAAAAATTTTAAGTTATTATAAACATAAGGAATTTAATTGAATTTTGGAGGCAGAATAATGAAAGATTCTAGAGTAAAAAAGGTATTAAGTAAAATGGTGGAAAAAAATATTCCGCAAATAATAGTAACTTCACCAGAATCTATTTTCTATTTAACAGGAAAAATGATTAGGCCAGGTGAAAGGTTAATTGCTTTATATTTAAATAGTGAAGGTAATCATAAATTAATAGTTAATAAGTTATTTCCTATACATGAAAATTTAGGAGTAGATATAGTTTGGTATGATGATATAGAAAATCCAATAGATAAACTATCTAATATAATTAAAAAAGGAGAGGTATTAGGAGTAGATAAAACTTGGCCAGCTCAATTTTTAATGGATCTTATGGATAGAAATATAGTAAAGGCTTTTGTTAACTCATCACCTATATTAGATACTTTAAGAATGATAAAAGATGAAGAGGAAATTCAAATAATGAAAGAATCATCAAAAATAAATGATGAAGTTATGCTAAAGCTTTGGAACAATTTAAAGCCAGGATATTCTGAAAAATATTATTCAAATCTTTTATCAGAAATTTATGAGGAATGTGGAGCATCAGGTTTTTCATTTTCACCAATAATAGCAACTAGTCCAAATGGAGCAGATCCGCATCATGGAACTGGGAAAGATAAGATTAAACTTGGAGATAGTGTAGTTTTAGATATTGGTGGAAAATATAAAAACTATTGCTCAGATATGACTAGAACTGTATTTATAGGTAAAGAACCAAGTAAAGAGCATGCAGATATTTATAACATAGTTAAGAATGCTAATGAAAAGGCTATTTCTATAATTAAGGAAGGCGTTAGATTTTCTGATATAGATAAAGCAGCTAGAGATTTAATAACTGAAGCAGGGTATGGAGAATACTTTACTCATAGAACAGGACATAGCATAGGAATTGAAGTTCATGATTTCGGAAATGTTAGTTCAGTAAATGATGATGAAGTTAAAGCAGGAATGATTTTTTCTGTAGAACCAGGTATTTATTTAAAAGATAATATTGGAGTTAGAATTGAAGATTGAGTTCTTGAAACAAAGGATGGATGTGAAGTTTTAAATTCTGTAACTAAAGAAATAGTTGTATAATAGTTTAGAATTATAAAAAAAGTGAAGTGAGCTTATATAGCTCACTTCATTTTTATAGTATTTCAATAACTCTATTCATTAATTTTATAAAATCATTTTTAACTCTAGCAGATGTTTCAATAACTTCTTCATGATTTAAAGGTTGATCTAATATTCCAGCTGCCATATTTGTTAAACAAGAAATACCTACAGTTTTTATTCCACAATGATTTGCTACGATAACTTCAGGAACTGTAGACATTCCAACAGCATCTCCACCCATAGCTTTAGCAAATCTTACTTCAGCAGGAGTTTCGTATGTAGGACCTGAGAACATTACATAAACACCTTGTTGCAGTTTAATTCCAAGTTCCTTACCAGCTTCTAAAACTTTATTTCTAAGTTCTAAGCTATAAGCCTCAGACATATCTGGGAATCTTGGGCCGAATTCATCCAAGTTTTGTCCAAATAGTGGATTTGAACCAGAGAAGTTTATATGATCAGTTATTACCATTAAGTCTCCCGCATTAAAATCTTTATTAACAGCGCCACAAGCGTTAGTAACAATTAATTTAGAAACCCCTAAAAGTCTCATTACTCTTACTGGAAAAGTTATTTTCTCCATTGAATATCCTTCGTAATAATGGAATCTTCCTTGCATAGCAACGACTTGTTTGCCGCCAAGTTTACCTATAACTAATCTACCAGCATGACCTTCAACTGTTGAAGTAGGGAAGTTTGGTATATCAGAATAATTATAGTATTCAGCATCTTCTATAGTATCTGCTAGCGAACCAAGTCCAGAGCCAAGTATTAATCCAATTTCAGGTTTATATTTACTTTGCTTTGAAATAAATTCAGCAGATGCTTTGATTTGTGTTAATAAATCCATTAAAATCACCTCTTATTTTTCGTCAAATGTATATTAAATTTATGATATAAGCTATTTATTTAATAGTATTTCTCCAACCTTAACTACATCTCCTGCTCCTACTGTAAGAACTAAATCATTTTCTTTAACCTTTGAAGCAAGATAATTTGCAACTTCTTCATGACTATGAAGGTTTATGCAGTTCATTCCTGTTTTTCTTATAGCATCTCCAAGTTCAATAGAAGAAACTAAACCAGTGTCTTTTTCTCTTGCAGCATAGATATCCATTAAGATAAGCTCATCTGCAGATGAAAAGCATGTAGTGAATTCATCAAAAAGAGTTTTTGTTCTAGTATAAGTGTGCGGTTGGAAAACACAGTAAGTTTTATTGTGCTCAATAAGTTTTGCAGTTGATAAAGTTGCTTTTATTTCAACTGGATGATGAGCATAATCATCTATTATAGTTGCACCATTAAATTCACCTTTGTATTCAAACCTCTTATGAGCACCTTTGCACTCAGCTAGTCCCTTTATTATTGACTCTTTAGGAATATTTAAAATTAAAGATGTACAAATAGTAGCAAGTGCATTTAATATATTATGCTTACCAGTTGTACTTAAAGTAACATCAAATAATTTTTCTCCATGTTTACATACTGTAAATGTTGCACAACCTTTATTATTGAAAGAAATATTAGAGGCTGTAACATCACCTTTAGTAAATCCATAGCTAATAGTTTTACATTTTGCATAATTAATAACTTCTAAAACATTAGCATCTTCAGCACAACCAACTAAATAACCATCTTCTGGAATTAAATCAGAGAATTTTTTAAAGGTCTCTTTGATGTGATTTAAATCTCTATAGTAATCTAAGTGATCTGCATCTATATTTAAAACTATTCCTATATAGGGATAGAATTTTAAAAATGACGCTTTATACTCGCAAGCTTCAGTTACAAAATATTCACTTTCACCTATTTTATAATTACCATGAATAGCATCTACATCACCACCAACTAATATAGTAGGATCTAAATTAGCACTTAATGTTATATGAGAAAGCATTGAAGTAGTAGTAGTTTTTCCGTGAGTTCCAGCTACTGCAACATTATATTTATGTCCCTTCATAATATAACCTAAAAATTCTGCTCTATCCATTAGTTCTATATTTTTGTTTTTAGCTTCAATTATTTCAGGATTGCTATCAGGAATAGCTGCGGTATATACTACTAAATCAACATTTTTTAAGTTTTCACTTTTATGACCTATGTATATTTCTGCGCCTGATTTTCTTAATTTATCTAAAACTTCAGATTCTTTAGCATCTGAACCTGATACGTTATAACCTTTAGTTAATAGTACAGCAGCAAGTCCACTCATACTGACTCCGCCAATACCTATAAAATGTACTTTTTTGTTTTTATCTGAATTTAAATCGAAAGACAAGATATCAACCCCTTTAACTTGGTAAATATAAACTTACATCTGTACTATAAAAAAGATATAATAAATTAGGATATAAATTTATATCTAGAATATAGAAAAGATGTTTCATTTATAATTATATACAAATTTATTATATTGAACACAAAAAATAAAAAATATATAAAATATTTTGTGACAAAAAAGAACAAAATGTTATTAATGAAGCGTTTATAAGCAATAATATGATTTTTATAAATATATAAATTATAAATAATATTTATTATGAAGAATTGCTTGAAAATAAGCAAAAACTATTGATAATGTATTTAATATAGAATAAAATATGAATATTGCACAGTAGGAATTTGAAATAATTCGTGTTTTTGAGAAAAAAAGGAAGGTGATATTAATGGAAAAATTAACTAGGAACAATAGAGTTGTAGCCATTACTAAGATATTAATAGAAACACCGAATAAAGTTATTGGATTAAATAGATTTTCGGAACTTTTAAATGCAGCTAAGTCTACAATAAGTGAAGATATAGTAATAGTAAGAGAAGTGTTAGAAAAATTGGAAATGGGTTCTGTTGAAACTATTTCTGGTGCGGCAGGAGGAATAAAATTTATTCCTAAGATGGGGAAGAGTGCTAGAGAGGATTTTGCAAATGAATTATGCAATGCACTATTAGAAGAAGGAAGAATAATACCAGGTGGATTTATTTATTTAACTGATATAATGTATAATCCACAAATAGTTAGTAAAGCTGGTATTATATTAGCATCTCATTTTAAAGGAATGAATATTGACTATGTAGTTACTGTAGAAACAAAAGGAATTCCTCTAGCATATGAAGTTGCCAAAAGTTTAGGTATAGAACTTGTTATCATTAGAAAAGATAATAAAGTTACAGAAGGACCAACGGTAACTATTAACTATGTTTCTGGTACTAGTGGAAGAATACAACAAATGTGCTTAGCAAAAAAATCAATGAAGCCTTTAAGTAAGTGTGTGTTTATTGACGATTTCCTAAGAGGTGGCGGAACAGCTAAAGGAATAAAAGATTTATTAAAAGAATTTGATAGTGAATTAGTAGGTACAGGAGTATTAGTTGATAATGTCGGAGTAGAAACAAAATGTGCTTCAGATTATGTATCAATTATAGAATTAGAATACGACAAAGAAACTGAAAAATTAAATCTTGAACCATCAAAATTAATTAAATAGTAAAAATTCAGTTGCTAAATTATATATGGAAAAATTTAAAAAATATTTAAGTAAAAAAAAGGGTTTTTAAACTTTTTATAGAAATATATAATTTATAAAAGCAACTGGAGGTGTAGTGAAATGACAATCACAGACGTTAGAATCAGAAAAATAGCAGCAGAAGGAAAAATGAAAGCTATAGTTTCTGTAACATTTGATAATGAATTTGTTGTCCATGATATTAAAGTAATAGAAGGACAAAACGGCTTGTTTATAGCAATGCCAAGTAGAAAAACACCAGATGGTGAGTTTAAAGATATAGCTCATCCAATAAACACTGAAACAAGAGAAAAAATCCAAGCTTCTATATTAGCTGCTTATGAAGTAGCGATGGAAGAGGAAAACGTTGTTATAGGTGAATAATGAATATAAAATAAGAGAGGCATATAACCTCTCTTATTTTATTTATATTTAATTAATAGTAAAAAATATCATGAACGTTTTGAAATAAAAAGGAACGTGTGATTTGTTAAATGTTAAATATGTATGATTAACTAAAATAATTAAAATACTGGCTTCCGTTTATGTAAGGTTGAAATACTCTACTTAATGAAATATAATATATGAGAATATTGACGAACGTTTCTAAGTTTATTTTAAAATTTGTCCTTAAAATAATTAAGATATAAGTTTCAGATAATATACAGCTATTGGAACATTTACATATATACGTATAGAAATAATTATAGAAAATCATGTAAGAATTGGTGATTTTGTTGAAATAAAAAATCTAAAATTGGTAATAATACTAAAGTATTTCATTTAACATATATTAGAATACAAGGATGAGTAGAAACAAGAGGTCTTATTAAGAAGTAATTCTTATTTATATAAACTATAAGATAAAAATATGGCAAACATTGTTATAATATTTAAGGAGGGTCTCATAATTATGATAGCTCATGGAAAGAAAATAAAGATATTTACAGGAAATTCACATCCTGAATTAGCAAAAGAGATTGCAGATTTACTAGGATTACCACTTGGAAATTCTAAGGTATCTACTTTTAGCGATGGAGAAATATCTGTTGATATTAATGAAACTGTAAGAGGTGTTGATGTATTTATAGTACAATCTACAAGTTCACCAGTTAATAATAATTTAATGGAATTATTAATAATGATAGATGCATTTAAGAGAGCATCTGCAGGAAGAATTACAGCAGTTATTCCTTACTATGGATATGCTAGACAAGATAGAAAGGCAAAATCAAGAGATCCAATAACAGCAAAATTAGTTGCTGATATATTAACAGCAGCAGGTGCAGATAGAGTATTAACTATGGATTTACATGCATCTCAAATTCAAGGATACTTTAATATTCCAGTAGATCATTTACTTGGTTCACCAATATTAGCTAGAAATTTTGTAGAACAAGGTTTTAAAGATAAAGATGATGTAGTAGTAGTATCACCAGATCTAGGAAGTGTTACAAGAGCTAGAAAATTTGCTGATAAGTTAAATGCACCAATTGCAATTATCGATAAGAGAAGACCTAAAGCCAATGTTTCAGAAATAATGAATATAATTGGTGAGGTAAAGGGCAAGAGATGTATACTAATTGATGATATGATAGATACAGCAGGAACTATAGCAAATGCAGCAAATGCTTTAAAGGATTTAGGAGCAAAAAATGTTTATGCATGTTGTACTCATTGTGTTTTATCAGGCCCAGCTTTTGAAAGAATAAATGCTTCTGCAATTGAAGAGTTAGTAATGTTAAACACTATTCCGCTTCCAGAGGGAGAAGGATTAGAAAAGTTTAAGTCAATTTCAGTTGCACCATTATTTGCTGAAGCAATTAAAAGAATTTATGATGATGAGCCAATAAGTAAGTTATTTGAAAATTAATAATATAGAAGGGTGTTGCGTAAGCAGCACCTTTTTCATATATTTTTTAATAATGTGTAACAAATGTAAATTTTATAAAAATTTTATTATTGTTTTTAAAATTCTAGTATAAAATATTAATTAAGGATGGTGAAAGATATGGAAGATAAATTAGGAAAAATATTAATTGTAGATGATGATACGCATATAAATGAATTAATAGATGTGTACCTGAAGAGTTCAGGGGATTCTACTAAAAGATGTTTTAATGGAAATGATGCATGTAATATAATTTCAGAAGGAAATATAGGGCTTGTTATATTGGATATTATGTTACCTGGTAAAGACGGAATAGAAGTATTGAAATTTATAAGAAAGAATACTGACATCCCTGTAATAATGTTAACTGCAAAAGGTGAAACATTTGATAAAGTATTAGCATTAGAATTAGGAGCAGATGACTATGTGGTAAAGCCATTTGACCCGAAAGAATTGATAGCTAGAGTTAAGGCTGTAACTAGAAGATATATTGCTGATAATAAAAGTAATGATATTATTGAATATACTGATTTAGTAATAGATATTGGAGCATATGAAGTTTCCTATAAAGGCAGTAATGTAAAGCTTGCTCCAAAAGAATTAGAATTATTATATTTTATGGCGAGCAATCCTAATAAGGTATTTACAAGAGAGCAGTTAATGTATGAGGTTTGGGGATATGATTATCCAGGAGATTCTAGAACAGTTGATGTTCATGTAAAAAGATTAAGGGAAAAGGTTAAAGGTGGAGATGAGTGGGAGCTTCAAACTGTTTGGGGTGTTGGATATAAATTTGAGGTGAGATAAGTGAAAAAAAACAGTATAGTAAGAAAGCTAATTATCACTTTCTCTTCAATAACAGGTGTTGTATTAATACTAGTTGGATTAATAATAAGTGTATGGTTTTATCAAAGTGATGAAAAAGAAAAGATAAGTACATTAAGCAAACAATTAGATATTGTTTCACAATCAATTGCTAATTATATAAGATATCAAGAGGGAACATATGAAGATATAAATAAGCTATTAAAGGTAACCTGCTTTACTAATAATATGGATGGAGTGGTTATAGATAAATTAGGATATGTTTATATGATATCTAATGATGAGTATAGTAATTTAAAGTATACTAAGCTAGATATACCAGATAATATTACAATTACTTCAGATAAGTTGCATCATAAAAAGAACATAATTAAAAATAATGAAGGGCATAATTTAGGAGCATATATTAAACCTATTTATTTTAATGAGCAATTAGATGGATATATAGTAATGATAGAAAAAGAACAAGTAAGTAGTAGACAGATGATAATTACTATATGGGTATCTGTAGTTATGGCTATAATAATTGCTGCGTGTATAGTTAAATATTTTGCGGAAGTTTTAGTGGTAGAGCCTATAGAAGAATTAAATAGTGCAGCTAAAAAATTAACTAAAGGGGAAGTAACTAAAAGAGTAAAAGTAATTAATGATAATGAAATAGGAGAACTTGCAGAATCATTTAATATAATGGCACAATCCATTGAAGAGTCTGATAACATAAGAAAAGAATTTATATCAAATGTTTCTCATGAATTAAGGTCACCAATAACATCAATCAAAGGATTTGTTGGTGGAATATTAGATGGAGTTATTCCTAAGGATAAAGAAAATTATTATTTAAAAATAGTTTATGATGAAATTGATAGATTAGCAAGATTAGTTAATGATTTATTAGACATATCTGCAATGGAAAGTGGAAAGTTTAATTTAAATATATCAGAGTTCGATATAAATCAAGTAGTTAGTTTATGTATTTTGAACTTAGAAGGTAAGATAAAAGCAAAGGGATTAAGTGTTAAAGTTACATTATGCGATAAGAGATGTTTTGCAATTGGAGATAGGGATAGGATAATTCAAGTTTTGACTAATTTGTTAGAAAATGCAATAAAATATAGCAATGATAATGGTCAAATAGAAGTAAATATAAATGTAAAGGGAGAAAAGATTTTTGTAAGTATATTTAATACTGGAGAAAATATAAATAATGAAGATATTAAGCATATTTGGGATAGATTTTATAAAAGTGATAAATCTAGAACAAATAAGATTAGTACAGGGCTTGGATTACCTATAGTAAGATTAATTTTATCTCAGCATAATGAGGATGTTTGGGTTAATAATATTGAGGGTAAAGGAGTAAATTTTACCTTTACGCTGAAAAGAAATATAGAATAGAATTTTTATATAGATAGTATTGGAGGAGAGTATGACAAATTATAAAAAGAATAAAAATACGTCAAGAACTCCACACTATAAAATAAGAAATATAATTTTTGAAAATAAGAATAATAAAAGAATAAAATTTAAAATACTTATAAAGATTATTTTGTATATATTAGTAGTTAGTATTCTAGGAGCTTTTATATCAAATATAAGTATTACATATAGATATGGCGGTCTAATAAAGCGAATCCAGAATGTTGAAAAAAATGGGGATACAATAATCTTAGATTATACAAAAATTATAAAAGAAGTAGCACCTTCTTTAGTTACAATAAGTGATTCTAAAGACAAACTTTTGGAAAAAAAGTATTTTGATAATAATATTACAGGAGTAGTGATAGATTCTAATGGAATAATATTAACAAATTATTCTGCTATAAAAAATAAAAGTCAGATTTTTGTTAATTTATACAAAACAATGGAAGAGCCTATAGAAGCTAAGTTATTAGTATTTGATGAAAGTATAGATTTAGCTATTATAAAAATAAGCGTTGAGGAAGAACTAGAAGCTGTAAAAATTGCAGAAATTAATGATATAAAAGAAGGGCAAGGAATTGTTATATTAGGAAATGCTATAAATAGCGATTATGTTGGCAGTGTTATTCCTGGAATAATAACATCAAGAGATGAGAAAATACTAAATAAAGATAATAGAGAGTATTCATTATTGCAGGTAAGTGCTGTGATAAATAATAAAAATACTGGTGGAGTAATTTGTAATTCCAATGGAGAAGTAATTGCACTTGCAAATCTAACTATTACAAAAGAAAAAAATGAAAATGGGCTTTATTATGGCTTAGAAATAAGTGGGCTTCAGGAAATGGTAAATTCAACCAATTCATTTAAAAGTATTTTGGGAATAAAAGAGGGCGGAATAATAGTTGATAAAATGAGTGAATTTACAGGGTTTTACATTGATGAATTAGTAAAAAATGGAAGTGCTTATAAAGCTGGAATTAAGCCAACAGATATTATTGTTAAGATTGATGGTCACCAAGTGATAAATGTTGAAGATATTATATATATATTGCAAAGTAAAAAGAAGGATGATATTTTAGAATGTAGCATTTTAAGTGATGGAGAATTAAAGGAAGTTGAGATAAAAGTAACAGAATAAAATTTAGGCTAATTCAAAAATAGAATTAGCCTAAATTTTTACTTTTAAATTAAATATAACGAGGGTAAATTCAATAATAAAAAACTTTTATTATTGAAAAAAATGGTATAATATAAAATAGTTAATTTTAAATAACGGAGGAAAAATAAATGTTTTTAATAGTAGGGTTAGGTAATCCAGGAAGTGAATATAATGGAACGAGACATAATATAGGATTTGAAGCTGTAGATTACATAGCTGATAAGTATAATATAGAGTTAAATAGGATAAAATTTAAAGGTATATTTGGAGAAGGTTTAATAAATGGCAAAAAAGTAATATTATTAAAACCTACTACATATATGAATTTAAGTGGAGAAAGTATTAGAGAGGTAGTTAACTTTTACAAGATATCAAATGAAGAAATAATAGTTATTTATGATGATATTAGTCTAGATGTGGGAAGACTTAGAATAAGAGAAAAGGGAAGTCATGGTGGACACAATGGTATAAAAAGCATAATTGCTAACTTAGGGACTGATGTTTTTCCAAGAGTAAAAATAGGTGTAGGAGCACCAAAGGGAAATTTAGTTTCACATGTATTAGGTAAATTTAATGAAGAAGAAATAAATGTTTTAAGAAAGACATTAATAGCAACAGAAGAGGCTGTAAATGTAATGTTAAAAAATGATGTTAAAGATGCAATGAATAAATTTAATGGATTTAATGCATGTAATGAAGGTTAATTGAGAATAGGGCAGGTGGAAAAAATGAGATTGAAAGGGCTGATGAGACCCTTAGAAGAAAGTAGCAATTTTAGTGAAGTTATAGGATGCTTACAAAAGGGTCAGCTTCCTATTAATTTATCGGGATTATCGGATTCTGGAAAAAGTTATGTGATAAATGGGATTTTTGAAAAGGTAGATAATTCAATTGTTGTTATTACGCATAATGAAATAGATGCAAAAAATCTTTATGAAGATTTAAGTCTGTACTCGACAGATGTTTATTTTTTACCTATAAGAGAAGTAGTATTTTATACTGTTGATGCTATTTCAGGGGATTTAAGATGGGCCAGACTTAAAGTCATAAACGAAATACTTAAAAAAAGAGAAAAGAAGATAATTGTAACGTCCGTCGATGCGATGACAACTTTATATACACCAAAACAAAAATATTTAGAATATAGTTTAACTATAAAACAAGGTGAAGAGGTTGATTTAAAAGATATTTCTACAAAGTTAATGAATTGTGGATATGAAAGAGTAGAAGTTGTTGAAGGAAAAGGTGAATTTTCATTTAGAGGAGGGATACTTGATGTTTTCCCTCCTAATGCTGTTTATCCATATAGAATAGAGTTATTTGGAGATGAAATAGATTCTATAAGAACTTTTAATATTGAATCTCAAAGAAGCATAGAAAAGATAGATAAATTCGATATTTTTCCAGCAAAAGAAGTTATAGTTGATGAAGAAGTCAAGGAAAAGGCAATAAATGGAATAACTGAAGAATTAAATTCGGTAATAGAAAATTCATCAAAGAAAGATGAAGATAGAGTAGATAAATTAAGAAGAATAGTAAATAAAAATTTAGAAATGTTAAAGGAAACATCAACATTTGAAACTATAGATAGTTATTTACCATTCTTTTATGATAAAATGGAGACATTTTTTGATTACTTAGAAGGTTTTACTTTTATTGTTGATGATATAAAAAGATGTAAAGGAAAGATAGATAGTATATATTATGAGTTTAATGAAAATTATACTTCGTTTTTATTGAGGAGATATATTACCATCTCAAAATAAGCTTCTTATAGATAATGATGAAATTTTTATTAATTTGGAAAAGAGCAACCTGATAACATTAAGTACGTTTGATGGAAGAAACGATATTATATCATTGTTTAAAGATATAGAACTTAAACAAACATCATTAAGCAATTATAATGGTCAATTTGATTTATTAGTAAATGATATAAAAGAAAGAAAAGAAAAAGGATATAAAACATTAATCCTTGCAGGAACTCGAACTAGAGGAGAAAGATTAGTAAAAACTTTACGTGATATGGAAGTAGAGAGTGTATACAAGGATAATGTAGATTCTATAGAATATGGTGAAGCTGTAATAACTTTTGGTAATTTGATTAAAGGATTTGAATGTCCAGATTTTAAGGTTTCTGTTATTTCAGATAAAGAGGTCTTTGGAGAAGCTAAAAAGGTATTACCAAAAAAGAAAAACAAGAAAAAAGGCGTTGGAAAAATAACAAGCTTTACTGAACTTAAACCTGGAGATTATGTTGTACATGCGAATCATGGTATAGGTGTATTTAAAGGCATTAAACAAATTGATGTAGCTGGTAACACTAGGGATTATCTTGATATTGTGTATGATAAAGGTGACAAATTATATGTACCAGTAGATCAATTAGATTTAGTTCAAAAGTATATAGGTAGCGAAGGAAATACTCCTAAAATTAATAAATTAGGAGGAACAGAGTGGCAAAAGGCAAAAGCAAAAGTAAGAAAATCTATAAATGAAATTGCCGAAGATTTAGTAAAACTTTATGCTACTAGAGCTGCATTAAAGGGCTATAAATATTCTAAAGATACAGAATGGCAAAAACAATTTGAAGATGAATTTCCATATGAAGAAACTCCAGACCAATTATCTTCACTAGAAGAAATAAAGAAGGACATGGAGTCAGATAAACCAATGGATAGATTACTTTGTGGTGATGTTGGTTATGGAAAGACAGAAGTTGCAATAAGAGCAGCGTTTAAGGCAGTTATGGATGGAAAACAAGTAGCATTTTTAGTTCCTACAACTATTCTTGCAGAGCAACACTATAAAAATTTAACTAAGAGATTTTCAGATTTCCCTGTAAAAATAGATATGATAAGTAGATTTAGAAGTACAAAAGAACAAAGAGCAACATTAAAAGCTTTAAAAGAGGGAAATGTAGATATTTTAATTGGTACTCATAGATTAGTTTCAAAAGATATTGAATTTAAAGATTTAGGATTACTTATAGTAGATGAGGAGCAAAGATTTGGAGTAGCTCAAAAGGAAAAAATAAAGAATTTAAAGAAAAATGTTGATGTATTAACTTTAAGTGCAACACCTATTCCAAGAACTCTTCATATGTCCCTTACTGGAGTTAGAGATATATCAGTAATAGAGACACCACCGGAAGAAAGATATCCTATTCAAACTTATGTTGTTGAACAAAATGATCAGCTTATAAGAGATGCTATTCTTAGAGAAATGGGTCGTGGAGGCCAAGTATACTTTGTATATAATAGAGTAGAGAGTATAGAAGGAATGGCAAATTATATAAGAGAATTGGTTCCAGAATGTAAAGTTGGAATTATACATGGGCAAATGACAGAAAAAGAATTAGAAACAGAAATGATGAATTTTATGAATAAGGAATATGATGTTTTAGTATGTACAACTATAATAGAAACTGGTATAGATATTCCAAATGTAAATACTATGATTGTAAATAATGCCGATAAAATGGGATTATCACAGTTGTATCAATTAAGAGGTAGAGTTGGTAGATCAAATAGGATTGCATACGCATATTTCATATATACTAAAGATAAAGTGTTAACTGAAATTGCAGAAAAAAGATTAAAGGCATTAAAAGACTTTACAGAATTAGGTTCAGGATTCAAAATAGCCATGAGAGATTTAGAAATAAGAGGTGCCGGAAATATGATGGGATCATCTCAACATGGACACATGGCAGCAATAGGATATGATTTATATTGTAGAATGTTAGAAGATACAGTTAAGCTAATAAAGGGTGAAATTGATAAGGAACCTATTGAAACAACAGTCGACATAAAGATTGATGCATATATACCATCATCATATATACAAGATGAAATTCAAAAAATAGAAATTTATAAAAAGATAGCTGCAATTGAAAGCTTAGAAGAGTATCAAGATATTAAAGAAGAGTTAGAAGATAGATATTCAGCATTACCAGAAGCTGTATATAATTTAATGGATATAGCTTATATAAAAAGTTTAGCTAAAGAATTATTAATTGAAGAAATAAAAGAAACACCTAAAGAGGTTAGATTTAAATTCCAACAAGGGTATAAAGACTTCAATAATATATATAAAATACTGCTAAAGAAATATAAAGAAAATATAATATTATATTTTGGAGATATTCCATTCTTTGCTATAAAATTAAATACAATAAAAAAAGAAGAGGCGATTAATTTCTATAAAGAAATTCTAAAAGAATTGATTGAAAATTCACATAAAAATTAGACAGTAAAATTTGAATAAAAAGGATAATACTGATATACTAAGTAGTGAAAGTAAAAATAATGTAAAGTGAGGGAAAAAAATTGAGAAAGATAAAAAATATTGTAGCTATTGCGGCTATTACAGCTATGGCATTTACAACTGTAGGATGTAATATGATAGCGAAAACTCCAGAAGCAATTCAAAAAACTGTCTTAGCTAAGGTTGGAAGTGAAAATATCACTTTAGCTGATGTTGATAGTGAATTACAAGCCGACATAGATTACTTAAAAGAGCAATATGGAGAAAACTACGAAGAAAATTTAGACGATACAATTAAAGAGCAATTAAAGGCGGCAAGACAAAGTGTTTTAAGTCAATTAGTAGAAGAAAAAGTAATAATAACAAAGGGAACTGAGCTTGGATATATTCCTTCAGATGAAGAGCTAGCAAGTGATATAGAAGCTGAAAAGGAAAAGTTTAAAGAAATATATGGTGGAGAAGAAGGATTACAACAAGCATTAGAATACTATGGAATGACAGATGAAAAATTTGATACATTTGTTACTAATATAGTAAAAACAGAGAAGGTACAAGATGCTGTTACTAAAGACATTACAGTAACTGATGATGAAATAAAAGAATACTACGATACTAATATAGCTAATTACACTAAAAATCCTGGTGCAAATGCAAAACATATTTTATTTGAAACTGAAGAAGAAGCAGCTGCAGCTAAGGCTAAAATAGATTCAGGAGAAACTACTTTTGAAGATTTATTTGCTGAATATGAAGGAAATGCATCATCAGGAATAAAACCTTTAGCAGAAGATTTAGGATATGTTGAAAATGAACAAGAAAACTTTGATACAGATTTCTTAGCTGGATTTAAAGTATTAAAGGAAGGTGAAGTTTCAGCACCAGTTAAAAGCTCATTTGGATACCATATAATAAAAGTTACTGATGTTGTAGCTGAAGCTACTGTAACTCCATTAGATGAAGTTAAAGATCAAATTAAATCAAGCTTAGAATATACTAAGAAAAATGAAGCTTTCACAAAGCAAGTGGAAGAATGGAAAAATGAATTAAACGTTAAAACTTACGAAGATAAATTATAATAGATATCTTTAGGTTATAAATAATAAAAAAGGAAGTTGTGCAAAATAAATTACACAACTTCTTTTTTGTTATAAATTAATATAAAATTTACTTTTTTATTACCATAGACTTCATAGAATTCCTCATTAGATGGACAATAATAAATATTGGGTAGATGTGTATAAAATTTCTAATACTTCAAATAATAATAATGCAGTTAATTATATAAACTAATGAAGGAGGTAACTCATAATAATGAAAGCTACAGGAATAGTTAGACGTATTGACGATTTAGGAAGAGTTGTTATACCTAAAGAAATAAGAAGAACTTTAAGAATAAGAGAAGGAGATCCTCTAGAGATATTTACTGATAGAGAAGGTGGGGTAATACTTAAAAAATATTCACCTATTGGGGAACTAACAGATTTCTCAAAGGAATATGCTGAAAGCTTACAACAAGCTATTGGACATATTGTCTTAATTGCAGATAAAGACGCTTTTATATCAGTGAGTGGGGCTACCAAAAAGGATTATTTTGAAAGAAAAATAAGCACTGAACTTGAAAATGTAATGAATGATAGAAAACCAGTAATTATAACTGAAGATAGTAAAACAATTCCACTACATAGTGATGAAGAAAATGGTGAGTATAGTAGTCAAGTAATTGCCCCAATTATTGCAGAAGGAGATGCAATAGGTGCAGTTTTAATAGTATCTAAAAACAGTGGAGAAAAATTTAATGAGTTAGAATTGAAATTATCAGAAACTGCAGCTGCTTTTTTAGGAAAGCAAATGGAACAATAAGTTTTTATATTAGAAAAGTAATAATACCTCTAAGCTTTAAATAATAATTAATAGGAGGAGTAATTTAAGTTTGGAGGTATTTTATGAAGAAGCAATCACTTATAAAGGGGAGTTTGGTTTTAGGTATTGCTGGAATATTGGCAAAGGTTTTAGGATTTTTTTTTAGATGGCCCTTAATAATGCTTATAGGAGATGAGGGAATAGGATATTATCAATTGTCTTATCCTCTATATATGTTTTTTGTAGCTATGGCATCTGGAGTACCTGTTGCTGTATCTAAAATGATTTCTGAAAGAAATGCAGTTAATGATATTGATGGAAGTTTTGAGGTAGTTAAAGAATCGGCATATTTGATGGCTATACTTGGAATAGGAACTTCTTTGATATTATATTTCTTTGCAAAACCAATAATTAATTTTTTAAAGTGGGATATGAAGTCGTATTATTCACTAATAGGAATAGCTTTTGCACCTGCAATAATATCTTTTGTGACTATTTTTAGAGGCTTTTTTCAAGGATTACAAAACATGACACCTTCAGGAATTTCACAAATTTTAGAACAAATAGGTAGAGTAGTTATTGGAGTTGGACTAGCATATATTTTATTTCCAAAAGGAATAGAAGTTTCAGCAGGAGGAGCTGCTTTTGGTGCAGCAGGAGGAGCTTTTATAGCATTAATATATTTAGGTTTTAAGTATATTAAAGTAAAAAAAGAAATGGGAATAAAGAAAGTAAAAACAAATACAGTTTTGCTAAATAGTATTTTAAAAATGGCAATTCCTATATCTATAGGTGCTACAGTAGGAACTATAATGAATTTAATAGATTCAATATTAGTACCACAAAAGTTATTAGAATCAGGTGTTACTAATGCAACAGCATTATATGGACAACTTACAGGAAAAGCTGCGGTATTAGTAAATGTACCATTAACATTATCTATGGCTATATGCACATCTTTAATTCCTATAATCGCTGAGGCCTATATACTTAACAGAAAAGAAGAAATGCAAAACAAAATAAGTATGTCTATGAAGTTGTCAGCAATTATAGCATTTCCATGTACGTTAGGTCTATTTTGCTTGGCAGGACCTATAATGAAATTAGTATTTTTTGATAAATATGAAGGAATAGAAATACTAAGATATCTTTCCTTATCAATACCCTTTGTTATAATAACCCAAACTACTACATCCATACTTCAAGCAACTAATCATTATATTAGACCAGTTGTTAATCTTATAATAGGGTGTGGAGTTAAAGTAGTATTAACTTGTGTATTGGTGCCAATTCCAAGTTTAAATATATTTGGAGCTGTTATAGCAAGTGTTGCTGCATATATTATAGTAACTATATTAAATGTTATATCTCTTAAGAGTAAAACAAAGTGTAGGATGAATATTTATGAGTCTTTCGTAAAGCCGGCATATGCAGCATTAATAATGATTATATCAGTAATGATTACTTATACATTTATAATGGGAAAAATACAAAGTAATAGTATTTCTTGCTTATTATCAGTATTTATGGGTATTATTATATATATAATAGCTATTCTAGTCTTAAAAGTTTTCGAAATAGATGAAATAAAGAGTAGATTAGTAAGAAAGTAATTAAGGAGAGTATCTTATGATAAAAATAGTTGGATTAGGACCAGGTTCACCAGATGCATTGACTATAGGTGCAGTTAAGGCTTTAGAAGAAAGTGAAAATTTGTATTTTAGAACAGAAAAGCATCCTACTGTAGATTATTTAAAAGAAGGATTAAAATCATTTAAAACTTGCGATAAATACTATGAAGAAGGAAGTAGCTTTGATGAGGTATATTCTAATATTGCAAAAAATATGATTGAAGAATATAAGGAAAAAGGTGAACTTGTTTATGCAGTTCCAGGACATCCACTTGTAGCAGAAAGATCAGTATTAAATTTAATAAATTTATGTGATGAAAATAATATTGAATATAAAATATTACCGGCTGTTAGTTTTGTTGATGCAATGATGGATAGACTACAAATAGACCCTATTGAAGGTTTAAAGATTATAGATGCATTCGATATAAAAAATCAAATTTTAGATAAAAGAATAGGAACAATAATAACACAAGTATATAATTCTCTAATTGCTTCAGAAGTTAAATTAGAATTACTTGAATATTATCATGATGAAACAGAAATATATTATGTAAGAGCAGCAGGAATAGAGGGAGAGGAATCTATAAGAAAGATTCCTATATATGAGCTTGATATGCAAGAGGACATAGATTATTTAACATCAGTATATATTCCTAAAGATACTAACAATAAAAAAGACTTTTATGATTTAGTAAATACAATAGAAGTATTAAGAAGTGAAGAAGGTTGTTCATGGGACAGAGAACAGACACATGAAAGTATTAAAAATTGTCTTTTAGAAGAAGCTTATGAGGTAATAGAAGCTATAGAAAATGATGATATAGATGGATTAATAGAAGAATTAGGGGATGTATTACTACAAGTAGTATTCCATTCTGTTATAGGTAAAGAAGATGGGTATTTTAATATTTCTGATGTTATAGAAGTTATTACTTCTAAAATGATTTATAGACATCCACATGTATTTGGAAATACAGTTGCAAATACTTCAGAAGAAGTATTAAAGAATTGGGATGAATTAAAGAAGCAAGAAAAAAACTATGAAACTATTACAGAAGAAATAGAAGGAATAGCTAAAACTTTACCAGCATTAATAAAAGCTCATAAGGTTCAAAAGAAGGTTGCAAAAGTTGGATTTGATTTTAAGGATGTAATTGAGGCAGCTACAAAGGTTGAAGAGGAAAAAAATGAAATTTTAGATGTATATAAAACCAATAATAGGGAAAAAATAATGAATGAAGTTGGGGATTTATTATTTGCTTGCGTAAATGTTAGTAGATTATTAGAGGTTGATGAAGAAGAAGCTTTAAATAAGTCTATAAACAAGTTCATAAAAAGATTTGCTTTTGTTGAAAAAGAACTTTCAAAAGCAGGAAAAGACATAAAAAGCTCTACAATAGATGAAATGAATTTATTATGGGAAGAGTCAAAGAAATACGATTAGTAAAAAGATAGCTATTTTACGTAAGTTTTAAGAAGGAATTTTAAAACTTGTGAAGAATAGTATTTAAGAGAGAATATTAAAATATGCTATACTACATGAAAAAGTTGTAATAATTATATTTTTATAGAAAAAAGCCCATATTTCTATAGACTACTTAATAAAGTGGATATATAATAAGAGAATGTAGTTATAGTACATAAGTAGAATAGTTAACTACAAAGATTTAACTGTTTATTTAAGGAGGATGTAAATCGTGAATAAAGCAGAATTAATTACTAGCATGGCAGAAAAAAGCCAATTAACAAAGAAAGATGCAGAAGCAGCTTTAAAAGCATTCATTGATTCAGTTCAAGAAGCTTTAGAAAGTGGTGATAAAGTTCAATTAGTTGGATTTGGTACTTTTGAAACTAGAGAAAGAGCTGCAAGAGAAGGTAGAAATCCAAGAACTAAAGAAACTATAAGCATTCCAGCTTCAACTGTTCCAGTTTTCAAAGCAGGAAAAGAGTTCAAAGAAAGAGTTAATAAGTAATTATAAATTTTAAACCCGAGTTATCTCGGGTTTTTTGATATATAAAATTATTTGATTATTGATGGAAATGAAGGAGATAATATGAGATTAGATAAGTATTTAAAAGTTTCAAGAATAATAAAAAGAAGAACAGTAGCTAAAGAGGCATGTGAAGGTGGAAGAGTATCTATAAATGACAAAATTGCAAAGCCATCAACAGATGTAAAAGAGGGCGATATAATCGAGATTACTTTTGCAACTAGAAAGTTAAAAGCAAGAATAATAAATATTGCAGAACATGTAAGAAAAGAAAATGCTAAAGAAATGTACGAAATTCTAGAGGGTGTAGAAGATAGAGAATAATTTTTAAAAATCCTTCATATATTTAATAAAGAAATATATGGAGGATTAAATATATGGAAAAGAAAATTGAAGAAAATAAAGGAAATATTGTTTTGGAAAATAGACAGAAAATGACGCTTACAGGAGTATTAGAAGTAATTAGCTTTGATGATGAGAAAATATTCTTGAATACTAAACTAGGAAACTTAACAATAAAAGGTTCTGATCTTAAAATGAATAAATTAGATGTACAAAATGGGGATATAATAATAATGGGAAATATATCTTATATTGTATATAGTGGAAAGGATATTAAAAAAGAAAAACAAAGTCTAATAGAAAAATTATTTAAGTAGGTGAGATTTTATGCCGTTACCAACAGACATACAATTTAGTATAATTTTTTATGCAATAATTGCGGGTATATTAACAGGAGCAATGTTTGATTTATATAGAATTATAAGAGGTAATATAAATGTAAAAGTAATAATTGTCATTGAAGATATATTGTTTTGGGTTCTTGCAGCGATGATAGTATTTGCCTTTTTACTTTATAAGAATTATGCTTTTTTAGGACCATATGTATATGTATTTATGTTAATCTCTTTAGCTGTATACATAAAATTTATAAGCGAAAGTGTAATAAAAGCTGAAGTAATTATTCTAAATATGATTATAAAGGTCAGTAGAATATTATTTAAGAATTTAATATATCCTTTTAAGGTAATCTTTTATAATTTAACTGGAAAAAATAATTAGTACAAAAAAATAGCTTGAATAAAATATGTAGAGTGTTTAAAATATATTTATAGAATGTTATAAAAGAAGGTACTATTTTTATGAGAAAAAAAACAAACCTTACAGGGATAATGATTATTTTAATTTGTTCTGTTTTTACTTTAAGTTTAATTAAGCAAGGAATCGTATTAAAAAGAATAAAAAATGATATTGCTATTCAAACTAAACAACTGGAAGAATTAAAAGAAAAAAACTCAAAGTTAGAAGCCGAATTAGAAAGTGCTCAGACTGGAAATAGTTATCTAGAAAAGTTAGCTAGGGAAAGATTAGGGCTAATTAAGGAAGGCGAACAACAAGTTAGCTCAATAAAAAATCAAGAATAGTGTTACTAATGTTTAAATTAATAATAATAAGGTTATTATTAATAATATAAATTATTAAAATTTAAGGAGGATTCTTTGTAAAATGACCTTAATGGCAGGAAACATATTAGAGGGTACAGTGGTAAATATCACAAACTTTGGAGCGTTTGTAGAGATTGAAGGAAAAACAGGGTTAGTTCACATTTCAGAGGCTGCAGATTCTTTTGTTAAAGACATAAGACAACACCTTAATGAACAAGATAAAGTAAAAGTAAAGGTTATTTCTATTGATGATAATGGGAAGATTAGCTTATCTATAAAGCAAGCTAATATAAAGAAGAAATCAGTAAGACCAGCAGAGATAGAATGGACTCAAGAAAAGAAGAAAGTAGCTCCAGCAAATTTTGAGGATATAATGTCAAGATTTTTAAAGGACAGTGAAGAAAGACAACAAGACTTTAAAAAGCATCAAGAATTTAAAGGAAAAAGCAAAAAAGGCTTTTAAAAGATAAATAAATAGATTTAATATATAGAGGAGTTGGTGAATCCAACTCCTATATTTTTTAAAAAAATTTATTTATTTAATATAAAATATTTAAAGATTAAGCTTTTTATAGTCGTAAAAATGGCTATTTTACTAGGGTTTAAGAGAATTTAAATAAAAAATAAAAAAAATACAAAAAAATGTTGACAGTATTATGTTGATGCTATATAATTAATTTTGTCGTCAGGTAGACGACGCAAAACAAAACATGCTGAAGTGGCGGAACAGGCAGACGCAC
>NZ_KB291632.1 GCF_000320405.1 Clostridium celatum DSM 1785 | reverse complement strand
TCTTTCGAACTTTTGCTTTGCCATTTGAAAATCCTCCTTTATGGAAATAAAATTATGTTAATCTTAATATTATTATAACTATTAAGTTTACAAATTTCATCATTATTTTTAAAAATTTAATTATTTTTTATAAAAAATATATATTTTAACTCTCGCAATGCCTTCATAATATAATTATGAACAACATTGCAAGAAATTATTACAATTTATTTATTATTTAGCTCTCTTACCAGCAACTTCTTCTTGGATGCTCTTTGGTACCTCTTCATAGTGATCGAATACCATTGAGTAGTTACCTCTACCTTGAGATCTTGATCTTAAAGATGTAGCATATCCAAACATTTCAGCTAGTGGAACGTATGCTCTTATAACTTGAGCTCCGTTAACTGCTTCCATACCTTCCATTCTACCTCTTCTTGAGTTGATATCACCGATAACATCTCCCATGTACTCTTCTGGTACAGTTACTTCAACCTTCATCATTGGTTCAAGTAATACTGGGCTTGCTTTTTGCATAGCGTTCTTGAATGCCATAGAACCAGCAATCTTGAATGCCATTTCTGATGAATCGACTTCGTGGTAAGAACCGTGTACTAACTTAACTTTGAAGTTAATAACTTCGTAACCAGCTATGATACCGTTCTTAGCAGCTTCTTGGATACCAGCATCAATTGCAGGAATGTATTCTCTTGGAACAGCTCCCCCAACGATAGCATTTTCAAAGCTGTATTCTCCTTCAGTTGGTTCCATTTCAATAACAGCATGACCGTATTGACCCTTACCACCTGATTGCTTAGCATACTTAGCTTCAGCTTTAACAGCTGATCTGATAGTTTCTTTGTAAGCAACTTGAGGAGCTCCAACGTTACATTCAACTTTGAATTCTCTTTGTAATCTATCAACGATGATATCTAAGTGTAACTCACCCATACCAGCGATGATTGTTTGACCAGTTTCTTGATCAGTCCATGTTTTGAAAGTTGGGTCTTCTTCAGCTAATTTAGATAAAGCTAATCCCATCTTTTCTTGACCAGCTTTTGTCTTTGGCTCGATAGCTACAGATATAACTGGTTCTGGGAATTCCATTGATTCAAGTATGATTGGTGCATTTTCATCACATAAAGTATCACCAGTAGTAGTGTTCTTTAATCCGATGATTGCTCCTAATTCACCTGCTTCTAATGACTCAACTTCTTCTCTTGTGTTAGAGTGCATTTTAACAAGTCTTCCGATTCTTTCTTTCTTACCCTTAGTTGAGTTAAGAACATATGAACCACTGTTCATTACACCTGAATAAATTCTTGTGAAAGCAAGCTTTCCAACGAATGGGTCAGTAGCAATTTTGAATGCTAAAGCTGACATTGGAGCTTCATCTGAAGCTTCTCTTGAATCTTCTTCACCTTCTAAAGTTTGCCCTTGGATTGCAGGAATGTCTAATGGTGATGGTAAGTAAGCAACAACACCGTTGATCATTTCTTGAACCCCTTTGTTTTTGTATGAAGACCCACAGATACATGGAACGATTTCGTTAGCTATTGTAGCTTTTCTTAAAGCAGTGTGTAACTCTTCTTCAGTTAATTCTTCACCTTCAAGGTATTTTTCCATTAACGCTTCATCAGTTTCAGCAATTGCTTCAATCATTGCCATTCTGTATTCTTCAGCTTGATCAACTAAGTCTGCAGGAATTTCTTCAATTCTTACATCTTTACCTAGATCATCATAAGTTATGATTGCTTTATTAGTTATTAAATCAACCATACCTCTGAAGTCAGCTTCTGCACCAACTGGTATTTGTATTGGCACTGCATTAGCTTTTAATCTATCTCTTACAGTGTTTATACATCTGAAGAAATCAGCTCCTGTAGCATCCATCTTATTAACATAAATCATTCTTGGAACACCGTACTTATCTGCCTGTCTCCAAACAGTTTCAGTTTGTGGTTCAACCCCACTCTTAGCATCAAGAACTGTAACAGCTCCATCAAGAACTCTTAATGATCTTTCAACTTCAACTGTGAAATCTACGTGTCCTGGAGTATCGATGATGTTTAATTCATGACCTTCCCAGAAACAAGTTGTTGCTGCAGAAGTAATTGTTATACCTCTTTCTTGCTCTTGAACCATCCAGTCCATTGTAGCAGCACCTTCATGAACTTCTCCTATTTTGTGGCTCTTTCCTGTATAGAATAATATACGCTCAGTTGTTGTTGTTTTACCAGCATCAATGTGAGCCATTATTCCAAAGTTACGGAATTTGTCTAATGGATATTTTCTAGCCATTGTATGTCCTCCTCTCAATGAGTAATTTTATATTCGACAAAACTGTTTTGGCATAAGCCAAAACAGTTTTTGTAGTATTAGTATCTGTAGTGAGCGAATGCTTTGTTTGCTTCTGCCATTTTGTGAGTATCTTCTCTCTTTTTAACAGCAGCTCCAGTATTGTTAGCTGCATCTAATAATTCTCCAGCTAATCTTTGAGCCATAACTTTTTCGCCTCTTTTTCTAGCAGCAGCTAGTATCCATCTGATACCTAAAGTTTGTCTTCTCTCAGGTCTAACTTCGATTGGAACTTGGTAGTTAGCACCACCTATTCTTCTAGCTTTAACTTCTAATAAAGGCATAACATTGTTCATAGCTTCTTCGAATACTTCTAAAGCATCTTTGCCTGTTTTTTGCGCCATAATTTCAAACGCTTCGTAGCAAATCTTTTGTGCTACTCCTTTTTTACCATCTTCCATTACGTTGTTTATTAACTTAGTAACAACTTTTGAGTTGTACATTGGATCTGGTAATACATCTCTTTTTGCGATAAATCCTTTTCTTGGCACTTTTCTTCCCTCCTTAACAATTTTTAATTTAATTCATAGGTACTCGGTAAGTTTACTTACCGTAAAGTGCTTCGCTTCTTACATCTATATAAACCTTATGTAAAATTCCCAGCCTATGTAAATGCCGAAGATAAGCACTGTCTTAGTTTAGAAAACTATTTTTGCTTTGGTCTCTTAGCACCGTATTTAGATCTTCCTTGTAATCTGTTAGCTACTCCAGCACAGTCTAGTGCTCCTCTTACGATATGGTATCTAACACCAGGAAGGTCCTTAACTCTACCACCTCTTATAAGAACAACGCTGTGCTCTTGTAAGTTGTGTCCTACACCACCGATGTAAGCAGTAACTTCGAATCCGTTTGTAAGTCTTACTCTGGCAATTTTTCTTAAAGCTGAGTTAGGCTTCTTTGGAGTAGTAGTTTTTACAACAGTACAAACTCCTCTTCTTTGTGGACACTCGTTAAGTGCTGGTGCTGTAGATTTGTTAACAACAGTTTTTCTACCTTTTCTTACTAATTGGCTTATAGTTGGCATTTCTTCTCCCCTCCTGAAATTTATTTATCTATATAAAATAAGATAAACACTAATTTATTTTATTCTAGGGTCAATACCGCTGATGCTTTAACATCTATCCCGCCTATTTTCCCAAGTTCTTTCATTGTAGATACTTCTACAATTTTAATGTTTTTCTCTTCTGCTAGTTGAATAATTGGAGATATCAACTTAGCATTTGCATCTTTAGCTACATATAAAACTTTTCCTTCGCCATTTTTTATCAACTTAGTACTTTGTTTTATTCCAATTACTTTTTTTCCTACAATTCTGTCTAACATGAATCCCCCTCCTTAATTAAAGTTCACAGAGGCATGTTATACAGATGCCTCCATGAAATCATGTAGACAATAATACTGTAGTGTAGCTTCAAAATCACACAATTGGTATTTTATCATTTAAGCATACACATGTCAATAAAATTGCAATGTATTATTCTATTGTATTGGCAATCTCTTTTTCTTCATCTTGCCCTGGTACATCTAGCTTAACAGTTCTATATCTCATCATACCTGTTCCAGCTGGAATTAACTTACCTATAATAACATTTTCTTTCAATCCTATTAATGGATCTATTTTTCCTTTGATTGCTGCTTCTGTAAGAACTCTAGTAGTTTCTTGGAATGATGCTGCTGATAAGAAACTATCAGTTGCAAGAGCTGCTTTAGTAATACCTAGTAATGCTATTTCACCCTTAGCTTCTTCTCCACCAAACTCTCTAACTCTTTCATTTTCTGCTTCAAAGTCAAACATATCTATCATAGTTCCTGGTAATAATTCAGTATCTCCTGAATCAGAAACCTTAACTTTTCTAGTCATTTGTCTAACAACTACTTCTAAGTGCTTATCGTTGATATCAACCCCTTGTAGTCTATAAACCTTTTGAACTTCAGAAAGTAAGTATCTTCTAGCACCTTCAACACCCTTGATACTCATTATATCATGAGGGTTAACTGAACCTTCTGTTATTTCATCTCCAGCTTCTATTATATCATCATCAGAAACTCTTAATCTTGAACCAAATGGAATATCATAGCTACGTTCTTCTCCATCTGCACCCATTACAAATACAGTCTTCTTCTTCTTAGTTTCTTCAACTCTTACTGTACCTGCAATTTCTGATACTATTGCAAGACCCTTAGGTTTTCTAGCTTCAAATAATTCTTCAACTCTAGGAAGACCTTGAGTGATATCCGCACCAGTCGCAACACCACCAGTATGGAATGTTCTCATTGTAAGCTGAGTACCAGGTTCTCCGATAGATTGAGCTGCTATAATACCAACAGCTTCTCCGATGTTAATTTTTTGAGCTGTAGCCATGTTCATACCGTAACATTTAGCACAAACACCAACCTTACAGTTACATGTAAATACAGATCTTATTTTAACCTTCTTAACACCAGCAGCTGTAATCTTATCAGCCATGTCTGATTCTATATATTCATCTTTACCTATTAATATTTCACCTGTTTGAGGGTTGATAACTTCCTCAGCAGTGTATCTACCATATAGTCTTTCTGCTAATCCTTCGATTACTTCGTTACCTTCCTTAATTTCAGAAACTATTAATCCTCTTTCAGTACCACAATCTTCTTCTCTTACGATAACGTCTTGTGATACGTCAACAAGTCTTCTAGTTAAGTAACCTGAATCGGCAGTTTTAAGTGCTGTATCGGCATTACCCTTTCTAGCACCGTGTGTTGATATGAAGTATTCTAATACGTCTAGACCTTCTCTAAATGATGCCTTGATTGGTAGCTCGATAATCTTACCTGATGGAGCGGCCATAAGTCCTCTCATACCAGCTAATTGTTTTATCTGAGCCTTAGAACCTCTGGCTCCAGAGTCAGCCATCATGAATATTGGATTGAATTTATCCAAGCTATCCATAAGTGCATTCGCTACATCTTCTGTAGTCTTACTCCATTTTTCAATAACTTTTTCATATCTTTCATCTTCAGATATGAATCCTCTCTTATACATCTTTTCTACTTTTTCAACTGTTTCTTCAGCATCTTTAAGTAGTGCATACTTAGCTTCAGGTACTATCATATCTGATGCAGCAACAGTTACGGCACCAATTGATGAGTAGTGATATCCTAATGCTTTAATATTATCTAGCATTATTGATGTATTAGTAGGTCCGTGTTTTATATAACACTTATCTATAAGTTTTCCTAAAGTTTTCTTAGTAATTAAGAAATCAACTTCTAAATCAAATTCAGTTTCTGGATTTGTTCTATCTACGTAACCTAAATCTTGAGGAATAGATTCGTTGAATATAATCTTACCAACAGTAGTATTGATTATACCTGATTTAACTTCTCCATTAACTTCTTTAAACATTCTAACTTTAATAGCAGCGTGAACAGCTATTTCTCCAACATTATAAGCCATTATAGCTTCATCTATGCTTGAGAATACACTTCCTTCACCCTTAGCACCTTCTTTATCCATTGTTAAGTAATATGAACCTAAAACCATATCCTGTGTAGGTACACAAACTGGCTTACCATCTGAAGGTTTCATTATGTTTCCAGCTGCAAGCATTAAGAATCTTGCTTCTGCTTGTGCTTCAACTGATAAAGGTACGTGAACAGCCATTTGGTCTCCATCGAAGTCCGCATTATATGCTGTACATACTAATGGGTGTAGCTTAATAGCTCTACCTTCTACTAATACAGGTTGGAATGCTTGAATTCCAAGTCTGTGTAGAGTAGGTGCTCTGTTAAGTAAAACTGGATGGTCAGTAATAACTTCTTCAAGTATATCCCATACTTGATCATTTACTCTTTCAACCATTCTCTTAGCACTCTTTATGTTATGAGCTACGCCATCTTCAACTAATTTTTTCATTACGAAAGGCTTGAATAATTCTAAAGCCATTTCCTTTGGTAAACCACATTGGTACATCTTTAACTCTGGTCCAACAACGATAACTGATCTACCAGAGTAGTCAACTCTCTTACCAAGTAAGTTTTGTCTAAATCTACCTTGCTTACCTTTTAACATATCTGATAAAGATTTTAGAGGTCTGTTTCCAGGACCAGTTACTGGTCTTCCTCTTCTACCATTATCTATAAGAGCATCAACTGCTTCTTGAAGCATTCTCTTTTCATTTCTAACGATTATATCTGGAGCTCCTAAATCTAAAAGCTTCTTTAATCTGTTATTTCTGTTTATTACTCTTCTATATAAATCATTTAAATCAGATGTAGCAAATCTTCCTCCATCTAATTGAACCATTGGTCTTAAATCTGGTGGAATAACTGGAATAACATTTATAACCATCCATCTTGGATCATTTCCAGATTTTCTAAAAGATTCTACAACTTCAAGTCTTCTTATGATTCTTACTTTCTTTTGACCACTACTAGTCTTTAACTCTTCTTTTAAGTCTCTTGAAGATGCATCTAAGTCGATTTCTCCTAAGATTTCTTGAACAGCCTCTGCACCCATTCCAGCTACGAAGCTTTCTTCACCGAACTTATCAACTGCTTCTCTATATTCTTTTTCACTTAAAAGTTGTTTTTTAAGTAATGAAGTTTCTTTTGGATCTATAACGATATATGACGCAAAGTAAAGAACTTTTTCTAAAGCTCTTGGTGACATATCTAAAAGTAATCCCATTCTTGATGGAATTCCTTTAAAGTACCAAATGTGAGATACTGGAGCAGCCAGTTCAATGTGCCCCATTCTCTCTCTTCTTACTTTAGCTTTTGTAACTTCAACTCCACATCTGTCACAAACAATCCCTTTATATCTAACTCTCTTGTATTTACCACAATGACATTCCCAGTCTTTCATAGGTCCAAAAATTCTTTCACAGAATAGACCATCTCTTTCTGGTTTTAAAGTTCTATAGTTAATTGTTTCTGGTTTTTTAACTTCTCCTCTTGACCATTCTCTAATTTGGCTTGGTGAAGCTAAACCTATTTGTATAGCATCAAAATTGTTTAATTCAAACAAGGGTATATCCTCCCTTCAATTTTAGTGTTCGTCATCAACGAATTCATCTAATTCTTCTTCATGAAAACCTTCAAGAGCAAATGATTCATAATCAATATCCTCTTCAATTTCTTCATCATTAACTGTATAGCTGTCTTCATCAGCTACATGTTCCGGAATTACTTCTTCAGTACCTTCAATGTTTACTTCTAACTCATCAGAATCATCATCTGAGAATTCTTTTAATTTAACTTCTTCATTGTCTTCATTTAACACTTTAACATCTAAACATAAAGCTTGAAGTTCTTTGATAAGAACCTTAAATGATTCTGGTACTCCTGGTTCTGGAATATTTTCACCTTTAACTATTGCTTCGTATGTCTTAACTCTACCTACAACATCATCTGACTTAACTGTTAAGATTTCTTGTAATGTGTGAGCTGCACCGTAAGCTTCTAATGCCCAAACTTCCATTTCCCCAAATCTTTGACCACCGAATTGAGCTTTACCTCCAAGTGGTTGTTGAGTAACTAATGAATATGGACCTGTTGATCTAGCATGGATCTTATCATCAACTAAGTGAGCAAGTTTTAAGATATACATTATACCAACTGTAACTTCATTATCAAATGGTTCTCCAGTTCTTCCATCGTATAATACAGTCTTTCCATGCGCATTGTATCCTGCTTTTACTAAGCATTCTTCAATATTTTGTTCTGTAGCACCATCAAATACAGGAGTAGCTATATGCCATCCTAATTGACTTGCTGCCCATCCTAAGTGAACTTCTAATACCTGACCGATATTCATACGAGATGGAACCCCTAGTGGATTTAAACAAATTTGTAGTGGTCTACCATCTGGTAAGAATGGCATATCTTCTTCTGGTAAAACTCTAGAAATAACCCCTTTGTTACCGTGACGTCCTGCCATCTTATCTCCAACAGATATTTTTCTCTTTTGAGCAATGTAACATCTTACAAGCTCATTTACACCTGGATTTAATTCATCACCGTTTTCTCTTGTAAATACTTTTACATCAACGATGATACCAGCTTCTCCGTGTGGAACTCTTAAAGAAGTGTCTCTTACCTCTCTAGCCTTTTCACCGAATATCGCTCTTAATAATCTTTCTTCAGCTGTTAACTCAGTTTCACCCTTAGGTGTTACTTTACCTACAAGTACATCTCCTGATCTAACTTCAGCACCGATTCTGATTATTCCTCTTTCATCTATATCTTTAAGAGCATCTTCACTTACGTTTGGAATATCTCTTGTTATTTCTTCTGGTCCTAGCTTAGTATCTCTAGCTTCACATTCATATTCTTCAATATGGATAGAAGTAAATACGTCTTCTCTTACTAATTCTTCAGAGATAAGCATAGCATCCTCGTAGTTGTAACCTTCCCAAGTAATGAATCCCATTCTGATATTCTTTCCTAATGCGATTTCTCCTAGGTCAGTTGCTGGTCCATCAGCTAATACTTGGTTCTTAAATACAATTTCACCCTTATCAACTAAAGGTCTTTGATTTATACAAGTACCTGGGTTACTTCTCTTGAATTTAAGTAATTTATATGTGTCAATTCCGCCATCAGCATCTCTCTTAACTCTGATTTCTGAAGAACTAACATATACAACTTTACCTGAATTTTTAGCCTTTGGTAATACTCCTGAGTCAGCTGCTGCTCTGTATTCTATTCCTGTACCAACGATAGGCGCTTGTGGCTTTAATAGTGGAACTGCTTGACGTTGCATGTTCGCACCCATCAGTGCTCTAGACGCGTCATCATTTTCAAGGAAAGGTATCATTGCTGTTGCAACTGAAACTATTTGTCTTGGTGAAACGTCCATTAAATCTACATCTTTAGCATTAACTTGTAATATGTCATGCTTATATCTAACAGTAACTCTACTGTCTACAAATCTACCGTCTTCACCGATTGGTTCTTTTGCTTGTGCTATTAAATATAAATCTTCTTCATCAGCTGTGAAGTATCTTATTTCATTAGTCACAACACCAGTTTCTTTATCTATAATTCTATATGGAGTTTCAATAAATCCATATTCATTAACTTTTGCATATGTTGCAAGTGAGTTAATAAGCCCTATATTTGGTCCTTCTGGAGTTTCTATAGGACACATTCTACCATAATGAGAATGGTGAACGTCTCTTACTTCGAAACCAGCTCTTTCTCTTGAAAGACCTCCTGGTCCTAAAGCAGATAATCTTCTCTTATGTGTTAATTCTGAAAGTGGATTTGTTTGATCCATGAATTGTGATAATTGTGAACTACCAAAGAATTCTTTGATAGATGCAGCAACTGGTCTAATATTGATTAACATTTGTGGTGTAATTGCTTCTTGGTCTTGAATAGTCATTCTTTCTTTAACTACTCTTTCCATTCTTGATAAACCAATTCTAAATTGATTTTGAAGAAGCTCACCAACAGATCTTAATCTTCTGTTACCTAAATGGTCTATGTCGTCAGTATATCCTACACCGTAAGCTAATCCTAATTCGTAGCTTATAGTTGCAAATATATCATCTCTTACTATATGTTTAGGTATTAATCTAGTTATGTTCTTTTTAATTTCTTCTTTGATAGTCGCTTCATCATCGTAATTTTCTAATATTTCCATTAGAGTTGGATAATGAACAGCTTCTCTTATGTTTAAATCACTAATATCAAATGATACTACTTTTTCTATATCTACAAAGTGGTTACCTATAACTCTTAAAACTTTATCTTCAACTAAGATATCAACAGAATTAATTCCTGCATTTTGAATATCCTCAGCCATGCTTCTGCTAATTTTTTCACCTTGTTCAACCATTATTTCTCCAGTTGAAGGGTTTATTATATCAGTAGCAGCTATTTGGTTTATAAGTCTTAAGTTAAGAGCTAACTTTTTATTGAATTTGTATCTACCAACTCTTGATAAATCATATCTCTTTGCATCAAAGAATAAAGAGTCTATTAAAGATACTGCACTATCTACTGTTGGAGGTTCACCTGGTCTTAATCTCTTATAGATTTCAAGTAAAGCTTCCTCTTTAGTCTTAGTATTATCTTTTTCAATAGTAGCTTTAAATCTTTCTTCTTCACCAAAATAGTCTAAAAGCTCTTGGTCACTTCCATAACTCATAGCTCTAGCTAAAATAGTTATTGGTAATTTTCTAGTTTTGTCAATTCTCACATAAATAACATCATTAGAATCTGTTTCATATTCTAACCATGCACCTCTGTTAGGAATAACAGTTGAAGCGAATAGTTTTTTACCACTCTTATCAACAGTATTACTATAATATACACCTGGAGATCTAACTAATTGGCTAACAATAACTCTTTCAGCACCATTGATGATGAATGTTCCTTGTTCAGTCATTAGTGGGAAATCACCCATAAAGACTTCTTGTTCTTTAATTTCTCCAGTTTCATTGTTTGTCAGTCTTACTGACACCTTTAATGGAGCTGCGTAAGTGCAATCTCTTTCTTTGCATTCCTCAACCGAATATTTGATATTATCCATATCAAGCTTATAGTCTACAAACTCAAGCACAAGATTCCCAGTAAAGTTAGTGATTGGATTTACATCATCGAATACTTCTAATAAACCTTCTCTTAAAAACCACTCATAAGAATCTAATTGTATTTCGATTAAGTTTGGCATTTCGGTTACATCTTTAACCTTAGCAAAGCTCATTCTAGTTCTTTTTCCGACTTGGACAGGATGTACCATGAATTTTCACCCCTTGTTTTAAAGTAAAATAACCAAAAGCATAATTTCCCTAAGGACCTATGCTTTCGGAGAGCATCACGTTATAGTATAACCATTTTTCTATTGATTATACTCATTTTCGTAAGAATATATAATTATCCATAATGAATAGTACATTTAATGATAGTATCATAATGGATTTTTTTTGTCAACACTTTTCATATTATTTTTTATTCCTACAATTTTAGTAAATTTTATCATTTTCTGTATTTAGGCAATAAAAAAGGTGCTATTAAGCACCTTTTTATATAAAGTTAAGAAATTACTTAACTTCTACTTCAGCTCCAACTTCAGCTAATTTAGCTTTCATGTCTTCAGCTTCTTCTTTAGAAACAGCTTCTTTTAATGTCTTAGGAGCTCCGTCAACTATTTCTTTAGCTTCCTTTAATCCTAATCCAGTTATTTCTCTAACAACTTTGATAACTTTGATCTTGTTAGCACCAGCGTTAGCTAATACTACGTCGAACTCAGTCTTTTCTTCTGCTGCAGCACCTGCAACAGCTCCACCAGCAACAGCAACTGGAGCAGCAGCGCTAACACCAAACTCCTCTTCGCAAGCAGTTACTAATTCGTTTAATTCTAAAACAGTCATTTCTTTTATAGCTTGAATGATTTCTTCTCTTGTCATTTTAATTGCACCTCCAAAATTTTTATCAGTTTATTATTCAGCTGACTCTGATTCTTTTTTTTCTTTAATTGCATTTAATAAATATGCAAGGTTTGATAATGGAGCTTTGAAGCTTCCAAGAAGTTTTGCAATAAGAACTTCTTTTGATGGGATTGTTGCAAGTTTTTCAACTCCAGCCTTGTCATAAACAATACCGTCAACAACACCTGCTTTAAGTTCTAACTTCTTATGATCTTTAGCGAAGTTGTTTAATACTCTTGCAGGAGCAGTAGCATCTTCGTATCCGAATGCTATTGAAACTGGCCCTTCTAAGTATTGAACTAAATCACCTAGACCTAATTCGTTAGCTGCTAATGTTACTAATGAGTTCTTGTAAACTTTATATTCAACACCAGCTTCTCTTAAGCTCTTTCTTAACATTGTATCTTCTTCAACTGTTAATCCTTGGTAATTAGCTAATGCTACACCTTGAGCTTTTTCTAACTTTTCTCTTATCTCAGCTACCTTAGCTTCTTTGATTTGTCTATTCTTCTTTATCACTGTGTGTCCACCTCCTCACAGTTATTAACTGTAATATATATTAAGAAAGGTCTTCCCATAGACACAGGAAGACCAAATAATCACATATCTAGTATATCCTAGGTAGGCGATCACTTTAAACCTTTCGGCACCTACTGTCTACGGAAACAGTATTTTCTTTTTCACAACGAAATTTATTATACTATGTAAATTCCATTATGTCAATATTAATCTAAAACTTTAGTTGGGTTAATTTTTGCTCCAGGTCCCATTGTGCTTGAAACAGATACTGATTTAACGTATTGTCCCTTAGCAGCTGCTGGTTTAGCCTTTACTAAAGCGTCCATTAAAGCGTGGAAGTTTTCTTGTAACTTTTCAACACCAAATGATTTCTTTCCGATTGGGCAGTGAACGATAGCAGTTTTATCAACTCTATATTCAACCTTACCAGCTTTGATTTCAGCAATAGCCTTAGCTACATCAAATGTAACTGTTCCTGATTTTGGGTTTGGCATTAATCCCTTAGGTCCTAAAACTCTACCTAATCTACCAACTACACCCATCATATCTGGAGTAGCAACTACTACATCGTAATCGAACCAGTTTTCACCTTGGATCTTTTGAACTAATTCTTCAGCTCCAACGAAATCTGCTCCTGCTTCTTGAGCTTCTGTAGCTTTAGCACCTTTAGCGAATACTAAAACTCTAACACTTCTACCAGTTCCGTTTGGAAGAACAACAGCTCCTCTAACTTGTTGGTCAGCGTGTCTTGGGTCTACCCCTAATCTTACGTGTAATTCGATAGTTTCATCGAACTTAGCTTTTGCAGTTTTAACAGCTAAATCTAAAGCTTCAGCTGGTGTATATAAAACGTTCTTATCTACTAATTTTGAACTTTCAACATATTTCTTTCCCATTGTAATGCCTCCTTCGTGGTTTTAGCGGTTTTTACCTCCCACTTTTTTAAAAAAATTAGAATTACTCTGCTATAGTAACACCCATACTTCTTGGTTCCTTCGATCATGCTCATAGCAGTTTCGATTGAAGCAGCATTTAAGTCTGGCATTTTTAATTCAGCGATCTTTCTAACTTGATCCTTAGTTAATGTTCCAACCTTTGTTCTGTTTGGAACTCCTGAACCACTTTCTAATCCTAATTCTTTCTTGATTAGAACTGCAGCTGGTGGAGTTTTTAAGATAAAGCTAAATGATCTATCTTGATATACTGTTATAACAACTGGTATTATTAATCCAGCTTGATTAGCAGTCTTTGCGTTAAACTCCTTACAGAATCCCATAATATTAACACCGTGTTGCCCTAATGCTGGACCTACTGGTGGTGCTGGTGTTGCCTTTCCTGCAGGAAGTTGTAATTTTATCATTCCTGTTACTTTCTTAGCCATTTACTATTCCTCCTATACTGTGGTAATACGGACTTTGTCCTCCCACTTAATTAAAAACATTAGTTTTATACAATATAATATTAAACTAATTTCTCAACTTGGTTGAAATCTAGTTCGGCTAAAGTTTCTCTGCCGAACATGTCAATTAAAGCCTTTATCTTGTGCTTTTCAAGGCTTATTTCTTGGATTATCGCTACGAATTCTCTAAGCGGTCCTGAAATAACTCTTACGCTTTCTCCTACTTCTAAGTCAATATCTATAGGCATTTCAACAACTCCCATAGATTCTACTTCCTCTTCAGTAAGAGGTACTGGTTTAGAACCTGGGCCAACAAATCCTGTTACACCTCTTGTGTTTCTAACCACATACCATGACTCATCAGTCATAAGCATTTTTACTAACACATAACCAGGGAATTTCTTCTTTAAAGAAACCTTAGTCTTACCATCTTTCTCTTCAATAACTTCCTCCATAGGAACTTGAATGTCAAGAAGCAAGCTTTCAAGGTTTCTATTTTCAATAGTTTTTTCAAGGTTAGCTTTAACCTTGTTTTCATATCCTGAATATGTGTGTACTACATACCATCTAGCTCTTTCACTCATATTTACTATAGATGAGAAAACCCATCTAAACCTCCTTTGATTATAGTTTGAAAATTAATTTAAAGAGGTTTGTAAAAATATAATCTAACCCGCCTACTAATATAATATATATTAGTACGACTACGCCTACTGCAATTAACGCTTTTTTTGTGTCATCTTTAGAAGGCCAAGTTATTCTTTTAACCTCTGCCTTAAGTTCTCTAAAAAACTTAGAAAGCCCTCTGTTTTCAGAAGTTTTAGTATTAATATTTACATTTTCTTTAATAGCCATTACTTCACATCCTTAACTATTGCGAATATGTGTCATTCCTCTAAAGTCAACTATTTAGTTTCTTTGTGTGTTGTGTGTTTCTTACAGAATCTGCAATATTTGTGGATTTCCATTCTGTCTGGGTTATTTTTCTTGTTTTTCATTGTGTTGTAGTTTCTTTGCTTACACTCTGTGCATGCTAATGTTATCTTAACTCTCACAGTCTGCACCTCCAGTTATCCAAATAATTATATAAGTCTATATGATATTGTGTTATCTATTTCGTTAATTACTTAAACACCTTACCATAAAACCGATATTATGTCAATAATATTAGCTTGGTAAAGGACTAGGTAAACTAACCCAGCCCTTTTATATGTTAAGTAATTAATTACTATTCAACTATAGCAGTAACAACTCCTGAACCTACAGTTCTTCCAC
>NZ_KB291631.1 GCF_000320405.1 Clostridium celatum DSM 1785 | reverse complement strand
AGCGACTTCTTTATCTTATCACTACTTTCGACCCCTGTCAACAACTTTTTAAAAAAGTTTTTTCAGTCTGTCGTTAGCGACGAGATTTATCTTATCACCTCACGCTATACTTGTCAACAAAATGTTTTTTCAAGTTTTTGTAGCGCTCATCAGCGACGAAGACTATCTTATCATTAATCTAAAAATACTTTAAATTATATTTTGTTATTAAGATGAATTATTCTAATAATACGTTGTTTTTCTTTATTTTTCTTTGTTTTTATATTATTGATACACTTGGTTCAGAGTATTAATATATTTAGCCATTTTATATGCTTTTTACTTGAATTATATCAATTTCTAACAATAAATAGCTTAATATCTCTCATCGTTTATACCTATTTTCTATAATTTCTTAATTGTATTAACAACTTTTACTTTATTTCTCCATAAAAAATAAAGATGCAAGATTTAGATTTAAAAATCTAAGCCTCACATCTTTTCTTATTTCTATTCTTCTGTATCTTCCTTCATAGCCTCTTCAACTAATCTATCTAAACTAGTATCCTTTTCCTCAACAGCTACTTCATTATCAACACAGTCATCTAATGATAATTGCTCATCCTTTTCTTCATCATCTGTACCAGCAATTTTAGCTATAGCTACAATTTTTTCTTCTTCAGAAGTTCTCATTAATGTAACTCCCATTGCTGATCTGCTAGTTACTGAAATATCTGAAACATTTATTCTAATTGCAATACCACTTGTATTTATAAGCATTAACTCATCTTCTGGCTTACAAACAGTAGCCCCTATAACCTTACCAGTCTTTTCACTTATCTTATAAGTTATAAGACCAACACCACCTCTATTTTGTCTCTTATACTCAGTTAATGGTGTTCTCTTACCAAATCCATTTTCACTAATAACTAATAAATCTTCATTATCTACTGCTATATCCATACATACAGCTACATCATCTTCTCTTAAGTTCATAGACTTAACCCCTGATGCAGTTCTTCCCATTGGTCTTACATCTTTTTCATTAAACTTAATTGCATTACCATCTTGAGAAACTATTATTATATCTGCATCTCCTCTTGTTACTTTAACCTTAAGAAGTTCATCTCCTTCTCTTAAGTTAATAGCAATAAGTCCGCTCTTTCTTAGGTTCTTAAACTCTGATAATGGAGTCTTCTTAACAAGACCTTGTTTAGTTGCCATAAATAAGTAACCTTCAGCAGTATTATCTCTAACCGTTAGTACTGTTTCTATTCTTTCGTCTTGTTCTATTTGTATAAGATTTATTATATTAGTACCCTTTGCAGTTCTTCCAGCATCAGGTATTTCGTAAGCTCTCTTCTTATATACTCTACCTCTATTAGTAAAGAATAATACATCTGAGTGAGTTGAAGTTACTAAAACATGTTCTACAAAGTCATCTTCTTTTGTAGCCATTGCTTGTATTCCTCTTCCACCTCTTCTTTGAGCTGAATATGTATCAGCTGATATTCTCTTTATATATCCTGAATGAGTTAAAGTAACAACAGTTTCTTCCTCTTGAATTAGATCCTCAATATCTATATCATTAACGATTTTTTCAATTTGAGTTCTTCTTTCATCGTTATATCTTGCTTTTATTTCAAGTAATTCTTCTTTAATTACACTTAATAATTTTTCTTCACTTGCAAGAATTGAATTTAAGTAATTTATAAGCTTCATTAGCTCATTATATTCTTCTTCAATCTTATCTCTTTCTAATCCTGTTAATCTTCTTAATCTCATTTCTAAAATAGCAATTGCTTGCTTTTCAGATAATCCAAATCTTTCGATTAAAGTATTTTTTGCTATTTCTCCAGTTTTAGAACTTCTAATAATACTTATAACTTCATCAATATTATCTAATGCTATTCTTAAACCTTCTAGTATATGAGCTCTAGCTTGAGCTTTTTCAAGTTCAAATATAGTTCTTCTAGTAACAACTTCTTTTTGGAACTCTATATAATTACTTAATATTTGCTTTAAACTTAAAATTTGTGGCTCATTATTAACTAGCGCTAACATTATTATTCCAAAGGTATCTTGCATTTTTGTATGCTTAAATAATAGGTTTAAAACTATATTAGGATTTGCATCCTTCTTAAGCTCTATTACTATTCTCATACCTTCTCTGTCAGATTCATCTCTTAAGTCTGATATTCCAACAATTTTTTTATCTTTAACTAAATCCGCTATATTTTCGATAAGCTTAGCTTTATTAACTTGATATGGAATTTCAGTAACTATTATTTTGTGTCTTCCATTTTCTTCTTCTATTTCAGTTTTAGCTCTAACTACAACTTTACCTTTACCAGTCTCATAGGCAGCTCTTATTCCTGATTTACCCATGATAATTCCACCTGTTGGGAAGTCTGGTCCCTTGATACATGTCATAAGTTCTAATCCAGTAGTTTCTGGATTATCTATTAACATTATAGTTCCATCTATAACTTCACCTAGGTTATGCGGTGGTATATTAGTAGCCATACCAACAGCTATACCTGATGATCCATTAACTAAAAGATTAGGATATCTTGAAGGTAAAACTACAGGTTCTTGTTCTTCACCGTCAAAGTTTGGCATAAAATCAACAGTATTCTTATTTATATCTCTAAGCATTTCTACTGCTATTTTATTCATCTTTGCTTCTGTATATCTCATTGCCGCTGCACTATCACCGTCCACAGAACCAAAGTTTCCATGACCATCAACAAGCATATATCTCATTGAGAAATCTTGAGCCATTCTTACTAACGCATCATAAACAGATGAATCACCATGTGGATGGTACTTACCTAAAACTTCCCCAACTATTCTGGCACATTTTCTGTATCCTTTATTTGGTTCTAGTCCTAACTCTTGCATTGCATAAAGAATTCTTCTATGAACTGGCTTAAGACCATCCCTTACATCTGGAAGAGCACGCCCAACAATTACACTCATAGCATAATCGATATAGCATTGTTTCATTTCTTTATTTATATCTACATGTATAAATTTTCCCTCATTTAAGTTCATGTACTCACCTCAACTAATACTAAATACCTTAGTACTAAATATCTAAATTGCTTATTTTGCTAGCATTCTTTTGAATAAATTCTCTTCTTGGTTCAACCTTATCTCCCATTAAGATAGTAAATATTTCATCTGCAGCAATTGCATCACTTACACTTGCCTTTTTAAGAATTCTATGTTCTGGATCCATTGTTGTATCCCATAATTGAGTTGCATTCATTTCTCCAAGACCTTTATATCTTTGAATATTTGTTGAATTATCTTTTCCACCAAACTCTTCTAAGATACTATCAAGTTCTTCATCAGTATATGCATAACTTTCTTTTTTGCCCTTACTAACTTTATATAATGGTGGTTGCGCTATATATACATGTCCTCCATCTATTAGTGGTCTCATGTATCTATAGAAGAATGTTAATAATAGAGTTCTTATATGCGCTCCATCAACATCGGCATCGGTCATAATTATTATTCTATTATATCTTAATTTTTCTTCATCAAAATCTTTTCCTATTCCTGCACCAAAAGCAGTAATCATAGATCTTATTGTATCTGAATTAAGAATTCTATCTAGTCTTTGTTTTTCAACGTTAAGTATCTTACCTCTTAAAGGTAATATTGCTTGGAATTTTCTATCTCTTCCTTGCTTTGCAGAACCTCCTGCTGAATCTCCTTCGACTATATAGATTTCACATTCTGCTGGATCCTTTGATGAACAATCCGCAAGCTTTCCAGGAAGTGTTGATCTTTCTAGTACAGATTTTCTTGTAAGCTCTCTTGCCTTTCTAGCTGCATCTCTAGCTCTTGCAGCCATTAATGCTTTATCTATAATAATCTTACCTACAGCTGGATTTTCTTCTAAGAAAATACTTACACCTTCAGCAACTATAGAATCTACAACTCCTCTTACCTCTGAATTACCTAGCTTAGTTTTCGTTTGCCCTTCAAATTGTGGTTCAGATATCTTTACTGAAATAACAGCTGTAAGCCCTTCCCTTGCATCATCACCTGAAAGATTTTTATCATTTTCCTTTATATGGCCAAACCTCTTAGCATAATCATTTATTGCTCTAGTTAAAGCAGATTTAAAACCAGCTAAGTGAGTTCCCCCTTCTATAGTATCTATATTATTTGCAAAAGAATATAAGTTCTCATTATATCCGTCATTGTATTGCAGAGCAATTTCTGCTATGATACCATCTTTTTCTCCTTCAACATAAATAGGAGATTCATGTAATACTTCTTTATTTCTGTTTAAGTAAGAAACGAATTCTTTTATACCACCTTCATAGTGATACTTTTCTATCTTTTCTTCTTCTTCTCTTTTATCTTCTAGAGTTATACAAATTCCTTTGTTAAGGAATGCTAACTCTCTTAATCTACTTGATAATATTTCAAACTCAAATTCAGTTGTTTCAAATATTTCATGGTCTGGCTTAAATACTACTTTAGTTCCATGTCCGTCATCTTCACCAATTTTAGTTAAATCACAAAGAACATTTCCTCTTGAATATTTTTGTTGCCATACATATCCTTCTCTTGTTACTGTTACTTCACAATATTCAGATAAAGCATTAACAACAGATGCACCAACACCATGAAGACCACCAGATACTTTGTATCCTCCGCCTCCAAATTTACCACCAGCATGTAATACTGTCATAATTACTTCAACAGTAGATTTCCCCATTTTAGGATGTAAACCAACTGGCATACCTCTACCATCATCAATTACTGTAATTGAGTTATCCTCATTTATAGTAACTTTTATGTTTTTACAAAATCCAGCAAGTGCTTCATCAATACTATTATCAACTATTTCGTATACTAAATGATGAAGTCCTCTTGAACTAGTAGTACCTATGTACATTCCTGGTCTTTTTCTAACAGCTTCTAAACCTTCTAAAACCTGAATCTGACTTTCATCATAACTTTGCTTATTTTCTTCCAACATAAACTCCTCCTTATAATTTGATTTATATTAACGTATGAAGGCTAAATATTGGACTCAAGGATTATAATCAATATTTGTTCTTTTCGTTAAAGTAGATGATGAGATTGGTGATAAATAAACCTTACTCATTTTATTTACTTCTGCAATAACAAATGATTTAGGACTTTCCTTTGAAATTCTTTCAACAAATCCGTCTTCTTCAGCCATTCTTAAAAAAGATATTGTATCTGAACCATACATTGATGTTTGTAAATCAAATATACCAATTACATCTTTTATTGGTACAACTACATTTTCTCCTAAATGTAAAAACATAAGAACTCCTCCTTTAATTTAGAATTTCTCCATCCTTAACCTTAAAAACTTTAGATTTATCATCTAGATATTCATATAAATCTTCTATTCCAGTACATGTAATTATTGTTTGTATATCACCTATAGTACTTAAAATATATCTCTTTCTGCTAAAATCAAGCTCTGATAATACATCATCTAATAACAATACAGGATGTTCACCTGTAAGTTCTTTAATTATTTTTAATGATGAAAATTTAATAGTTAAGACAGCTGTTCTCTGTTGCCCCTGTGATCCATAACTTTTAGTATCAATATCATTTATTAAAACCATAAAATCATCTCTGTGAGGACCAACAGAAGTTATTCCTCTCTCACTATCTCTAGCTCTATTTTTTTCTAAAAGTGAATAAAAACTTTCTTTAATATTTTCTAAGTCTTTAATAGTACTAATATATTTAAATTCTATTTTTTCTTTTCCTGAAGTTATGTCAGCATGAATTTTAGCAGAGTATTTATTTAATTTTTCTATATATTTAAGTCTCTCTACTATTATATTATATCCAAATTCAACCAATTGCATATCATATACATCTAAAATATCTTTATTAATGCTTCTATTTCGTAAAATAGTATTTCTTTCATTCAAAACTTTATTGTATTGAACAAGATTATAATAATATTTAGCATCTAGCTGACATAATTCCATATCTATGAATTTTCTTCTCACACCAGGAGAATCCTTAATTATTTTTAAATCTTCTGGAGAAAACATTACAACATTAAAATTTCCGAACAATTCTCCAATTTTTTTAATTTTAACCTTGTTAATCTGTATTGCTTTTTTTCCGTCTTTAAGAATGCTTATATCAATTCTCTTATCTAATCTTTCTCTACCAACAGTAACACTTAAAAGTGCATTGTCAGAATTCCATTTGATAAGTTCTCTATCCTTTGACGTTCTATGAGACCTTGCAAAAGCACAGTAGTATATACCCTCTAATATGTTAGTTTTTCCTTGAGCATTATCTCCCATAAAAACATTAACATTTTGACCTAAACTGATATCCAACACATTATAATTTCTATAATTAAGCATTTGCAATCTTTTAATAAACATCTTAAACACCCTTAATTATAACATACTAAAGTTAACTAATTACAATAAAATAGTTATTATACTACCTTAAAGGTATCACCATTAAACTCTACTACGTCACCCTTGTATAATTTTTTTCCTCTTTGTGTGCAAATTTCTCCATTTACTTTTACAAGTTCATCTAAAATATACATTTTTGCTTCAGAACCTAATGAAGCTGCACCTGAAAATTTTAAAAATGAATCTAATTTTATAAATTCTGTTGTTATTTCTATTTCAATCATAAAGCTTTTTTGTATAACATTCGAATATTTATACAAAATCCTCCTATCTAACTAATCTAACTGGTAAAACCAAGTATTTAGCATTATTCCCATTTTTGCCTTTTATTACACATGGACTAACACTTGAAGTCATTTCTATAACAATATCTTCTTCTTCCATATTTTTAAGAACATCTAAGAGATATCTTGAATTAAATGCAATTTGTATTCCTTCCCCTTGCAGATTAGCACTAACTTCTTCTCTCACTTTTCCCAATTGAGAATTAGAAGTGATAATTAAACTCTCTTCTTGAACATCTAATTTTATTAAATTACTGTTTCCATCCTTAGCCATTAAAGATGCTCTTTCTAATCCATTTTGGAAATCTTGCTTTTTAATATTAACTAATAATTTATACTCTTGTGGTAAAAGAGATAAATAGTTAACAAATTTCCCATCTAGAAGTCTTGATATAATTTTTGTGTTATCCACATTAAATAGTATATGGTTGTGGGTAAATGTAATTTTTAATATTTCTTCGTTGTCTTCTAAAATCTTAGAAACTTCATTTAAAGTTTTACCAGGAATAACAACTTCTATGTTATCATCAAGATCTAATAATTCACTTCTAACTGCTAATCTGTAACCATCTAAAGCAACTAGGTTTAATTCTTTATTTTTTACTTCAAAAAGAATACCTTGTAAAATAGGTCTAGCTTCATCTTGAGCTATAGCAAAAGAAGTTCCCTTTATCATATTTTTTAATATGTTTTGAGGTACTTCAACTGTAACATCTTCATTTATGTTAGGTAGTGCAGGGTAATCACTAGAATTCATGAAAACTAAGTTAAATACTGACTTTTCACATGTAATTTGAATTAAATCATTTTCTGCTATTTCAATTTTTACATCTGAATTAGGTAATTTTCTAATGATTTCTGCAAATATTTTTGCATCAATTACGATACTACCTTCTTGGATAACATCTGCTTCAACCTTAGTTTCTATACTAACATCCATATCTGAACCAATAAGAGTAAGACCTTCTTTATTAGCTTCTATGTAAATACCTTCTAGTATAGGCATTGTTGTTTTTCCAGTAATAGCTTTAGTAACTATAGAAATACCTTCTTGTAATTTTTGTTTTGAGCATATTATGTTCATAATTTTAATCTTACCTCCTAAGTTATACACATTGAATTGATAACAATATATATATAGATAAATAATAAAAATAATAATAACAGTAGTAGTAGGGCGTGTGGATATGTGGATAAGTACTTCTAGCCCTTATTTTACAATAAAATTTGTGTAAAAAATACTGTGGATAAGTTGGTAACAAAAATGCACTCTTATCCACAGTATCCACATCGAAAGAGTAAAAAGAAACTTATCCACAAACAATTCACCGGTAGTTATGTACAGTTGTTGATTATTTTTGTGTTAGCTTTTTGGTGATATCATTTAATGTATGTTCTAAGCTCTCATCACGATTTAAACTTTCGGATATTTTTTCATAAGCATGTATAACAGTTGTATGATCACGACCACCAAATTCTTCGCCAATCTTAGGTAATGACATATCTGTAAGTTTTCTGCTAAGATACATAGCTATTTGTCTAGGGTAAGCTACATTCCTAGTTCTTCTTTGTGATTTTAAATCTTCAACTCTTAAATTAAAGTACGTAGCTACTACATCTTGAATTAAGTCTATAGTTATACTTTTATTTTGTTTGTTTGAAATTATATCTTTTAAAGCTTCACTAGCTAAATCAACTGTTATTTCTCTATTTGTTAATGACGAATAAGCAACTATTCTAATTAAAGCACCTTCAAGTTCTCTAATATTTGATTTAATCTTAGTTGCTATATAAACCATTACTTCATTTGGAACATTTAATTTTTCTACATCGGCTTTTTTCTTTAATATAGCCATTCTAGTTTCAAAATCTGGAGCTTGAATATCTGCAATAAGTCCCCATTCGAATCTTGAACGTAGTCTGTCTTCTAGTGTTGGTATTTCTTTAGGTGGTCTATCAGATGATAAAATTATTTGCTTATTTGCTTCGTGCAGTGTATTAAAAGTATGGAAAAACTCTTCTTGAGTTCTTTCCTTACCAGCAATAAATTGAATATCATCTATTAAAAGAACGTCAACACTTCTATATTTAGTTCTGAATTCTTCGTTTTTATCATCTTTTATTGCATTAATTAATTCGTTTGTAAATTTTTCTGATGAAACATAAACAACTTTAGCATTTGGATTATTTTGAAGAATATAGTGTCCAATTGCATGCATTAAGTGAGTTTTTCCTAGTCCTACACCTCCATAAATGAAAAGCGGATTATAAGCTTTAGCCGGAGACTCAGCAACTGCAAGTGATGCAGCATGAGCAAATCTATTGCTATTACCAATTACAAAGGAATTGAAAGTATATTTAGGATTTAATGTACTAGACATTTCATCATTAACAACTACTGTCATATTGTCCTTTTTTGGTTGCTTTGTCTTCTCTTCTAGCTCTTCAGCGTCTTGAATTTCAGAAGCAATTAAAAATTCTAAGTTGTAAGTTTTAGAACATGCGACCTCAATTGAATTTATAACTAAGTCTTTATATCTTTTTTCCAATATATCTTGAGTGAAGGAATTAGGGACACTGATTTTTATAGTATTAGATGATATAGATATAGGTTCACAACTCTTAATCCAAGTGTTAAAGCTAACCTCAGTTAATTCACCCTTAATAATATTTAATGTTTTTTCCCATAGTTCTTTAAGATCAGTCTCCATTTTAGTATCCTCCAAAAAAAGAAATTAAAAAAATTATAAACAGGATATCAACAAAATTAGTCACAGAAAAAAATTTGTTGATAAATGTTGAAAAAAGTTAATCACATGTTAATAATTCTGTAGATAAAATAGTCATAATATAGTTATCCACAATTATGATTAATATAAACCTTGATATTATTAACAGGAATAAATGCCCTAAAAATGATAATAATATATACGAAATACGAAGTTATCCAGAAAAAACGAACAAGTTATACACAGAATAATCCACAAATGTGGATAAGTTAAGTTATGCACATATTTATTCACACTTATACTTAATAATATCACAAGTTAACATAAGTTATCAATAAGTTATCCACAAAAAATAAACTGTGTATAAAATTATCAACAGGTTTACGGAATTTAATTCATATTGACAGTAAAAAGTTAAGTATATATAATAATAAGGTAAATTTATTTTTGAGAGATATAGTTTTTACTATAAATAATTCACTCAAAGGGGGTGTATTTGAATGTTCATGACATACCAACCAAAAAAGAGACAAAGAAAAAAAGAACATGGTTTCAGAAAAAGAATGAGCACTGCTTCAGGAAGAACTGTTCTTAAGAGAAGAAGACAAAAAGGTAGAAAAAAATTAACAGCATAAGGGCCGCACTTTGTGGCCTTTTTTCTGCAAATGCAGGAATTTAAGGAGATCTATTAATACTTATGATATATAAATTAAGAAAGAATACAGAGTTTAGACTTGTTTATAGGAGAGGAAAATCCTATGCTAACAATTTATTAGTTCTATATGTCTTTAATAATAAGAAAAATATAGATGATGAAAAATTACCTTATAATAAAGTAGGTATTTCTGTAAGTAAGAAAGTTGGAAATAGTGTAGTTAGAAGTAGAAGTAAGAGGCTTATTTCTGAGAGCTATAGATTAAATAGAGAAGATGTAAAAAAAGGATATGATTTTGTTTTTGTAGCCAGAACCTCTATTAATGAAAAAAAATATAGCGATGTGGAAGCTGCTATGATAAACTTATTTAAAAAGGCAGGAATATATATAAAATGAAAAAAATGCTTTTAACATTAATAAAGCTATATCAGAAATATTATTCTCCTATGCGACCAAGAAGGTGTATATTTGTACCTACATGTTCTGAGTATGCAGTTGAAGCCATCACTAAATATGGGGCTTTAAAGGGAGGATTTTTATCTATAAAGAGAATTTTAAGGTGTAATCCTTTTAACAAAAATGGAGGATACGATCCGGTAAAATAAGGAGGCTATTAAGAATGTGGAATGCAATTGTAAGTGCAATGACATCGATGTTCAATGCTTTGCATGATTTAATTGAATCGTTAGGGGTACCAGAAGAAAAAGAAGGGGTTTCATACGTATTAGCTATTATAGTTTTTACAGCAATAATTAGATTATTAATATTACCTCTTAATATTAAGGCAACAAAATCAAATGCCAAAATGCAAGAAATTCAACCAGAAATGAAAAAATTACAAACTAAATATGCTAATGATCCTCAGAAGTTACAATTAGAAACTTCTAAGTTGATGAAAGAAAATAATGTTAGTATGTTTGGAGGATGTTTACCATCTTTATTACCATTGCCAATATTATTTGCATTATATGGTGTGTTTAGAAATATAACAGCATCTCCAGGTGCAGATACATCATTTTTATTTATTCCAGATATATTTGGAATACCTAAAATAGGATTTGTTTCAATAATATTAGCAATATTAGCAGCATTAAGCACATATATTCCATCATTATTATTAAGTAAATCAATGCCACAACAAGAAGGTGGTATGAATATGAGTACTATGAATATAATGATGTCAGGTATGATGGGATTCATGGCTCTTCAATTCCAACCAATACTTATAATTTATTGGATAACTGGTGGAGTAATTCAATTAATTCAAACTTATTTCTTAAATTACTTACCATCAATGAAGAAAAAGAAAATTGAAGAAGAGAAAAAGGCTGCAGCTCAAATAGAGAAAGCTAAAAAATCTACACCAAAAACTAAAAAGAGATAATTATCATATTTTCTAGGTGGTGAATAGGGTATGAAAGTAATAGAAATGACGGGTAAAACCGTAGAAGAAGCATTAAAAAATGCTTTACTACAATTAAAGCTAACAGAAGATAAAGTTGATGTTGAAATACTTGATGAGGGAAGTAAGGGATTATTTAATCTAATAGGCGCTAAGCCAGCAAGAGTTAAAGTAGTAAAAAAACCGGATATAGTAGATGATACAAAACAATTCTTAGAGAATGTTTTAAAAGCTATGGGAATTGAAGCTGAAATTGCTATTAATGATGTAAATGATGTTATTAACATTAATTTATCAGGTCCTAAAATGGGATTAGCAATAGGGTATAGAGGAGAAACTTTAGATTCTCTACAATATTTAGTTTCGTTAGTAGTAAATAAAAACCATAGTAATCCATACAAGAGAGTTGTATTGGATGCAGAAAACTATAGAAAGAAAAGAGAAGAAACTTTAATAAGAGTTGCTCAAAAAACAGCAGCTAAGGTTAGAAAATCAGGTAGACCATATAGGTTAGAACCAATGAACCCTTATGAAAGAAGAATAATTCATTCAGCACTACAAGAATATACTGATATTAACTCATATAGTGAAGGTGAAGAACCTTTCAGAAAAATTGTTATAAGTTTAAAGAAATAAGAGAAAGCAAATTTTGCTTTCTCTTATTTTTTTGTGTGTGCCCAGCATGGGCAACAAC
>NZ_KB291629.1 GCF_000320405.1 Clostridium celatum DSM 1785 | reverse complement strand
ATATTACACAAAATTATCTACAGTCTCAATATGGATAAATTAACTAAAAAATAAGTTTAAAATCCATCTTCCATTTATATTATAAAAATTATTTATTAAATACTTTAAACTCAGGTAGCTTACTAGTAGACACTACAGTTGGAACAACTGAAACAAGTGGCTCTAAATACTCTACAGCTTCAGGTGTTAAATTATTACCTTCTTCATTAATCCATTCAGTTGGGAAATATTTAACGTTATTAGCTATTTTGTTAGCCTCAACTAAGAAATATGATGAAGTATAAGGGGTATTACTCTCTCTCTTTATACCAATCATGTAGCCACATTTTCCTAAGCTAGCTTGCTTTAGGGCTTCAGCACCAACTTCATAAGCTTCTTCTAAGTCAATATTTGAAGCACAATGCATAGCGCATCTTTGAAGAACCCCAAGTTCTAAAGATTTAACTCTTTTAGTTATTCCAGATGAAATTATTAAGTTCTTTAAGAAAAGACCAACTCCACCTAATTGAGCATGACCAAATTTATCATGTGCTTGAGCATTACTTTCAGCAACAAATTTTCCTTCAGCAGTTCTAATACCTTCAGAAACAACTATATAAACTTGATTTTGCTCTTCAAATTTAGCTTTTACATCCATTAAGAACTTGTCTACATCAAAGGCAACTTCAGGTAAATAAATAAAATCAGCAACTTGTTTTCCGTTCATTTTAGCTAGAGATGCAGCAGATGCAAGCCAACCAGTATCACGTCCCATAGTTTCTAAAATAAATATTCCATTGTTTATGTAAACAGAAGAATCTAAATAAGTTTCTAATACTGTTGTAGCAATAAATTTAGCAGCACTACCAAAACCAGGAGTATGATCAGTATACATTAAATCATTATCTATAGTTTTTGGAATACCTATAAATTTAATATCTATATTTGTTTTTTCAGCATAGTAGCTTAATTTTGCAATAGTATCCATTGAGTCATTTCCGCCAACATAAAAGAAGGCTTTAATATCATTAGCTTTAAGAATTTCTAATAATCTATCATACTCATCAGTTGATTCTTCTAATTTTTTCATTTTATATCTACAAGAACCTAAACCAGATGATGGTGTATATCTAAAATTGTTAATTTCAGTTTGTGAAAATGATGATAAATTAATTATATTACCATTAAGAATTCCTTCGATACCATTTAGTCCTGCATAAACGTTATTGAAAACACCTAATTTATTATTTGCCTCTAATAATCCAACAACGCTAGAATTTATAACTGATGTAGGACCGCCTGATTGTGCTATAATGCAATTTGCCATTAAAATACTCTCCTTTTAAGTTGAATTTAAATTTATGTAATGATTTTTATTTTAAATTAATATAGCATACTTGCTGTAATATGTAGTTTTTTATATTTTATTAATCATAATTAATATAGATAAATGTGATATACTATTTAACTTAATTAATTAATACAATATATACTATACAATAAAAATCATATAAATAAAAGACATAAAAATAAAATTTACAATAATAATCATAGGTAGATAAATTTAATAATATAATTATACAAATATTGCAAAAAGGAGAGGCGAATGAATTTACAAGATATAATTGTTATAGGTGTGGCATTAGCGATGGATGCTGTTGGAGTTACTATAAGTATAGGTTTAAATGCAAAAGTAAAAAGAAGTAATAAAGTTGCATTTATAATATCTTTTGCTGTATTTCAATTTTTATTCTTCTTTTTAGGTGGAATAGGCGGGCATTTATTTGAAAAATATATAACAGCTATACCTAATTTAATTGGTGGAATAGCAATTTCTATAGTTGGAATTATGATGATTAAGGAAGGCTTTGAAGATAATAATAAGGATGGAGCATTATTAGTAAAAAGAGGAATGGTATTAATTTTAGGTATATCAGTTAGTATTGATGCATTAGTTGTAGGATTTACTGCATTTAGTTATGTTAGTAATATATCTAATGTACTAGTAGATTCAACTATTGTTGGAGTAATAACATTAATACTTTCCACATTTGCATTTTATTTATGTAGATACATAAGAAGAATAAATTTTATATCTAAATATGCAGATTTTTTGGGAGGCATAACATTAATTATATTTGCCATTAAAATGATTTTCTTCTAAGAATATGTACAATAATTTATATACGCTTTAAAAATGAGAAATTGTAAGTATAAAAAAAGAGGACCTATATGATGGACTTTGAGAAAATCCAATTTATATGTAGGGGTTCTTTTTTTTGCGATGAAATGAAGAGAATAAATGAATAATCACTAAAAAGCATTTTTATGTATATAAAAAATAATGAAAATATAAAAAGTTTCATAAAAATAGTTTGACAATATAAAAGATATGGTTTATATTAAGTTTGTGGTAAGAATACACATGTATTCTATACAAAGACAACAAATAGATAAAAAATACAAATGTATTTTAAGGGGATACAAATATATGAGGGGGCTTAGTATGAGAAAAATATCTTTAATTACAAGAATATTTTTATGTTTAATTTTAGGAATAAGTATAGGCTTAATATGTGGAAATAATGATATTGATTTTCCAGTAAGAATATTAGCTACTTTTAGTGGACTATTTGGAAATTTCTTGTCATTTGTGATTCCATTAATAATTATAGGATTTATAGTTCCAGGGATAGCATGTCTTGGTGGAAAGTCAGGTAAAGGTCTTATAATAACAACAGTTATTGCATATATATCAACAATAGGTGCTGGATTTGCAGCATACTTAATTGGAAGTAATATATTACCTAGATTTATAAATGGAAGTGTATTATTAGGTGAAGGTGGGAAAGAGATTCAACCTTACTTTTCAATAGAAATACCAGTAATTATGAGTGTAATGTCTGCTCTTGTATTAGCCTTCATATTAGGTATAGGTTTATCAAAAATAAAAAATAGTGCTATGTTGAAAATGGTAGGAGAATTTAATAGCATAGTTTTAATGATAGTTACTAAAGTCTTAATTCCGTTAGTTCCAATATATATTGGATGTGTTTTTGCAAAGTTAAGTTATAGTGGTGAGATATTTAATACATTAAAATCTTTTGGACTTGTGTATGTAATATTATTTTCACTACAATTAGCATATATATTATTACAATATTGCATTGCTGGTGCAGTGAAAAGCGAAAATCCATTTAAACTTATAAAAAATATGATTCCTTCATACATGACAGCTGTTGGAACACAATCATCAGCAGCAACAATTCCAGTTACTTTGGCATGTGTTAAGAAGAATAATGTCAGTGAAGAAGTTTTAGATTTCGTTGTCCCTCTAGGAGCAACAATACATTTAGCAGGAGATACTATAACTTTAGTACTTACTTCAATGGCTGTCATGTATATGAATGGACAAGTTCCTACTTTTGGAATGATAATGCCGTTTATACTTATGCTTGGTGTCACAATGATAGCAGCACCAGGAGTACCAGGTGGAGGAGTTATGGCGGCACTTGGACTATTAGAATCAATGCTTGGCTTTGGTACTTTAGAAAAACCCCTTATGATTGCACTTCATGCAGCTCAAGATAGCTTTGGTACTGCAACAAATGTAACAGGGGATGGAGCTATTGCTATATTAGTTGATTATATAATAAATAGAAAAAATAATAAAAGTAAAAGTAAAGATACTATAGTAGCATAAGTATTGAATATATTTTTATTGATGAAAGAGTTAGATAAGAGTTTTATCTAGCTTTTTTTATTTGAGATTAATGATAAATAGTATTATTATATTTAACTTAAATGGTGCATAAATGTACTATACTTTTAATTAGTTAAAGAAAAATTAGTATAGGCTTAAGAGATATTCCAGTAAAAAGTTAATGCTATTATTAAGTAAATGATATATAATGTTATAAGTGAACGCTATATAATGCTTTTGTTAGTAACTGGGCATATATAGTGTTCTTTTTTATTAAAATCTATATTAATTATGTATATTTTATTTAATGTAATACATTATTTAAGGATAAATTTAATCGTAAGGGAGAAAAGATGATATTTAAAGAGTTAAATGTAATAGAGCCTGTATTAAAGGCTATAAGTGAGGCTGGATATGAAAAGCCTACGGAAATACAAGAAAATTCAATTCCTGTAGTGTTAAAAGGAAGAGATATTTTAGGGTGTGCACAAACAGGAACTGGAAAAACAGCAGCCTTTGCAATTCCAATAATACAAAATATAGTTACAGCTAAAGGCAACAGTAAAGAAAGAAGCATAAAAGCTTTAATTGTAGCACCTACTAGAGAATTAGCTATTCAAATAGAGGAAAATTTCACTATATATGCAAAATATTTAGATATAAAGAACACGGTTATTTTTGGTGGAGTAAACCAAACGTCTCAAGTAAGAAAAATAAATGCGGGAGTAGATGTATTAGTTGCAACACCAGGAAGACTTTTAGATTTAGTTAATCAAAGACATATTGATTTAAGTAATGTTAAATACTTTGTACTTGATGAAGCTGATAGAATGCTTGATATGGGAATGATTCATGATGTTAAGAAAATAATATCGAAATTACCTAAGGAAAGACAAAATTTATTATTTTCAGCTACTATGCCAAAAGAAGTAACTAAGCTTGTTAATTCTATTTTAAAGAATCCAGTTAAAGTAGAGGTTCAACCGGTTTCTTCAACAGCAGAAATTATTTCACAAGGTGTATATTTTGTGCCTAAAAAGAATAAAAAATCATTACTGATTCATTTATTAAAAGATGAAAGTATAAAGTCAGTGATAGTTTTTTCAAGAACTAAGCATGGAGCAAATAAGATAGCAAAAGATCTTGAAAAGGCTGGAATACAAAGCGCAGCCATTCATGGAAATAAGTCTCAAAATCAAAGACAATTAGCATTAAATAATTTTAAGGAAGGTAATATAAGAGTTTTAGTTGCTACAGATATTGCAGCTAGAGGAATTGATATTGATGAATTATCTCACGTTATAAATTATGATCTTCCAGATGTGGCAGAAACTTATGTACATAGGATTGGACGTACAGGAAGAGCTGGGGCTTCAGGAGTTGCAATAACTTTTTGTGATGAAGAAGAAAAAGCAATGTTTAGAAGTATTGAAAAAATTATTGGTAAGTCTATACCTGTATTAGAAGAAGAGTATGAAATAATACAACCAGTGGTTACAATTCAAGCAAAGAGTAATAGTGAAAGAAATAAAGGTAATAGAAACAACAATAATAGAAACAAAAATAGGAATGGAAAAAGTAACTATAGAAGTAAATCATATAATAAAAACAAACCTAATAAAAGTAGCAATTAGAAATATATTTCATAATTAGCATAATGTATATTAATGATATGAATTAAATTAAGAGTATTAATATGTTATATATGATATAATTAGAAATAAGAAAAATATTAGATTTAAAATTAATTAAAAGGTGGAGATAATTACGAAAAATAAAGTATTTAATGAATTAGATAAGAATTATAGGTATTTAAATAATTATATGATAGCCATGGAAAAAGCATTGTTTAGAGATGCAAATATTTCAATAACAAAAGCTAAAATGTTTTCAGAGAATTTAACACAAGAAGTAGCAAAACTTGAAGGTTTAGGGTTGCTTATTGGTATGGATCAAAATGATAGATTAAAAGAGTTAAAGATAAAAACAGACATAGATGAAGATGGACTAGCTATATTTAATAAAATAAGAAGAGTAATTAATATGTCTTCTATAGATAGTAGAAATAATAGCGAATCAGCATTAATATTACATAGATGTTCTTATGATTTAACATGTTGGTTTGTTAATAGATATATAAATAAAGAGTTTAATATGGAAGAATATATAATGCCAACAGTTAATATAAAATCATAAAATTTTTTTAATAGCATAAAACGATAAATGGGGTATTTAGGCCATTCTAAAGAATATAAAGTTTATTGGAAAAATATATTTTAAAAAAATAAAAAATAAAGTTTGTAATATAAGTAATACTATGTTACACTTAGTGAGTAGCAGAAATGCTAACAAAATAATAGATTTCATTTGGATAGGTAGTTTCTCGTAAATTAGAGATTATATTATCAATTTAAAATCTTAAAATTTAGGAGGAATAGTTATGACAGATAAGACTATTGTATGCAGAGATTGTGGAAGTGAATTCGTATTTTCAGTAGGAGAGCAAGCATTCTACAAAGAAAAAGGATTCGATAACGAACCAACAAGATGTATATCTTGTAGAAGAGCTAAAAAAGAGCAAAATAGAAGATAATTTTAGATTGTTATAGGCTGTAGTTTTAAACTACAGCCTTTTTATATATAAAAATACAATAGATTATATTACAGTATTATGATATTTTAATAGTATTAAATAACTTATGGGGGGATAGTATGCCTATATACCAATTAACAGATGAAATAATGTTTCCAAATCCAGAGTTTGCAGAAGAGGATGGATTATTAGCTGTAGGTGGAGATTTAAGATGGGAAAGGCTTTTATTAGCTTATTGTAATGGGATTTTTCCTTGGTATAATGATGAAGATCCAATATTATGGTGGTGTCCAAAACCTAGATTTATTATAAAACCAAATGAAGTTAAAATATCAAAATCAATGAAGAGAGTTTTTAATAAGGGTGAGTTTAAAATTACTTTTGATAATGATTTTCAAGGTGTAATAAGTAAATGTAAGGAACTTAGAGAAAATAAAGAAGGAACATGGATAACTGATGATATGAAGGAAGCCTATATAAATTTATTTAATAAAGGTTTTGCTTCAAGTGTAGAAGTATATAAGAATGAAAAGCTTGTAGGTGGGCTTTATGGAGTTAAAATAGGAAGATGCTTTTTTGGTGAAAGTATGTTTTCAACAGAAACAAATGCATCTAAATTAGCTTTGATAAGTATGTGTAAAAAGCTAGAAAGAGAAGGATATCTATTTTTAGACTGTCAAATGCATACTAATCATTTAGAAAGTATGGGTGGAAAATTTGTAAGTTGGGAAGAATTTAAGGAGATGTTACAACAAGGAATTGATTTATTTTAAATACATTTATTAGGTTAGAATATATTATTAGTAATAAATATATAGGCTTAAGAAATTAATCTATAAATATAAGGAATAGTTATAAAAAGAAAGAATTTAAATATAAAATTAAATAAATCTAAATTTAAAATACTTTTATAGAATAAATATAATTAGATTCTATGAAAGTATTTTTATATTTTCTAAGAGATAAATCACTTTAAAATTTAATGGTCTTGATTTTCTTTCCCATTGAAAAAAAATAATATTTTTATGATAAAATGGTTTAAAAGTTTAAACTGTTTAATGAAGCTTTTAGTAATAATAAAATAATTAGACATTAGAAATAGTCTGTTATATGAAGAATAAAATAAAAATTAATGTGGGTTTGTGATATATAAAACAATTAAAGATATAGAGGGATTTTAAGTATACATGACCCAGAGATAAAATTACATATAATAGGGATATAAAATATAAACTTATATAAAAGGGAAAGTAATTATGGATAAATGTAAACAAAGGATGTTTAAATTAGCTGAAAGATTTAAGAGTTCACGAAGTGCTTTCATTGCATTAGGAGATGAAACTAGACAATTAATTATTATTGCATTACTTGAAAGTGATCATAATGGAATTAGAGTTGGTGAAATTACTTAAAAGACACATTTATCGAGACCTGCGGTATCTCACCATCTTAGAATATTAAAAAATGTAGGAATAATAAATATGAGGCGTGAAGGAACTAAAAACTATTATTATGTTAATTCAGATGAAACACAATGGAGAGAACTAAAGGATTTGATGAATTATATATATGAAATAGTTCAAGATGTTAATTGTTCTAAAAATGAAGAAGAAAATTTTTAAATATATAAGGGAGAGTGTTAGCAATGGATATTTTAACAGCTATGAAGGAGCGTCATTCTGTAAGGAGTTATACAGATAAAAAAATTAGTTCAGAAATTCAATGTGAATTAAGAAAAACAATTGATGAATGCAATAATGAAGGAAATATGAATATACAACTATGTGTTGATGAACCTAATGCATTTAGTGGTAAGATGGCTCATTATGGAAATTTTAAAAATGTTAAAAATTATATAGCTATTATCGGAAAAAAAGGAGATAATCTTGATGAACGTTGTGGATATTATGGGGAAAAGATTGTTTTAAAAGCAGCACAATTAGGGCTTAATACATGTTGGGTAGCACTTACTTATAGTAAATCAAAGGTGAAATGTACAGTAAATAGAGATGAAAAATTAGTATGTGTAATTGCCATTGGATATGGTGAAACTTCAGGGATTTCTAGAAAAACAAAAACTATAGAAGAACTTTCTTCAGTAGAGGGTGAAATGCCAGAGTGGTTTAGAAAGGGAATGGAGGCTGCACAACTTGCACCAACAGCAGTTAACCAACAAAAGTTTAATATAATACTTAAAGGAAATGAAGTTAAAGCAAAAGCTTTAATGGCATTTTACAGTAAAGTAGATCTTGGAATAGTAAAATATCACTTTGAAATAGGTGCGGGAAGTAATGGTTGGCATTGGGCTGAATAATTTCACTTAAATTATTATTAAATAAAAAATTTATACAATAGGTAAATTATAAATAATAAAAGTTGAGTTACTTTAATGTAATCTCAGCTTTTTTTGTGTGTGCCCAGCATGGGCAACA
>NZ_KB291628.1 GCF_000320405.1 Clostridium celatum DSM 1785 | reverse complement strand
CTACTGACACTTTGTCAGCAGTCTGAAAAAACTTAACCATAGGTTAAGTTTTATATTCCGTAATGAATTATATGCTTATTTTCCTTTATTGCACCATCAATTTTCTTAATTAATTCATCCAATTCATTAGATTTAAATTGTTTGTTTGCACTAATAATAATTTTTTTAAATTCTTTTAATGACCTTGGAGGTATGATTGTAGTTCCACAATAATCTAATCCTAATGCTGGATGTTTTTTTACATGAAAATACGTTTTTAAATTACCTAGTTCTTCTAAGTATCCTTTCATTACCTCATCTATTAATTCATCACTAATGGATATACAATTATACTTTTCTGGTTCATAATCACTATACCATTTGTTTTCTTCAAAATAATCTATTACTCCAAAGTCATGATTTGCTACTATCTATTCCTCCTTTAAATTCCATTCTAATTAATAGTACGTACTTCTAAAATAATACTATTATTATATATTTATTCTTACATTTAATTTTTATTAAATTCAAACTTCTATCTTCAAATTGATTAATTACAAGTTTTTTTACAAACTTTATATCAGTAAATTTCATTCCTAGAAACTATATTTACAATACACACAATAAAATATCTTTTTATATTTATGTCAAATTATTAATTTTTCACCTATCTTGCAATGTACAATAGATTGCCTAAATTTTATCTCTCTATCTTCTATTATAAATAGTTAAAACAAAAAAAGAATAACAGAAATTTAAATTGAGTAAATTTCTGTTATTCTTTTTTATTTTTTACTACAACAATTACATTCAAAACAATCTTGTAATAAATCACTTACAGCATTAGTTAATTGACAATTTGTGTTCATTAAATAACTGTTCATTGCTTGATTATTCCACCAATACATAAACAATACTATAAATATTAAATTCATATATTGCGATGTATAACACTGAAATAAGTTTAGAAGTTCACAATAGTAAAATGTATCGTCAACATCACTAACATTCCCAGTATCGCTTGTATTGTTACAGCAATATTCATTCAAATCATCTTCATCTAAGTTTCTAATAATATCATCTAAACTACATGATGTATTCCAATTACTCATTTTCTTATTCCTTATACAATAACTGTTATATTCCCATGATATGACATTTTTCTTTTTTTCGTTACATTTCCTTAAAAATAGATAGAGACTATTAAATCAACTGTTAATAGTCTCTATTTTTAAAGCTACTTTATTTCAATCTTAAAAGTATCTTCATTACCATCATTATTATTTTTTATTGCTTTTACCTGAATTCGAACTTGAACTTTTAGTTTTACTAGAACTTATTGATTTCTCAATTATAGTATAAAATATAGCATCTTCTATAGGAATATCTGAACTATCTATAATTTCAATAGTAGTATCATCAGTTAAACTAAAATGTTTACCATCAATTATATAATCCACATTTTTATTATTATCTAAAATATTATAATCCTTATTAAAAAATAGATTTTCCTCTATTCCCTTCCCTAACTTATTATAGTTTTCATCATAAAAATATAATATATGCTTTAACTTCCAAAAATCCTGCAACTTTTCTTCACCAATATATCCTGTTGTATTACCATTAGAATCCTCTACTTTACCTAATCTATTAATAGATATATTAAATAATTTTTCCTGTGTAAATCCTAATCTTTTTATTTGACTTTCCTCTTTAATAACAGCTCCATTAACATCCTTTAATTTTAAAGTGTCCCCAAAAACAGGAAATAACTTCCCTGTAACTTCTCCTATTAAAACTCCATCACTCAATATATAGTAATGCTTTCTAAATGAAAATAACCTTTTCTTCATTGTAATTTTCTTTGAATTATACAAAATTTCTTCTAATGTCTGTTCATAAGGATTAACTTTATCAGTAAATTCAGTTCTTAAAATTTTATTTTGTTGTATCCTACTTCCTAAAAAAACTAATAAAATTACTACTCCAACCATTATAATTATATTTCTAATAATCTTTTTTGCTTTTGTCATTGTATCCCCCTATGTCAAAGACAACTATTATATTTTAAAGACTTTTTACTTATCTTTTATTCTAGTTCACCATCAAACCCCAATATACCTTGCCCTAAATTATATAAATTACTAAATCCTTCTTCACTTAACATCTCGCAAGCAAGTGCACTTTTATGTCCTGCTTTACAATATACAAGTATAGGATCATCTTGATGCTCTTTTAAATCTTCAATTTCCCATTCTAATTCTTCAACAGGAATATTTATAGCATTATGTATTTTCCCTGTTTTATACTCACTAAACCTTCTTACATCTATAATTAATAGTTCTTTATTTTCCTTTATTAATTTTTTTGCTTGTTCACTATTTATACTTTTATATGAATTCATCATTCTACCTCTTTCTTCAATTTTCATTTGTATTAATTATAAATAAATCTCCCATTTAAGGTCAATTTATATTTTTTAATATATAAAAATACTTCAATATGTTTTTAATTCACATTGAAGTATTTATATATTTATGCTTCTGCTTTTTTAATATTTAACTCTTCTTTATCTTCATATACTAAGTGCTTCATTCTCTTAAAATAAGTAAATCCTAGTGGAATAACTGCTGCAAACCATGCCACTGGATCAGCTAAACATATTCCTGTAAACTCTAAATATCTTGGTAAAGTAAATGCAACTATAGCTCTAGCCACAAGTTCATATACTCCTGCCATCATTGGTACAAATGATTCGCCCATACCTTGAAGAGCATTTCGATAAATAAATATTAATCCAAGTGGTATAAAGAAAATCGCTGATATATTAAGTACCTCTTGAGCATATTTTAGTATTTCTGCATCTGGGTTACTTATAAACATCATAACAAAATATTTCCCTAGAAATATTAATACTGCCCCTGCGATAATACTTGTTATTATTGAAATCTTAGTACATGCTTTAACGCCATCTTTTATACGCTTATAATTTTTAGCTCCTAAGTTTTGTCCACAATAAGTAGCCATAGCAACACCAAATGTAATTGCTGGTTGCATTACAAGTTGAAGTGCCTTTGAAGCTGCTGTATACGCTGCAATAACTGTTGATCCAAATACATTTAATGCAGCTTGAACTGTCATAATTCCAATTGCAGTTATTGAAAATTGAAGTGCCATAGGAATTCCTACTTTTAAATGTTTATGATAATATCTCTTTTTAACTTTAAAATCTTCTTTTCTAAGTCTCAATATAGTAAATTTCTTATATGTATATATAAAACATAATATTGCGGAAACGCCTTGTGATATAATCGTTGCATATGCCGCTCCAGCTACGCCCATTTTAAAGTTAATTATAAATACTAGATCTAACACTATATTTAATACTGATGAAACAATTAAAAAGTATAGAGGTGTCTTACTATCACCTAAAGATCTTAATATACTTGCAATCATGTTATAAGCAACTGTAGCAATACATCCTGCATAAATAATTATGATATATGTAGTAGCATCTTTCATAATATTTTCAGGAGTATTCATTAATCTTAATAATGGCTTAGCTGAAATTACACTTACCAAAGTAACTACAATTACAGAAATAGCTGTTAATATGATAGCGCTTCCTACAGCTTTTTTAAGTCCCTTTTCATCCTTTGCTCCAAATCTTTGGGAAACTAAAACTGCAAATCCACTAGTTAAACCTGTTACAAATCCATTAACTAAAAACACCATTGATCCTGTAGAACCAACAGCTGCAAGTGCTTCTACTCCTACAAACCTACCAACTATTATTGTATCAACCATGCTATAAAATTGTTGAAATATGTTACCTATTAATAATGGTATTGAGAACATTAAAATTAATTTAACTGGATTACCTTTAGTCATATCATTAGTTTTATCATGTCCCACTATTTTTTCTACCCCCTATTTTCATTTCTCAATTTAATACAATATCATTTTTTAATTAATATTGCAAAGGAAATTAAATATTAATTTTAAAATAAAAAAGGGCTACATTTAAAACATAATGAGCCCCTAATATTCAAATTAAAAATTTTTAAAATAACCTTATTTTTAAATTACCTAATTTTTTAATTCTTCCCCTATTATTTTAATTCCTTTTTCTATTTCCTTTAATGATAATCTAGATAACCCTAATCTTAATGTATAATCTCCAGCATTATCCATAGAAAAAACATCTCCTGGAGTAAATATTACTCCTTTTTTATAGCATCGATTTAATAGTTCTCTTCCAGTTATTCCCTCTATTCCAATATAAATATGAAGCCCACCTTCTCCCCAAATAAATTTAGGATTAACATATTTATTTATACACTTTAATGCAAACTCATATCTTTCTTTATATGATTTTCTTACTTTTTTAATTTGTTTTTCAAAAGCACCTGAACGTAAATATTCATAAAGTATACCTTGATCTAAAAAAGAGGTGTGAATATTTTTACATCTCTTTACACTTTCTAATATATTTATAACTTCTTTATCTGCAAGCAACCATCCTACTCTTATTCCCGGAAATAATATTTTAGAAAAACTTCCTATATAAACAACACCGCTTCCACCTTTATCTAATGCTGCAATAGGACTAACGTGAGTACTATTGTATAAAAGTTCTTCATTGAACCCATCTTCTATTATAGGTACATTATATTTCTTAAATAAATTGTACACTTCAAAGCGTTTTTCACCTTTAAGCACAATTCCAGTTGGATTATGGTATGATGGTATTAAATATCCAAATTTAATCTTATTATCTTTAAGCTTTTCTTCAAGTTCAAGAATATCTATACCATCTTCATTCATTTTAACTCCAACAACTTCAATTCCATGCACCTTCATGATTTTAATCGAAGTATTATGAGTTGGATTTTCACAAATAATCTTATCTCCTGGACTTGTATATGCTTCACATAACATTTCAAGCCCTTCAGTAAATCCATTAGTTATAATTATATCTTTACCTTCTATATCAACACCTTTGCTTTTCATATACTCTAAAAGATATTCCATAAGAGGTTTATATCCTTTTGCATAACCATAATTCAAAAGCTTATGTCCTTCTATAGAAATTCTATTTAAAAATGCTTTTTTAAACTCTTCCATATCAAATAATTCCCCATCTGGAGATATACTTTTAAAAGATATTAAATTTTTTTCCCATGGTATCTCACTTTTAACTATATCAAGCTCCAATGCCAATTTACCATAATTATTTACCTTGTCATTCCAAGAAATCTGCCAGCCCTCTTCAGTTTTTGACTTACTAGGAGATATAAATGTTCCCTTGCCTTTAACAGTATATACTACTCCTTCATCTTCAAGATTTTCATAAGCTGTTATTATAGAATTACGACTTACACCTAATATTCTAGAAAGTTCTCTTGTTGCAGGTAGCTTTCCATTAGCCACAACCATATTATTATTTATCATATTTTTTATATAATTTTCAATTTGTAAATAGATAGGTTCATCTTCATTAAAATCTATACTAGAAAATATCAACCTTTTCAACTCCTAAACTAATGAATATTCAATTATTTTATCTAACAATTCACTAAAACTTAATCCCCTTGCATTTGCACTTTTAGGAATTAAACTTGATTTTGTCATTCCTGGAAGTGTATTTACTTCAAGCATATAAGGAATATTATTACTTACTATCATATCAACTCGTGCATAGCTCTTGCAACCTAAAACATTCCAAACATTTTTAGAAATTTCATCTACCTTCTTTTGAAGCTCTGCCTCTAAAAATATTATTTCTTCACTGGCTCCACTTTCATTATATTTAGAAGTATAATCAAAAAACTCTCCCTTATTTGCTTTTATAACTACCGTTGGAAAAACCTCACCATTTAAAATAAAAGAAGTTATCTCATAACCACTAATATACTTTTCTATAATTATTTCTTTATCATATTTTAACCCTTCTCTTACAGAATTCTCTACTTCTTCTTTATTTTTCACCAAAAATGTTGCAACACTAGAACCCCCATTATTAGGTTTTATAAATACTGGATATTTAAACTCATTTATCTTTTCATAATTAATGTCATCTATTGATTTCACTGTGAACCATGGAGCTGTAGGAACTCTTATAGTACTTACTATTCTTTTTGTTAGCGCTTTATTCATACAAATTGCACTACATAGCACACCACACCCACTATAAGGAATACCCATTGTTTCTAAAACTCCTTGTATAGTTCCATCCTCTCCAAACCTACCATGCAATGCTAAAAATGCAAAATCTATTTCCTTTACTTTTTCTATTACTTCGTCTTTTGAGTTTATTATTATAGGAATTATATCTTCATAATTTTCTTTATTTAAATTTTTTATTACCTGTTCTCCTGACTTTAAGCTTATTTCTCTTTCAGTTGATACCCCACCCATTATTACTCCTATTCTCATAAAAATCCACTCCTCTTTTTTACTATTTATTTTTATTGTATGGATTTAAATGAAAATAAAAAAGCACCACACCTTAAGTATTTTCTCAAGGTTGTGGTCTTATAATTATTATTTATTTAATTTTATCTTATAGAATTTTTCTATTCCCCCAATAAGTGAATTTTGAGTATATACTATAACTTCTTTTTCATCTTTTCCTATAACAACTGTTGGGGGTTCACCTATATACTCCTCTTCAATGTTTAATTCACATAATGTTAAAGGCTTTTCTATTCCCATACCATTAATTTTAGCTACTTTTATATATGCCATTTTATTAGTATATTCACAATAATAAATCTTATCTTTACTTGGAAATAAGCCTATATAACTAATATTAAGTGAATCTTCTTCTTCAGACTCATAAGATATATATTCAAATAACTGACTTTTTTCTTCAGTATTAACATTATATATATCAACACTAGTTCCTTCTCCTAAAGCTCCTAATAATATAACTCTTTCTTCATCTATTGGTAAAACAAACCCAAAATCACCTATTTCTCTTTCTTTTTCTATACTACCGTTATCCAAATTAGCAATTAATAAGGTTGTTGGTAATGTCGCACTATCTATATTTGGTAAAGCTGATAATATAGCCTTATCTCCTAATAAATTTATTCCGCTAATAGCCTTATATTCTTCTGGAACTTCTATACTACCTTCAGTTTCATTAGTAAGATTGTGCCATATAATATTTGTAACCACTCCTTCATCATTAATAACTTGTTCAAATAGTATATTTTCTGCTAAGGTATATTTATTACTTCCATTTCCTATAAGTGTACGCTCAATTTCATATCCTTCTTCACTAAGATAATTTCTTATTATAACTTTATCTTCATTTTCACTTATACTTTCTACATAAAACTGAATACTTGAATTTCCTAAATCCTCATATCTTTTGCTAATTAAATATTCAAGGTTAGCAGTATTTTCTTCTACATTAACTAAACCATAAAGAGCTAGATTTTTATCTATATTAGGTTCTATTTGTTCTACTACTAAATCTCCATTTTCATCTATTTTTAATGAATATTGATTATCAACTAAAGCAGTTTCAAAAACAATTTCTGTTGTTTCTTCAATTTTTAAATCACTTTTACTACTTACATTTTCTTTTGATATTACTAAGTTTTTATTTTCTTCAATAACGCTTGTACTACATCCTACCATTGTTACTGATACACTAATAAATACCGCACTTATTAATGCAATGATTTTTTTTCTATTCATTTTTTCATCCCCTCGTCATAAATACCCTGCTTAATTTATTTTTACCATTTGCACTTTATTTTTGTCATAATTATTTATAGTTTTTTATACATTATCTTAATTAACTTATAATCTAATGTATAATTTTACAATAAGTACATATTTATAGTATATTATTATTTCATAGTAATAATCAATACGTTTACTTATATTAAATTAATAATTCACATTTACTTCAGATATAAAATAAATTTTATTATACTTTATTAAAATAATACTACTACAAAATAAAACGTCTAATAAGAATAATAAAATCTCATTAGACATTTTTTGCTTATTAAAATTTGAAAATAATCACTACCTTATTCTCTTAATAAACCATTTTATTTTTTACCTAATTACTTATTATCAGTATCTCCATCCTCCCCTACTACATCAGATAGATCAATATAAGAATTATTTTCAATAATATTGAATTCATCCTCAACAAATTCATCATTTGAAAAATCATCATCTATTTTAAAGTTTTCTAAATCTCTACTTATATTAATTTCATCGTTATTGATTCTATTGCTTGATAAATTTTCATAATTTTTTAGTTCTAACTTATCCAATATATCTTTACTCATAATATTCCTCCTAAACTTAAAATATTTAAAGTTATTAATATTTATTATTCCTTTAGCATTTATATTTAATCACTAATTTAAAATAAAAAATTTTATTTACTATCTTAAATGTAAATTAAAAACTTGATATATTATCTCTATAATCGAAATATATTTTATTATACTTTATATAATATTAATGATAGCTACTATACGTAAATAATTTTGGAAATCTCTTCATATAAATATTGACTTTCTTTTATTATTAGTAGATAATTATTATTAGTTAATAAACAAATAGTTTTATGGAGGTTTTTATGAATAATAATTTAAATAATTCTTGGAAAGGTTTTAGAGAGTTAGTACTAGTAGATAAAGTAGACGTATGTCCTAGTATAATTTCTTTTTATTTTAAAGCAAAAGATGGAGGCAAGCTTGTAAAGCATAAAGCTGGTCAATTTTTACCTTTTAAAATTAAAACAGATGATCCAAAATATAAAGATGTAATTAGAACCTATAGTCTATCAATGTTTCCTAATGAAGATATTTATAGAATAAGTGTTAAAAAAGTTGATGGTGGCTTAATTAGTACTTACTTACACGAAAATCTTAATATCGGAGACTCTATCGAAGCAATGATCCCTACAGGGTTATTTACTATTAATAATAAAAATAATGATATAGTTTTAATTTCAGGTGGTATAGGTATTACACCTTTATTATCAATGCTTTATGAAGAATCGTCTATAAGAAATAATATTCACTTTATTCAAGCTGTACAAAATTCTAGCCTACATCCATTTAAAGAGGATATAGAATCTATTGCTAAAATTAGAGGAGTTGAAAATACTGTTTTTTATTCTAATCCTTTAGATACTGATAAGGAAGGCATTGACTATAACTTTACTGGTTATGTAAATAAAGATTTCTTTGAAAAAAATATCAATTTAAACTCAGATTTTTATCTTTGTGGACCACCTCCATTTATGAAAGCTCTTGAAAATACTTTACTTGAACTAGGTGTAGATAAAAGTAAAATTAATTATGAATTATTTAGTAACTAGCTTTTCTTTCTCATATAAAAAATAATAACAAATAAATTCATTTATAAACACAAACGGCAAATAAAGATAATTATAATATTATTTTACTTTTATTTGCCGTTTTGCATTTCTTTATACGCCTTCAAAGATCATGTCTTATTTTTATTCATTAAAATATTCTCATATAGTAATTTCTATTAATAATTATATTTCTTTATATTTTCAAATTTAACTTTTATAAAAATGAAAGTTTTTTTATTTTTTATTCATAATAATTCTTTTTATTTTTTTACTTTTAAAACGCTTTCACTCTTCTCCTTTGAAAATAAGCACTTCCATTAGATAGCCCTATTGTATTTTTTTATATACTATGGTAAAATATAAAATTAAATGCAAGTTTTATTTTTTTTAATGCATTTTTCAAACAATAAAAAGGGGGCATTATTATGAAAAAAAAATTAGGTTTAACAACAAAAATCTTTATTGGATTACTACTTGGGGCAATTTGTGGTATTATCCTTTATAGATTTGTTCCATCTGGATTCTTTAGAGATGATTTCTTAATTAATGGTGTATTTAAAGTTATAGGTAAAGGTTTCTTACGAGCTATGCAAATGCTTGTTGTTCCATTAGTATTTTGTTCACTTGTTTGCGGTAGTATGGCAATTGGTGATACGAAAAAACTGGGTAGGGTTGGAGTTAAAACAATGATTTTTTATCTTATAACTACAGCTATAGCCATAACTTTAGCAATTCTAATTGGTAAAATTATAAATCCTGGAATCGGCCTAGATATGAGTAGTATTCAAATTGCAGAAACTACAGTAAGTGAGTCTAAAGCATTAAGCGATGTGCTTTTAGATATAATTCCAACCAATCCAATATCTGCTTTAGCAAATGGAAATATGCTTCAAATAATTGTTTTTGCTATATTAATTGGAGTAATTTTAGCAATGCTTAAAGAAAAGGGAACTGTTGTTGCTACATTTCTTTAGTCAATTTAATGAAATTAAGATGAAAACGACAATGATAGTTATGAAGGTAGCTCCAATTGGTGTATTTTGCTTAATAGCAACTACATTTTCAACTATAGGTTGGAGTGCTTTTACTCCAATGCTTAAATACATTTTTGCAGTAATGTTAGCATTAGTAATTCAATGTTTAGTAACATATATGGCAATGCTTAAAGGATTTACTAACCTTAGTCCAATAAAATTCTTAAAGAAGTTTATACCAGTTATGAGCTTTGCATTTTCAACTGCATCATCAAATGCAACAATCCCATTAAGTATAGAAACTCTTGATGATGAAATTGGTGTTTCAGAAAAAATATCATCTTTTACAATTCCATTAGGAGCAACAATAAATATGGATGGTACTGCAATAATGCAAGGAGTAGCTGTTGTATTTATTTCACAAGCCTTTGGAATAGAACTTGGGTTAAATGCTTATCTTACAGTTATATTAACAGCAACATTGGCGTCTATTGGAACTGCTGGGGTTCCTGGTGTTGGACTTATAACATTATCTATGGTTCTTAACTCTGTAGGATTACCAATTGAAGGTATTGGTATAATTATGGGTATTGATAGAATACTTGATATGACTAGAACTGCAGTAAATGTTACAGGCGATGCTATTTGTACTACTATCGTTGCAAAGCAAGAAGGCGAATTTGACGAAAAAGTTTTCTACTCTGATGAAAGCATAATAGATAACGTAGTTTCATCATAATTAAAAATATTACAGAACTTATCTTAAAATATATAGTTCTAAAAATAAAAACTACTTTTATAATAAAATTAAATACGATATAGTAGAAAATATAAATACCCAATATGAATAATTAATTCTTATTGGGTATTATTTATTTGAAAACTCAAAAATAATTTCTTAATTCTAGATTTTATACTTCATTTTCAATATTTTATTAGTATTTATCTTCTCTAACTAAATATTTATTTCCATCCATATCTTTAAATGAAAACATACTTCCATACGGCATTTTCATTATATCTTCAACTTCAACTTTATTTTCTTGCATCTCCTTATAGGTTGATTCTATATCACTAGTGCTCAGTATTACGTTAGGGTGATCTACACTAGCATTTGGATTTTGCATCTTCATCATATTTTTATCATATAAAACAAAAGTAGTAAATTCATCGTCACTTGGTCCAACTTCTATCCACTTCATATTAGGACCCATTGCTTGCTCAAATTTAACAATAAAATTTAATTTTTTAGTCCAAAATTCTTTAGCTTCTTCTTGATTATTAACATAAATCGTTATTTTACCTATTTTATTTATCATTTGTCTTCCTCCTAAATTATTTACAATAATATAAATATTGCTTTATTTAGCCTATATCGAACTTAGGTTCTTATTATATATTGTTTTTCTATTTTTTCATAGTATATTTTTTTACTTTTTTCATATTATTCATTTAAAATATGGTATAATCTATTTTTATATAAACTTATATAAAAGATTAAATAGTTAAATATATATATCATTAACATAAATATAATATTATTTATATTTTAAAATTACTAAATATGAGGTGCTTAAAATGAATAAAAATATTGAGATTATGAAAAAACTTATTGAAGAAAAAAAAAGTAAAGGTACTAATTCTAACAAAGGAATAAAACCTCAAAAAAGTATTGGTAAAGTTTCAAAGGGCGCTAGAACTGGTAACGGTGGTGGATTATTCGATAAATAATTTTTATATTAATAGGCAGTAATATTATTATTTTAAATTTATTACTGCCTATTTCACTAATTTTTTTAATCTCTATTAAATTATAATTTATTGTACTAACATACTTAAAATATTTTTAGTAATTTTAATATCTATTCGTTTAAATCTGGAAATTTAAACATTCCACCAACAGCTAACTTTGACCTTGGCTTTCTATCATGTCTTAGCTTTCTTTCTTCCTCTTCACAGGGAATAACCCCATCAATAATCCCATTACTATAACTAATATTACCTTCATCTTTACTCATAATAATAACACCTCTCTTTTTGCTTTACTCTTATTATTCCAAGATATTATTTTATTTATAAGTATTAAATGACAAATAAGTTCTCCTATAACTTTTTACAACCCTTTATAGTAATTAATCAACTGTACTTTTGTAGTAATTCCTCTATTTTGAGGTATTGTAAGCTCCTCTACATCTTTACCATTCAGTTTTCCATCAACTAAATATTCTTTTCCTAGAAATTTTTGTCCCCAGGTTGCAATCTTATCTATCTCAGGTGTTTTCACATTTAAAATTTCTGCAAAAGATTTTAATATGCATAATCCAAACTGTATATCTTCAACAAAATATCTTGAATTTTTATCTGGGACATATCCACCTTCTACTTTTACCATTGGAGAATCTATTCCTTGGAATCCTGGTGCAGTATTTATTTTTTTACATAATTGCTCTGGTGTTTCTATATTATATCTAGTTTTAATTTTTTCAATGTCACTTGCATCAAAGTCATTATTTTCATTAAAAGCATTAAATATTAACTCTAACTCTTCATCTAGTTTTAAAAGCTGTAATGATGCCATAGTTCCCCATTCTTCATAGAAATATGGATTCCTATCATAAACTTTTTCTCCTTCAATATAATCATGAAATAATTCATATAATCTTGAAGGATGCATAGTTGGGTTTGATGGAGATAAAGTTATTGCTAGGTAATTACTTAATGGAATACATGGAATATCTATAAAGCTAGTCATATCTTTTGAAACTTTTTCTGAATATTTATCTGGAATTACCCTTATCTTCATAAACTCATTCTTTTGTTTAAGAAGAACCGATTCTCCATACTTCTCCAATCTAATTATTGAAGGAACTCTCTGACTTCCAAAGAATATACACTCTTTTTTAAGTAATTCATCTATTAAATATTCTTTTCCTCCAAATCCAGGAATAGCTCCAACAACTGCTCCTTTCTTTAAAAATGGAATTATAGTATTTATCGTTTTCTCCATCATAAATGAAGGATATGTTATTAAAATATAATCTGCTTCCTTTACAGCTTCTTCATAACTTGCAGTAACACAATGAACTTTTACATCATGTGTTATATTTTTTTCTTCTTCAATTAAAGCAATAGTTTCCTTAAAAACTTCAGGCTTTGAAGTATGTAAATAAACTTTATTATTTTTATTCATTGAAATATATGCCGCTAAATACGTTCCAATATTTCCTGCCCCTATAATACAAATATTCATATCTGCCTCCTAAATTTATCTTAATGCTTATTTATTAAATAATTTTCTATCATACGTTAAAATTATTAACTTTGTATTTATATTTTAATATTTTTTATTTATTAAAGCTTTGAACCTTTTTTTTATTTTTGTTATAAAATATTTTTAAGCTCTAATATATTGTTAATAACATATGTTATATCCATATCTTTTGGTTTTTCTTTATTATTAACATTAAACCAGCATGTATCTATTTCTGCATTTATTCCACCTTGAATATCTGAAGTTAAACTATCTCCAATCATTAACACCTTACTTTTATCCTTGAAGTTTAATTTTTCTAATGTATAATCAAATATTTTCGCCATTGGTTTTGCAATTTTTATCTCATCAGATATTATTATCTCTTGGAAATAATGTTCTATCTTTGATTCTCTTATTCTCTTATTTTGAACATCTAAAAGTCCATTAGTTATTATAGCTAATCTATATTTATCTTTTAAATAATCTAAAATTTCAAATGCTTCATTATAAATAAAGCTCGCTTCCGATAAATGATTCATATATGCTTTGCTAAATTTTTCAGCATCTTTATCTACACTTAACCTTTTAAATAATCTATTAAATCTTTCAACTTTAAGCTTATCTGAAGTTATAGTTCCTTTCTCAAATTCTTTCCATATTGCTGTATTAATTTCACTATATATTTTCATACACTCTTCTTTATCGTAATTTATTTTAAAATCACTTAAAGACTCCATAAAAGCATATCTTTCTGATTTTTTAAAATCAAATAAAGTTTCATCTGCATCAAATAAAATTAATTCATATTTCATTTACTTCACCCTCCCTTTTAGTGTTCATTTTATATTTTACACTATAAAAGAAATTATATATTAAAACTTTAGTATATTAATAGTACTTTTAACAATTTATTGTTTTTTTATTAACCAAATATTGCATTTCTATATAATTTACTTTATAATAAGTTATAAATTACCGTTTATTATTTTTGTTTTTAACTTTTTTCACGGTAATAATATCTATATTTGTTAGGGGGATTTATTTTATGAAGCTAGAAGTAAAAAATCTACGTAAAAGCTTCTCTGGAAATGAAGTTCTACACGGAATTTCTTTTTCTGTAGAAAGTGGAAAAGCCTTAGGCTTATTAGGTAGAAATGGGGCTGGTAAAACTACTACTATACGTATATTAATGAATGTTTTTAATGGAGATAGTGGTGAAATACTAATTGATGGTAATCCATTTAAGCCTATAAATCATCAAATAGGTTATTTACCTGAAGAACGAGGGTTATATCCTAAAAAGAAAGTAAGTGAACAAATCTTATATCTTGCTAGTTTAAGAGGTATTAGTAAAAAAGAAGCGAAAGAAAACTTGAAAAAATGGCTTAAAAGATTAGGTATTGACGAATATGAAAATCGAAAACTTGATACACTTTCTAAAGGTAATCAACAAAAAGTCCAATTAGCTCAAACTTTAGTCTGCAATCCTGAAATAATAATTTTAGATGAACCTTTTAGTGGTTTAGATCCTGTAAATTCTCAAATTCTAAAAGATGTTGTTAATGAATTAATTGCTGATAACAAATTAGTAATATTCTCAAGCCACCAAATGAGTTATGTAGAAGAGTTTTGTGAAGATATAGCTATTATAAATAAAGGAAATATCACTTTATCAGGTAATTTAAAAGACATAAAAAAGGAATTTGGGAAAAATAGACTTATATTAAGTGCAAATAATTATTCACTAAAAGAACTTAATGATATTTGTATAAACAATTTTTCTGATTTTGTGAAAGTTTATGAAGTAAAAAAAGATTTTTTAATATTAGAACTATGTGAAAATTGCTCAAAAAATGATTTTTTAAGTGCAATCATAAATTCTGATATTGATATAGAAAATTTTGGAGTTTATGAACCTACATTAACAGATATATTTGTATTAAAGGCAGGTGATGAATAATGAAACAATTTTTAGCCGTATTAAGCTTTGAACTAACTAATTACTTTAAATCTAAAGGATATTTAATTACAACAATTCTTGTTTCAGCATTACTTATAATCGGATTATCAATCCCATCATTTTTTGATATGTCTAATATTATTCCTGGTTTAAGTAATAATAGCAATATAAGTGATACTATAGATACTAACGATATTTCTGAAAAAGAAGATAAAGAAACTTTTATTATTATAGATAATGAAAATATATTTGAAGATTTATCTATACTTGAACTTTCTTTTCCTAATTCTTCTTGGAATAAGGTTGATACAACTGAAGAGTGTGAAAATCTAATAAAAAATGGTGATGCTAAAGCTGGATTTATTGTTTATAGCTTAAGCAAATACACATATTTAGTTAATAATTCTAACTTTGCTGACCACAATCAGATGGTTTTTGAAAATATATTAACAACCTTAAATCAAAAATCTTATGCAGATACTAACAACTTAAATTTTGATGAATTACAATCAATAATTAATTCACCTGTAGAATCAGATGTAACAGTATTAGGCGAAGATAAAGCTAGTAACTTTTTCTATGTTTATATACTTATTTTTGCATTATATATGTTAATTTTATTATATGGTCAACTTATTGCTGTTTCTGTAACATCTGAAAAAAGCAATCGTGCTATTGAAGTATTAATAACAAGTGCTAGTAGCAATAGTCTTATTTTCGGTAAAGTACTAGCAGCTAGCATTTCCATATTTATTCAAGTTGGAATTATTCTTACCTCTGGATTAGTTACTTATTCTATAAACAGAAATGCTTGGAATGGTTTATTGGATAGTGTATTTAACATTCCTAGTAACCTTTTAATTACTTTTGCTTTATTTGGAGGAATCGGTTTCCTATTCTATGCATTTATATTCGGTGCTTTAGGAGCTCTTGTTTCTAAAACTGAAGAAATTAGTTCAAGTATTGGTCCTATTACTATGATTTTTGTTGTTGTATTCTTTATCAGTATGTTTGGTTTAAGTAATAGTGATAGCCCTCTTATCAAAATAGCATCATTTATACCTTTTAGTTCATGTATGACAATGCTAATAAGAGTAGCTATGGGGACTGTAGCTAATATTGAAATAATTATTTCCTTTATAATACTAGCTATATCCACCATATTAATCGCTTTAGGTGCAGCTAAAATTTACAGACTTGGTACTTTAATGTATGGGAATCCTATAAAATTAACTAATGCTTTAAAGTTAATGAAAAAGAATAAAAAAGTATAATATTTATTTTAAAAATATAACTATATGAAAATTAATATATAAACATTTTATAAATGGCAAATATGAGATTAAATTGTTATAATATATCCTCTATTTTGCCATTTATAATTAATTTTCACATTCCAAACTTAAAAGAAACTCTTTTTTATCTATTCCTCCAGCATAACCTACCATTTTTCCATTTGATCCAACAATTCTATGACATGGAACTATGATAGCTATAGGATTTTTATTGTTTGCATTTCCTACAGCTCTGCATCCTTTAGGATTATTAATTCTTTCAGCTATTTCCTTATAAGAAGCAGTTTGACCATACGGGATTTTTTGTAGTTCTTTCCATACCTTTTTTTGAAATTCTGTTGCTTTTAAAAATTTAAGCTTTATATCAAAGCACTTTGTTATACCATTAAAATATTCTTGTAGCTGCTTCTTACAGATAATTATGCTATCATTTACCTCTTCTACGTCTGTATTTAAAGTACTATTTTTATCAATAAAATAGACTGCTGTAATATATTCATCATCTGCTTCAATTTTTATAGTTCCTATAGGCGAATTAAAATATCCAAAATTCATTTTTCTCTCTCCTTATTCTTATGTAGTCTTTCTTTATAAAAAATAAAAAGGGATCTTATAATATTCTTAAATTTATTGTATTTAAATTTAACTAAATAATAACTTTAAAATTTCAGTTAAAATCTACTATTTCACTTAAGTTATATCATAAACTCCCTTTTTAATATGCTATTTTCTCTTATCTATTCTAAGCTATTTAATTTATTATATATCCTTATTCTAAATTAAACCATTCCTTTATTTTATTAAATATTGATTTACTTTCCTTTTTAACCCCTGAAACTTCTGTTTCTTTTTCATCTTTTGATTTGATTTCTTCTTTTGTGCTCTTAATAGCATCGCTTCTCATTATAAATTTGACAGTACCTGTCATATTATCTGATAATCCTGAATATACACCATACTCTTTTGCCATTTCTACTAATTCATCTTTAACTTCCACTAATCCATCAATATCATCTATAGCTTTATTTCCTTCTTCATTTAATTTATCTAAACCTTCTTCCTTAAGTTTTGTAACTCCATCATATAGCTCATTTGTTCCATTTTCTAACTGCTCTGTTCCTTCCAATATTTTAGCTGAATTTTCACTTAAAGTACTTGCTCCATCTGCTAATTCATTTCCACCATTGGCAAGTTCTTCAACACCACTACTTAATGTTTCTCCACCACTTACTAAAGCTAAAGTTCCTTCATATAATTTGCTCACAGCTGAATCTATTTTCTTTGAGTTTGTATTTAATTCATTTGCTCCATTTACTAATGTATTACTTCCCTGTGCTAATACGCTTGTTCCTTCACTTAAATCACTTGTTCCTTTTGATAATTTTGTACTTCCTTCATATAATAACCCTACTGCTGAATTTATTTTCTTTGAATTTTCATTTAACTCATTTGCTCCATTTAATAATGTACTGCTTCCATTTGCTAAACTATCAATGCCAGTAGTTAATTGCTTTGCTCCATTTACAAGTTCTGTACTTCCTCCATATAATGCATTTATTGCATCACCTATTTGAATTGACCCATTAGATAAGTCTGATCCTGCAGATATTAAAGCATCAACGTTTCCTAATAACTCCTTTGATCCTGATGATGTACTTGTTAAGCCTTGTTGTAATAAAGCTGCTCCATTAGCTGCTGAGTTCACTGAATCTGATAAGCTACTAATTCCACCTTGTTGTGCTGATGAAATATCTTTGATACTTTGGCTTAGATTATAAATTTCTGTAGATTGAGCTTTACTTGTTTCATCATCACTAGCTGCTAATATACCAGCTATTACATCAAGATTACTAGCAATTGACTCTAGATTAACTGCCGAATTTAAAAGTTCATTAACAGCTCCACTACCATTAGCTAACTCATTATTTAACTCAGTTGCTCCAGCTAATGCAGAATCTATTCCTCCATCTAAATTAGCATATCCTGCCCTAATGTTTTCAGTATTACTTATAAATGCTTGAACTCCTGATGTAAATTGAGCTTGGGAATTACTTAAAGCTTGAAGTCCACTATTTAAAGTATTTGCACCTTCACTTAAGCTAGGAGCACTATTTTTTAAAGTATTTATTCCATCATTTAAAGTACTAGCTCCATTAGTTAATGACGATACTCCTTCATCAAAAGCAGTATAATTTTCTTTTACTTTTTCTAATCCATTATTTAATTCATTTGCTCCATTTATCAAATTAGGTGCATTACTACTTAAAATACTTATACCACTATTTAAACTAGTTGCTCCATCTGCTAATGAAGATATTCCTTCATCAAAAACAGTATAATTTTCTTTTACTTGTCCCAATCCAGTATTTAATTCATTTGCTCCACTTGCTAGTTCTGGAACACTATTATTTAATTTATTTATTCCATTATTTAACGTATTTGCTCCACCAGCTAAAGATGATACTCCTTTGTCAAAAATAGCATAATTATCTTTTATTTGACCTGCTCCACTATTTAATTGATTTGCACCATTCATTAATGTAGGTACATTATCCCTTAAAGTATTTATACCATCTCTTAACGTATTTGCTCCACTACTTAAGCTATTAACTCCATCATCAAACTTTATATAATTTGTAGCTAATTCAGTTTGTCCATCTAATAATTCTTTACTACCACTTAATAATTCTTCTCCTCCACTTTGTAATTCGTTTAATGATTTTTTTAAATCACTTATTTTATCTGTACCCTTTAATTCTTCAAGTTCTTCATTAGCTGTAGTTGCAATCATAATTATAGCAGGAACTTCAAAACTTGTTGTGTCTCCCGTAATTTCAATTGTATCTTCTAAATTGATACTGCTATCACTTAATAACTCTCCTAAAACATCATCTAAATTTAAAGATTCCTTAAGTCCTGGAAGTGCTATAAAAGTTATAAGTGAGTTATTTCCATCATTTAAAACTTTACCAGAGCTTACCTTTATATTTTTAAAATTATCATTTGATAGTGTTAATTCTATTGCACTTAAAAATGGTACATATAACTTTCTAGACTTTCCATTAATATTTTTCACTTTACTTTCATTATTTTTAACAGTTAAAGTAATTTTAAAACTTCCTTCTTCTCCAATTACATCCCTAGGATTTACCTTTTTTCCATTAAACTCATAATTTACTGATAAGCTTAATGGTAAGTCCTTATTACTTGTTCCTTCATAATAAAGATTTTCTGAACTTATATTCCAAGTTAATTCATTACCTGATATTGAAGGCTCTTCATCACCTTTTACATTCTTTATATCCTTCAAATTAGAATTATCTTTAAACTCACCTAATACCTTATCACCACTAATCCAATCACTTACTATCTGTTCAGTAGGATTGCCATTTTCGTCTAATATAACATAAACTGTTTCATCCTTTTTAATATCTTGTCCAAATGCTACTGTAGATGTTGTAGTTGTAATTAACGCAACTAAGCATATAAGCTTTTTTGATAATGCTTTATTCATTATTATTTCCCCCTTCACCACATTCAACAAATGTTTTACTAGTTTTAACTACTAATCTTCCAAAAATTAGCAATATACCTGGTAACACAAATAAAATTACAAACATACTTATAATTGCACCTCTTGCCATAAGAGTACATAATGAACTTATCATTTCCATATCCGATACTATTCCAACACCTGCAGTTGCAGCAAAAAATGTCAATGCACTTGTAACTATAGATCTTGATGAACTTTTAAGTGCTATTCTCATTGCTTCTATCTTATCAGATGTCTTTGCTAATTCTTCTTTAAATCTTGATGTCAATAAAATTGCGTAGTCAACTGTTGCTCCTAATTGAATAGTTCCAATTACTATGGAAGATATAAATGGAATACTAGTTCCCATATAAAATGGAATTCCAAGATTTATATAAATTGCAAGCTCTATAGCTAAAACTAATAATATTGGTACTATTGGTGATTTAAAGATGATTAATATTATTAAAAATATCGCTAATATTGAAGCTACACTTACCCTTTTAAAATCATTATCAGCTATATCAATTAAATCATTAGTTAAAGGTGCTTCTCCTCCAACTAAACCTTCCGAATCATACTTTTTCACTATTGAATTTATTTCATCTAATTGTTTGGCAACTTCATCTGATGCTGCTTTATATTTTGAATTAAGCATTATTTCTTCATATCCACCACTTTTTATCTTTTCTAATAAACTACTTGGTATAAAGCTTTGAGGTATTCTTGAACCTAATATATCTTCAAGACCAATTACAGATGTTACACCATCAATTTCTTTTAATTCATCAATCATCTCATTGACTTTATAGCTTTCTAACTCATCACTAACTAATATAATATTGGTAGACATCATATCATAATCGGTTTTAAGCTTTTCACTAGATACTATTGAAGGTAAATCTTTAGGTAGTGATTCATCTAAATTGTAATAAACTTCTGTCTTGTTATATCCAATAATAGCCGGTATTAATGCTAACATGGCTATTAATACAAAAATCTTATGATGTTTTATTATAAAATCTGAACTTTTTTCAAACTTAGGTAATAATGTTTTGTGATTAAATTTATGAATTACTTTATCAAATGTTAATATCAAAGCTGGTAGTACTGTTATTGTACAAATTACTCCTAAAACTACTCCTTTAGCCATTACAAGTCCTATATCTTTTCCTAAAGCTAAATCCATAATACATAAAGCTAAAAATCCAGCAATTGTTGTAAGTGAACTTCCTGAAATAGACTCTATTGTTTTTTCTATAGCTGTAGCCATGGCATCTGTCTTATTATTTACTACTTCCCTCTCTTCATCATATCTATGAAGCAAGAAGATTGAATAATCCATTGTAACCCCTAATTGCAGAACTGCAGATAATGCTTTTGTTATATAAGAAATATCTCCAAAAATAATATTGGTTCCCATATTGTAAATAATAGCTATACCTATACTTGCAAGGAATATTAATGGTATTATAAATGATTCCATTGTTAGGCTTAAGACTATAACTGATAAAATAACTGCTATTAAAACATAAATAGGAGTTTCCTTATCAGCTAAATCTTTTGTATCTTTAATTACTCCTGCAATCCCACTCAAAAATGCTTGTTTTCCTGCTACCTTCCTAATTTCAGAAATTGCCTCTTCAGTCTGAATATCTGCATCACTTTCCTTTAACTTAATTATCATTAATGTTGAATTATCTGAATAAAGCATATCTCGTATACTTTCTGGTAATATTTGATCTGGAACTGATATATCAAGTACATCATTAGTCCATATAACTTCATTTACTCCCTCAATCTCTTCTACTTTTTCCTTTAATTTAGCTACATCTTTACTTTCCATATTTTCTACAATCAACATAGCTAAAGATCCACAATCAAATTGATCTTTTAAAATTGCTTGTGCTTGCCTTGTTTCTAAATCATTAGGCAAATAGCTCAATATATCATAATTTACTTTTGTATTAAAATAACCAATTACTGATGGTATTAATAATATAAATGCTATAATTAATATTACTATTCTACTTTGAGCTATTTTTTGTGATATACCCCTCATTTTTATTTCCCCCCTCTTTCAACTCCTTCAATATTAATATTTTTATATTTTTTTTACAAAGTCCGTTTTAAGGCTTTTTTTGTTTTTTAATTTATAAATTTATCTTATAATCAAATTAGAGTATACTAACTCTAACAAAGTTTATTATCCTTTATTTATCTTTAATGTTTAAATTTTACATCAAGGAACTAGCTATTTTCCTAAACAACTTTTTTCTTTATATTTTTATGTTTAAAAAAAATTCACATTTTATTAAATAAATATAATAAAAAAAGTAATGTTAATGTAATAATTTGAACACACCTTTTACATTAACATCACTATATTAAAATATTATTTAACGTTATTTTTTTATTCTTATATCTGCAATTAACGGATAATGATCTGATGGGTACTTTCCATTTATATTGTCTTTCACTATATCTACATCAACAATTTCTAATTCTTCACTTACAAATATATAATCTATATGAAGCCCATTTTCTTTACCTTTAAAACTACTCATAGTAGATTTTTCATAAAGCTCTTTTTTTATTTCTTGAACTGCTACAAATCTACTTGTGCTATATTCTCCTGCAGCAAACTTTTTTATTACTTTACTATTAGGAGTTGCATTAAAATCTCCCATTACAATTACAGGTAAATTTTCTACTTTACGATTTTTCTCAATAAATTGCCCAAGTTTTTTTAATCCAAAATCTCTAGCTTGTGGCAATAAACAATCTAAGTGTGTATTATAGACTCTAACTCTTCTATTATCTTCTAATTGTATAACTGCTGTTGTACATATTCTAGGATATAAAGAGTACCAAAGTTGACTTCCCACTTTATCGGGGCTTTTAGATAACCAGAAAGTTTTATGTTCTTCTATATCATGTTTTTTGGATATAAATAAATTATTTCTTTCAGAAAAAAACCTCTTACTTCTTGCACTTCCAATAATATAATAATCCTTTACATTTCCAGTTATATCTTCAAACATTTTATTTGTTACTTCTTGTACTCCAATAATATCACATTGATACTTCTTTATAATATCATACACTAATTCTCTTCTATTATCCCATCTATTTTTGAAGTCTAAAATAAAATCACTTCTTAAATTAAAAGACATAACTCTCATTGTCATTCTCCTCATGTACTAAATTTACTTTTTATTAATTATACTCCTTTTAAAAATAAGTTTAAACTACCAATTTATTATTAATTACTTGTCTATTTAATGTTATATTGTATAATAATAGTATATTTATCTACAATATGTTATTTATTACATTTATATTTTTAATTTATTTTAAAAAGGTATGGGAGGGAAACTTATGAAAAAAACTTTTTAGACAAAAAAACTTTATTTCTATGTGTTATAGTTATTATTTCTTTATTATCATCAATATTTGTTAATTTCAAAATTCGAATAACAACATTACTTACTTTATTATTCATATTCATTTTAGCAACAAATCTCTATATGATTAAAGTGTATAAGGGTGCAAAAGCTTATAAATCTGAAAATTATAGTAAAGCGTTAGATTATTATAGAAGTGCTATTATTTCACCATGGTGTAGCGTAAATATAATAATAGATTATTTAGTTTGTGAGCTTAAATATGGAAAAGCATCCATTGCAAATGAATATATAGAAGAAATTTTTACAAAAAGAAATTTTAAACCTAATGATTTATTAAATTTAAAAATTACAGAATCAATAGTTTTATGGAAAAATAATAATAGGCAAGAATCTATTTCCTTATTAAGAAATCTTTTAGAGAAAAATAAAAACGCCTTTCTTTATGAAACATTAACATCAATTTTAATATGTAATGGAAATATTCAAGAAGCAAAAAGTGTATTATCCACTGCTTTAGCTTTTAATAAGGATAGTAACATTTTGAAATCTAATAATGGAGAAATTAAATTTAAAGAAGGTAATTATGATGAAGCTTCTAAAATCTTTTATAATCTTATTAATGAAGATATAAAATTTGTTGAACCTTTTTATTACTTAGGTTTAATCGAAACGAAAAATAATAACTTTGATAAAGCTAAAGAACTTTTAGAAAAAGCTCAGAATTTAAACCAATCTCTTATAACTTTAGTAAAGTTCGAAGATATAGAGCAAGCCTATAATAGAGTTATATTTAAATCTTTAACTAAAGTATAATATTGTCTTAAATATATTATTAATAAAATTAAAAGAGTTATAGATAAACTCTATAACTCTTAAGAAACATACCTTATAATTATCTTCTATTATTTTGTTGTTTCTTAGCTTTTCTACAAGCTGGGCATCTAGTTGGTTCATTTTCGAAACCTTTTTCCTTGTAGAATTCTTGTTCTCCTTCTGTGAAAACAAATTCTGTTCCACAATCTCTACATGTTAATGTTTTTTCTGACATTGCAATTCCTCCATATCCGATGAAAGGTTACCCAAAATAATAAACAAAGATAACTTAAAATACTTAGTTCTTATTTTATTCCTTTCGTGCTTTACATATAGTATTATTAGCACTATTTAAAATAATATACATGTTTTTATACTTTTTATTTAATAAATTTTTTACCATACTCTTCAGTTTCTATAGGTAATCCCTTCTTAGCAAGTTTATCTTCTATTAACTCTTTTATTATTGAATAGAATATTGCAAATAACGGAACACCTATAACCATTCCAGCAAAGCCCATAAATTTAGTTGCAACAAGTAGTGAGAATAATATCCAAAATGCTGATATTCCAATAGAATCTCCAAGAATCTTAGGTCCTATTATATTACCATCTATTTGTTGTATAACTACTATTATTAAAATGAACCATAAAGCTTGTATTGGAGAAACAAATAAAATTATAATAGCTGCAGGAATTCCTCCGATAAATGGTCCAAAGAAAGGAATTATATTAGTAACACCAACAATTACAGAAATAAGTAATATATATGGCATTTTAAATATAGTTAATATTACAAATGTTAATATTCCTATTATAAATGAGTCTAATATCTTACCACCTAAAAATCTACTAAATGTTCTATTACTTTGAGTAGCAAGTCTTAATATAAATTTTGCCTTACTTTCAGAGAATATTGCACATGTAATTTTTCTTCCTAAAGCCATAAATTTTTCTTTATCTATTAAAATATATATTGAAACTATTATTCCTATTATTATATTTAAAATACTTGAAGTTATAGTAACAACTAAATTTCCTATTACAGGAACCATATTAGTTACTATTGTTATAATATAACTTACCATTTCATCAAACTTATTTGATAAAAGATTTAAATACTCAGGTTGCAAATTTAAATTTTGCATAAGATCGTTAACAAAGTTGCTTGCATCATTAACATATTGAGGTATATTATTTGCAAGACCTACTATACTTTCTACTAATTGTGGTAAAACAAATTGTATGAATAGGTATGTTATTATTCCTGCTGTAATATATGTAAATACTAATGCTATACCTCTTTTTGCCTTTTCTTTAACATTTTTAAAATATTCATGAGATAAAACCTTCTCCTCATAAAATTTCAAAATAAAATTTAAAATATACGCTAATGTGCCACCTATAATAAATGGTTGCAATGTTCCTATCATGCTACTTATGCTTGCTTTTATTTCACTTATTTGTGACATACCTAAATACAGCAGTATACTTGCACAAATAACAAAAAATGCATAAATTGCTATAGTAGCATATCTATTATTCCAATCTATTTTCATTTTTCTCCTCCATTTACTTTATATTTTTCAAAATATAGTTCATAAACTAATATTTCTTATTTTATCATATTTTTATAACTCTATTTGTTAAAATTTCAAAAATAATTTCTAATTATATTCTTAAATATTAATTTGTGGATAGTATCTGTTGGATGTAACCCATCTCCATTTTCTAAATTCATTAATTCTTCTATAGTTTGTCCTCTATTTTTTAAATACATATTAATGTACTCATAATTATCTATGCACTTTATTCCTTTATATTTACTTACTTCTCTAATAACATTTACAACTTCATTCATTTTATATAAACGATTATCATAATTGTCATCTTGGGCTGTAACTGGATTTGGTGTCATTAATATTATTTTTTTATCTTTTTCTAATAGATTTTCAACAATGCTTATTAGATTGCTATGTAATATTTTCATTCCATTGTTTACCTTTCTATCATTAGCTCCAATCATTAAAATTATTATATTGTCATTTATATCATATAACTTATTTAAATTATCTTTTACTTGACTAGAATTTATTCCACTACATCCATTGTTTATTACTTTACTATATTTAAATCTTTCATTAATATATTTTTTAAAAAGTGATGCCCAGCATTTTTCTCCTAATTGTCTTTTGTAGCAAATACCATCTATATTTATAATTACTTCTCCATTCCTATTATCATCTAAACTCCCTGCTCCTGCTGTAATACTATCTCCTATTAACCTTATAACTATATTATTTTCCATATCTCCCCTTTTTATATCATCATAAAACATAATTTAATTCTTCTCCTACTTTTTATATTTCCATATATTTCTCTTGTATTATAGTATATCTTAATAATTTTTAATATAAAAAAATGGCAAATAACATTAATTATGTTATTTGCCATTTTTACCTATAAATTTATTTTATATTAATCTATCTTATTTTTATGATGATTATATATATATACTGGAATTCCTATTAACATTAATATAAAGCCCCACATTACAGTTTCTGCTCCTGAACCGTATATAGTCCATATTAAATATATAAATGCTAATAGTGGTAATATTGATTTTTTAATAAATAACTTAAAGTTAAATTCTTTTTCTTCTTTAAATGTAAGCATTATTTCTGCAGAAACACTTAAAAGATAAACTGGTAAATATGATAACGTTGCAAGGATAGTTATAAATGTAAATGCATCTACCATCCCTTTTTGGAAATTCATAATCAATAAAATATTAACTAATATAGAACCAAATATTAATGAATTTACAGGAGTGCCTGTTTTTTCACTAATCTTTCCAAAAAACTTAGGGAATACTCCATCTTCACCTGCTGCATAAGCAACTCTAGCTGTTGATAAAAGCCATCCTACTACTGTTCCTAAAATACAAATAACTACTGCAATTGTTAATATCTTTCCAATATTACTTCCTAAAGCATTAGTAAGTATATCAGTAAGTGGTGCTGTACTTTGAGCTAGTGAAACATTATCCATTGCCCCCATACTTGCTATACTTATTGCTAAGTATATAATAGCCGCAATAATCAATCCGTAAATTGTGCTTTTTCTTACATTCTTTTCGGGATCTTTAAGTTCTCCAGCTGTAACTGTTGCACTTTCAAGTCCTATAAATGCCCATAAAGTTGATGTGGCTGCAAGTGGAACTGTACTTAATCCCTTTCCTTCTGGATACATAGGAAATATATTTGCTGAATCAAAATTTAAAAATGCGACTATAACAAATAATGCAAAAAATACTATTTTAAATACTGTTGTAAAAGCCTGAATTTTACCTGCTTTCTTTACTCCTGCTACATTTATAAATGTAAATATCCATAAAATTGAACTTGAGAATATTATTGATACTATTGGATTATTTAGTTGTGGAAATACTGCTGATGCATAACTTGTAACTGCAACTATTATTGCTGCATTTCCAATCCATGAACCATTCCAATAAAGCCACGCACTTAAAAATCCTGCAAAATCCCCAAATGCCTCTTTAGTGTAACAATACGCTCCACCTGTTGATGGATATTTAGTACCCATATTTGCAAATGATATTGCAATAAAAATTGAACCTATTGTAGTTAAAATCCATGCTATTATTGTAGCTCCTGGTCCTGACACTTGAGCAAGTGTTGATGGTAGCATAAATACACCAGAACCAATCATGTTACCGCAAACAAGCATAGTAGCCATGAAAAGGCTAATTTCTCGTTTTAAACTTTTGTTTTCCATTTTTTCCTCCTTAGTTTGGGGTAAAAAAATAAGCCCAAAAGGCTAATCTTTGAGCTTGTACTTACACATAAACAAACACAAAGATAGCTCTCCACAATTATTATTGTGACAGTTTTGCATATATTTTATGCAACCCCAGCATATAGATTTAAAGCATCCTCTATATACTTCGGCAATACTACCTTTTATATTAATTCATCGTGCTTAACTCCATAATATTACTCTTTAATATTGCAACCTCTATCTTTACCCGAATATTTAATTACACTATCAAGTTAAATTTATAATTATTAAAATTTATACTTAATTTCTGTGTTTTTATACATAAATATTCTAACAAATTTTTCTTTAAAGTCAACAATTATAGTAGCTTTTAATATAAATACTTTTTAACATAATATCTAAATAATCTATTTTCATCTACAAAATATCTTATTTTTACTATTATATTTAACATATTGTAACTCCTTAACATATCATACATATAATATATCATAAGTCAACATCCTTTATATATTAAATAACAAAGGAGGAGCCTTTTGATGTATAACTTTAAAAATACTACTCTTACTAATGGTTTTGACAGAAGCAATTTAAATAATGCACAACAAAATAATTATGCATGGTCTATAAGTGAGTTAGACAAATATATTTATATTGGTACTGGACGTAATATCCCATATAATATTTTAAAATCAATTAACTCTTCTATAATTCCTCCTAACTCTATTACTCCTAATCCAGTAGATAATTTACCGGAAATCTGGAGATATCGTAAAAATTGCTCTTTACCTTTGGAAAAAGTATATACTGCCCCTGACTTTACCAATATATCTGGCTTTAGATATATGATTACTCACAAGCCTTTTAATAGAGACACTTTTCTTTATGCAGCTAGTTATGGCGGACCTAATGTTATAGTATTTAAATCTACCAATGGTGTAAACTGGTTTCCATTAACTGATACAGTTCTTAAAGGTACTTCTTCAAGAGCTATGTTAACCCATCTTGGCAAGCTTTATATAGCTACTATTGATGAGGCTAATCCAAGCCCTTATCCTCAACTTTATAGAAGTGTTGATCCTCAATATTATTCATGGGAACCTGTTATAGATAATACAGCACCTAATTTTAATCCTTCTTTAAATCCTTCTGGCTCAATTAGTAATATGGCTATATTCAATAATAAAATTTATGTTGCTACTAGTAGCTCTGACGGTGCTGCTGTTTGGAGAACAAATGGTCCTGAACCAAAATTAAATGACTGGACATTAATAGTAGATAAAGGATTTGGAGATGCAGCTAACAAGTATATCTTAAGTATTGGTGTTTATAAAAATTATCTTTATGTAAGTGGAACTAAACAATTACCACTTGCTTGGTTAATTCCACTTGGTTGTGATATTATAAGAATTTCAAAAACTGATAGATGGGATTTAGTTGTCGGTGGTCCAGCTTTGATTCCTTCTATACCAACAAAAGGTGTTAGAAATAAAAGCTTATCTGGATTATACTCTGGATTTAATAATCCATTTAATGTGTATGCATGGCAAATAAAGCAATATAATGATAAATTATTAATTTCAACCTTTGATGATTCTATAAACATGGAGGTTATTTTAGATACTCTTCTCTACAATAAAATAGAAATTCAAAATTTAATTGGCAAGCTTGCAACTAATACTATTATAAAAATATATAAAAATATTGTTGAATTATTAAATGAATCAAAATATCCATTCGGATTTGATCTTTATGAGTCAACTGATGGTATACACTTTACTCCAGTGTTATTAAACGGATTCTGTAATAAATATAATTATGGAGGTCGTTTATTATATGTAAATTCATCAAATGATCTTTATATCGGAACAGCTAATCCATTCCAAGGTTGTGAAGTTTGGAAGGCTAAGTATGAAGCATGTAGTAATCACTGTCATTCATATCATCATAATTATAGCTATCTTTTTTATATTAGAAAGGAACTAGCTGAAAATTATAACCTTCTAAAAACTTATATGCCAACTATCTTAAAATTTATTAGTAAAAATTAATATTATGACTATGCTGAATTACTAAATTTTATATTAATATATCCTTGTAAAATTATAGTTTTATATTCATCTTAAATATTATTATGTAGAAACATTAAATTTTATTTAGACTAAATCAAAATATTTATAAACTCCTAATTTTGAAATAAGTTTTCGGAATCTATTATTCCTAATTTTGATTTAGCCTCTTTTTCATTATTAATAATTTTTATTTTTTAAATCTAGTTGCATAACCACACTTCTTACATAATTCTTCAACAGCTCTTCTTCTTGAAAAACCATCATAAATATCTCTTGCCCTTTTATCTTCTACTATATCTTTCAGCGACTTTTCAAAAATATTGCCTAAATTTATATTTCCCTCGCTATCTAAACAACATGGAACTACTGTTCCATCTACTAATATTCCAATTTGATTTCTAAGACCATGGCAAAATACTTCTTCTCCTAGACTATCTATTTGAATATCTGGCCATTCAAACTTTTCTGCCATATTTAAATAAACCTTATCTTTTAGTTTAATTCTATTAGTCTCCTGTAATTTTTCACCTATTGAAAAATCTAACTCTAAGTTTTCTTCTAGCATTTTTAGAATATCACTATTAAGGCCATTGGCTCCTTTTAAATCATTGTTATCCATATTCCACAATCTTATGGCACAAATTATATCACTATTAGATCTAGCTTTTGTAATAAAATCTGTAACATTATTTATATAATCCTCAAGCTCAACAGTTTTTTCATTAGCTTCAAAACTATGAAGCGAAATATTAATTTGTCTTAATGCTTTTGAATTTATAAGCTTATCCTCTACTTTTTTTAATAATGTTCCATTTGTAGTTAAATTCACTTTTAAATGATTTTTATAACTTTCCTCTAAAAAATAATCTATATTTTCATTAAGTAAGGGCTCTCCCATTAAGTGAAAATATATGTGATCTGTAAATGGTTTTACTTCCTTTAAAATATGTAAAAATTCTTCTTTTCCCATAAACTTATATTTTCTATTTGTCTTTGGACAAAAATTGCAGCTTAAATTACATACATTTGTTATTTCTATATATACCTTTTTAAATCTTGTCATTTCCGCATTCTCCTTTTTATATGAACAACCTATACTTAATTTTATTTATCTATATTTTATTGTAATATAATATTTCATATGCTATAGATTCTTATATCATTATATCAACTTTTTTTTAAATAGATATACCATTTAATAAAGACTACTAAGCTTTTCCCTAAAGAAGATATGGTTATTATTTTTTTGCATAAAATACTATACTTTGTTATACTCTTCTAAACAATAAAAATAATGAGGTGTATTTAAATGAATACTATTTATAAAAATGTAGGTAATACATATGAAATTAAAGAAAATGTTGTTAATATGGTAATACTAAAAAAAGATGGTACCAAGCTTATAACAAAGTTTGATGTTTCTTACTTAGATACTATTACTAATATGGGAACTTGGTTTGCTGAATGGAATAAGGATTATAATAGTTATATTGCACAAAACATTAGCTCCACTAAAAAAAATAAAAAATCTAAACCATTAAAACAAAGTCTTCAGAGTGTAATTTTAAATGTTAATCCCAAGGCTCCAATAAAATATAAAAATGGTGATACTTTAGATAATAGAAAATGTAATTTGGAAATAGTAGAAAGAAATACTACAAATGAGTATGAAGAACAAGAAAATGATACTATTGCTATTATACTTAAGGATAAGCTTGGCAAAAAAGAAGGGGTAGCCTTAATATCAAAAGAGGACCTAAATTGTGTAATTAATGATCACTATAGTTGGGTACTTTATAAAACTCACGGTAAAGTTTCAGTAGTTGCTAATACTCCAAATGGTAGATTATATCTTCATGATTTACTTATGTCTCCAGCTGAAAATGAAAAAACAGAACATATAAATCATAATCCACTTGATAATAGACGTAATAACTTAAAATTAACTATTATCGAAGAGTAATAGTTAATTTTATTATAATAAAAATGGCAATTAAAAATTATTTTTCTAATTATAGTAATATTTACTCTGTTTTATTTATTAATTTTGCTTGCCATTTTTACTTTTTTTAATTCGATTTTATACCATGTTATAATATAATTTAAAACATGCATTATATACTAATTATCTAATCTATTAAAGCTTATATACTCATATTCATCTCCAGTTAAAAATTTTATTAAATCCTCTTGAATTAAAGAATTATATTTTCCATTTCTCATTTCATCAATTACTTCCTGACTTTTTTCTTTTGAATTTGAAATTAAAATTTCCTTTACTCCCTTGGGAAACTCTATAAACTTTCTAATTACTTGTCCATTATTATCTAAAATCATCATTGTAGGTACCTTAAGTTCTCCTGAAAGCTGTTCTAAAAGTTCTCTATTTTCTTTTCTTAATAAAAACTTTATTTTTATATTTTCATTTAATTCTGCAAGTTTCAATAAAAACGGTAAAATAGTTGCTGAATCTTTACATCTAGTTGCAGTTATTACAAGTACATTTTTTTCATCATCTATATTTTTTATTATTTCTTTTCCGTCCTCTAATAATATCCCTTGATTATATAATTTATTTATAAATTGCAACTCCTCTTCTTTTGCTTTAATTAAATATTCACTATACTCCATTAAATCAATATTATGTAACATAAACTCCTCCCATAAATTCATCTAAACCACTCTCTTTCCCAACTATATTTATTATATAAAATATTTTTAAAAATTTTATATTGTGTTGCTATAACCTTTTATTATTTTAAATATTCATCTCATATATATTTTACTATATATTATATTTATACTTATTATATCATTAAATAGAAAAATATTACTAAATATAACTACTATTTAACTATAGTCAAAATAAGTTTATTTATATTTTAAATTTATTCATATCTTTCCATATTATTGTATTAATTTTATGTATCTGATATAATTTATCTAACAAATTATATTGGAGGTATATTATGTCAGTTACAATGTTACATACTTGTATAAGAGTTATGGATTTAGAAAAATCATTAAAATTTTATAAAGATGCCTTAGGATTAGTTGAAACAAGAAGAAAGGATTTTCCAGAGCATAAATTTACTTTAGTTTATTTATCAAATACTCCTAATGGATATGAAATTGAACTTACTTATAACTATAATCCTGAAGTTCCTTATGAGCTTGGTAATGGCTTTAGCCATATTGCTATAGGACATACTGATATTGAAAGTTTAAGAGAAAAACATATAGAAATGGGATACGAAGTTACAGATCTTAAAGGTCTTCCTGGGGAACCTCCTAAATATTACTTCGTTACAGATCCAGATGGTTACAAAGTAGAAGTAATTAGATCATAAAATTTTAGGCTAAACAAAAAAATGTTTAGCCTAAAATTTTATTTTTATATATTATTATTTTGTTTAGTTGGTAGTATTATAATAAATTTACTTCCCTTTCCTACTTGACTTTCAACATATATTTTCCCTTGATGAAGATCTATTATTTTTTTAGTTATTGTTAGTCCTAATCCACTTCCCTTTTTAATCTCTGAATTTGGATCTACAATTTGATTAAATCTATTAAATATAACTTCATAATTCTCCTTATCAATTCCAATACCATTATCTGAAATTTCAATTTTTACTTCATCATCTAAATCTTTAATTTCTACTTTGATATATCCACCATAATTAGTAAACTTATATGCATTATTTACTATATTTACTATACATCTTTCAATTTCATTTTCATCAGCTTCTATTATTTTTTCTTCTATATCTGGATCTATAATAAGTGTAATACCTTTACTTTCTATGTATTGCCTTAAAGAAAGAGCTGCTTCTTCAACAACATAGACTATATTTATTTCTTTTATATTCATTTTATAACTTCCATGCTCTATCTTTGATGTATCTATTAAGTCATTTATTATCTTTAATAACCTTTTTGTGTTATTTCTTATAATAAGCATATACTTCTCTATATTATCTTTATCTAAACCTTTTTTACCTTTATTAAGCTCTCTAATTAGTTGTTCTGTTGAATAAATAACATTAAGTGGAGTTCTAAGCTCGTGAGATAAATTAATTAAATAATTGTTTTTTCTTCGTTCCAGCTTAATTACCTTATCAAATAATTCAGTATTTCGTTCCATTTCTTCATTTAATTCTTTTGTTCTTAAATTAACCATTCTATCTAATTTTCTCATTTTATTTTTATTATGTATAACTAATAACAGTATTGCTATTATGTAAACTAAAAATGCAATATTACTAAACCACACTGGAGGTTTTATAGTGAAATTAACCACCGCTTCATCAATAAAAGTTCCATTATTACTTCTAGCTTTAACTCTAAAAGTATATTTGCCTGAAGAAAGATTGCTCAAAGTTATAGAATTACTATTCATAAGCTGCCACTCATCTGATCCACCTTCAAGTAAATAATAATATTGTATGTTTTTTGTATTTTTATAGATTGGCACAAAAACTTCTATGTATATATTATTTTCAAAATACTGTAACTTCTTAGATTCTAGTTCTCCAACTTCATTACCATTTATTTCAAACCTATCAAATACTACTTTTTCTTTATACTCATCTTTTGTTATACTTTCTGGATTTATTATATTAAATCCATTTATCCCTCCAAATAGAAATTCTCCATTTTTATTTTTAAAATATGAATTTCCATTAAATTCATTACTTTGTAATCCATCAGTTAAATCAAAATTTATTATAGTATCAGTTTTTAAATTTAATTTAGAAATTCCCATATTACTACTAAACCAAGGATTACCATAAGAATCTATTAATATACCATATATAGTATTATTTGCAATTCCATCTTTTGTAGTATAGCTTATAAAACTTTCATCTTCTTTATTAAATTTGTTAAGTCCAAAACTTGTCCCTATCCATATTTCACCTGATTGTCCCTCTACTATACATCTTATAGAATCATTGCTTATAGAGTTCTCATCACCTTCTTTATTTTTATATACAGTGATTTTATTTAATTTAGGGTTTATTCTCAATAATCCACCTTTTACAAAGCTTCCTATCCAATACTCTCCATCTTTATCCTTATAAATTTCACCTATATATCTATCTTTAGGTAAATATTTATCTAATAAGTATGTTAAGTCAATTATCTCACTTGTCTCTAAATTTAGTATAACTAGTCCATTAGTTGTTCCTATCCATAAACACCCCAACTCATCATATAATAATGATCTTACTATATTATTTGCTATTCCATCATCTTCATTATAATTTCTTATAGTTTTTTCTTTCTTGTTTATTATACTAACCCCATTAGCTGTTGCTATAAATATAGATTCTTCATTTCCGGTTATATCTAATATATCATCACTTTCAATAATCTCTTCATCATCTGTAATAATATGTATAACTTCATCTGTCTTTCTATCAAATATATTTACTCCATTATTTCTAGTTCCTATCCATATTAACTCATCTTTATCTTCATATAACGCTGAAATCATATTATCATTAATAGTTCTTTCATCAAAAGGATCATTTTTAAAATGCTGAATTGCTATTTTAGGATTAAAAAGACTAATACCCGCATAAGTTCCTAACCATATTAATCCTGTTCTATCCTCAATCATAGAGTATATATTATTATCTACTAATGAATTTCTATCATAAATTTTATTTCTATATGTTATAAATGTGTTATTTTTCTCATCATATTTTGATAATCCACCTTCAGTTGCAATCCAAAAGACTCCTGAAGAATCTCTCAAGAAATTCTTTATATAATTTCCACCTATTTCTTCTTCATTATTTTTCTCATTATAGTATCTTGTAAATTATTCTGTTTTTATATCTATCTTATAGGCGCCTTTCCCATAGGTTCCTGCCCAAATATAACCGTCCTTATCATAATAAACCTTGTATACTTCATATTTCTCTATTTCATCACTGGATAAAATTTGCTTTATTTCTAAAGAATTCATGTTTAGTTTATATAGGCCTTCTTTACACCCTGCCCATATATTCCCTTTATCATCTTCTGTAATTGAATTAATATATTGTGTAGCTAGAATACCTTGATTAGGCATTTTTTCAAAGCTATCTGTTTTCTTATTATAAATATTCAACCCTTCTGCTGTTGCTACCAGTATATTATTTTCTTTTGTTATAAGAATACTAGTTGTGTTTGAATTAGTTAAATTCCCTTTATCTATTCCTTCTATATAATTAGTAATTGAATATCCATCATTTAAGATTTTACTTAAACCATTAGCTGTTGCAACCCATATATTTCCCTCTGCATCTTCTTTTATGTCTAATATATAATTATTCACTATACTATTTTTCTCATTCTCTTCCACACTATAAACTTTAAACTTATATCCATTAAACCTATTTAAGCCATCATTAGTTCCAATCCATATATACCCCTTACTATCTTGAAACAATGCCTCTACAGTTCCCTGTGTTAATCCATCCTCTATAGTAATATTTTTAAAATTTATTGGTTCCTTTGCCTCTACTTTAATACTATAATTTGATATTAATAACCCAATTATAAATATTACAATATATATTCTCTTAATTATCTTTTGTAACATAAATTTTCCCTCTATACCTTATTTTTTCATTATTAAATACAATAAAAAAACTGTATTTTGTATTTCTCTACAAAATTCAGCTTTATTTTCTATTTAATTCTATCACTTTAATTATAATATTACAATATTAGCTATTTCTTCTTTTTATGTAGTTTTTTATTAATATTAAAATCATTAATTATAGTAATTATGGCAATTATACTTAAAATCATAGCAATTATAATTAAAATTAATTTTATTCCACCAACTTTATAAAATTCAGGTACTAATAAAATAAAAAAAACACTATATATGCTTAATATAATTAATAAAATTATTCTTATGATTTTATTTTCATCACTTCTATTATTCATAACTTCCCCCAAAGTTATTTATTACTTAATTAATATTTATTTTATATTTGCAAAATCTATTCCTTAAAATCCAATCTCTTGCAAAATCTACACCTAATTTCATATTAAAAAATCTACATTGAGCATTTCCAATTTGCATCTTATTAATATTATATCTAATTTCGAACTCTTCACCTATTAAATCAAAATCATCTGAATCATATTCATAATCATAAAAATATTTAAAGACCCTTTCACCATTTTCCATAATAGAAGTACCTACCTTATTTTTAGGCATATTATCAATTAATGATTCTGCAAGATGGAAGCTTGTGCAATTATTATATCCAACTCCAAGTAAAAGCACTTTTGCATTTAAATTATATAGCTTGCCTAAAGGTGAGTTTATTCCAAACTGTGGTGTTAATGGATGACTTTCTGTAATCCTTTTAGCTAAAACTCCATTTGCAACAAAAGAAACTTGAGGGTGTTCTGATCTTTCTGTTGACTTTAATGCTCTAAACATTCTACAACCTTCCCCATAGACCTACTTGGAGTCATTTCTTTATTAAATGCTGGCATGTTCTTATATATTGTGTCAATCCATTCTTTAGGTACAGGCGGATTGCACCAATTTATAGGATCACTCAAATCTCCACTTTGTGATGGCATTACTATTGTTCCATTTTTTCCAACAACATTAAACAAGCTTTCTACAATTGCTTGTGCGCCCCCACAAACCCATCCAAAACTAGATAGTGATGAATGTACAATTATTACATCCCCTTCTTTAACCCCTATCTTTCTTAATCCTTCGCTTATAGATTTAACCGTATTTGGTATTTTAGTTTGCTTAATTATTTCTGATTCTCTCATTATTTTCCCTCTTATAATATAGATTACTATTAAATTATTTTTTTCGCTTTACACATTGTTATATTTTACCATAATAATTTACTTTCTTCTACTTTTAAGTAAAAATAAATTATATAAATCAGAAAATCCATTCTTATATTTTCAATAAAAAATACCTAATAGGACTCTATTTCCCTATTAGGCATCTATATTTTTATTAAATTTTTATACGTATATCTCTTTTAACTTTAAATTATAATTTTTATAGAATTTTAATAACCTTGATACAAAGCAATTGCTCTTACTAAACTACCCTCTCCTTGAATTTTTAGAGGTTGAGCAAAGATTTGAATACCTTCATTATATAATAGCTCTTTCAAATTCGTTAAATTTTCCAATATAAAAATATCATTTTCAAGTAATTTTTTATGAACATTATAAGGATTTTTATCAGGTGATGGTGCATCAATCCCTAGTATTTTTATCTTCTTTTTAACTAATAAATCTGCTAACTCCTCACTAACTACCGGATGATCTGTATAATAGTTTTCTGTGCCATAAATTTTATCATGACCTGTAAATAAAAGTACTATATCATTCTCTTTAATAGACCTATAGTATTCATCTTTAACTTCAATTATACTTTCTCCTCTTACATCTAAAAGTATAGCATTACCTACAAATCTTTCTATAGGATAATCTGATATATATTTATCTGTTTGTAAAATATGCTTTGGTGCATCAATGTGAGTCCCTGCGTGCATTCCAGTAAATAAAGAATATCCATTATAACCATCTTCTTCATACTTATTTACTTGTTCTAAATTGACTTCAACATCGCCTGGATAAATTGGCATTTCATTTTTTATTTCATGTGATAAATCAATATATTTCATATGTTCCCCACTCTTTCCATAAATAGTGCATTTAACCCCTTCTATATTGTTTATTTTACCACAAATTACATTTAATTACAATAAGTTCATTAACATATTTTTGCCTTTTATTTTCTAAAAATTAAACACCCGTTGATCCAAACCCTCCTGTTCCTCTCTCTGTATCATCAAGTTCAGATACCTCTTCTACATTAACTCTCCAAACTGGCTTAATAACCATTTGACATATTTTCATTCCCTTTTCAACTTTAAATGTTTCTTGACCATGATTTATAACAATAACCCCTATTTCACCTCTATATCCTTCATCTATAGTTCCAGGACTATTTACTAAAGAAATACCATTTTTTATTGCTAATCCACTTCTTGGTCTCATTTGAGCTTCTGTTCCCTTTGGTAATTGAATTTTTATTCCTGTTTTAATTAAAGCTCTTTCCCCAGGTTCTAGTGTCTTTTCTTCAACAGAATATACATCTAATCCAGCATCTCCTTCATGGGCATAATTAGGTATTATTGCATCCTCATGTATTTTAACTATTTTTAAATCATATGTATTCATAAAATACCTCCATTTTTATTATTTTCAACTTTACTATTTTAGCATATATTTCTTAAATACGTATCTATGTCCATTAAATAAATTTGAAGTTAAATAAAAAAAATTATGATATAACATTTTAGGTATTAATAGGTTATATCATAATTTTTTATTATTTATCCCATATTTTATTTATTTGAAAAACCTTTTATTTTATTTATAACAGTTATATTTTCTTCTGTTAAATCTTCATTAATAGTTACTTCATTCCATTCTATATATGTTGGCTTTTCAAAATATTTTCTATCAACAATAGCTATTACTCTATAACTTCCTTTTGATAAGTTATCAAATATAACAATACCATTTGTATCAGTCAATTTAGAATGTATAAGTTTAGGGGATATTCCATTTAAAGCGTATAAATTTATTCTTGCTGATGATATCACAGTTCCATTTTCTCCACCAAGCCTTGAAGTTACAATAATTTTACCATTAATTTTTTTATTTTCTTTATTTTTACCCTTTATATTAGTTTTGTTTTTTTCAACCTTAACAATATCATCAGAACTTCCATCTACAAATGTTCCACCTTCAATAACGACATTATACTTATTATCTTCATGTATAGAATCATTATTCTCCTCTTTGACTTCTTTAAAGTCTTTAACTTCTATAATACTACAATCATTTCCTAATACACCATTACCTATAATAGAATCATTATCTACTGTATCATACTCTAACTCTGTTTTATCATCAAATTGATCATCTATTCTAATACGCATAAAAAACCTCCAAAAATCATATATTTACATAATATGATTCAAGCGGTTTTTTGTGATAATTTTTTTATAATTATATCATTTCTTTTATAAATTCAAATTTTTCTGGCTTACTAAAATAATATCCTTGTGCTATATCACATTTCATTTTTTCTAAATATCCTAGTTGAGCCTTAGTTTCTACCCCTTCTGCAACAACTTTTAAATTTAGATTATGTGATAATTTAATTATACTTTCTGCAATACACTCACTTTTTTCATCTACACCAATACCATCTACAAAGCTTTTATCTATTTTTAAAACATCTATTGGTAACCTTTTTAAATAACTTAAAGATGAATATCCTGTTCCAAAATCATCTAATGCTATAGTTACCCCTAACTTTTTCAATTCTAATAATAGTTCTATATTACGAGCTACAGATTGCATTATAACACCTTCAGTTATTTCAAACTGAATATATTCTGGTGATATATCATACTTTTCTAGTGACTCTTTAATAAAATCAATAAATCCATTTTCTCTTAATTGAATATCTGATATATTTATTGCAATATTAAACTTTTTATCTGTTAATTCTTTTAATTCCTTACATTTTTTAAAGCTTTCTTCAATAATATATTTCCCTAAATCTATTATAAGCCCTGAAGACTCTGCTATTGGAATAAATTCTGCAGGTGATACAAATCCTAAATCCTCACTTATCCATCTTACTAAAGCTTCAAACCCTTGTACATTTTCACCATCTATTGTTACTTTGGGTTGAAACACCATAAATATCTCTTTTTTTTCTAAGGCTATTCTAAGTGATTTTTCTATATCATATTGTCTCTTCAACATTTTTGATATTTCTTCATCAAAAAATTTATATCTATTTTTTCCCTCTTCTTTTGCACTATGCATAGCCATGTCTGCTGTTTTTAGCAATGTATTTAAATTTTCTGAATCGTTTGGATAAACACTTACCCCCATACTAATTGAACTATAAATTATTTTATCATTTATAGCAAATGGCTTTCTTATATTATTTAAAATATTTTCTAAAAATATCTTTATCTCTAATTCATCAACTACATCTGAAACAGCAATAACAAATTCATCTCCACCAAACCTTGCAAAAGCACATCTTTCGTCTAAGGCTTCATAAACTCTTTCACAAATTTTCATTAATATATTATCACCAATTTCATGTCCATATGTATCATTAATATTCTTAAAGTTATCAATATCAAAAAAAGCTAATGCAAGCTTTGTTTGCTCTTTCTTATTGGTTTCTATTAGTTCACCAAATTTTTCACTAAACATTCTTCTATTTGGTACACCTGTTATATTATCATAATAATTCATAAAATGAATCTTTAACTCATTTTGCTTCTCTTTTGTTATATCTTTAATAATTCCAGCCAAATGATATATATCATCTCTAATTATTCCCCTACCGCTATATCTTAAATATAATTTTTCTCCTTTTGTATTAATAACTGAATATTCAATATTAGCATTACCACAAACCTTATTTAAACATATATCATTAAAATAATTTTTTACCCTATTATTATCATCTTCGTGAATATAGCTATACCATTCATCTAAAGTTAATTCATTCTTTTCAATTCCTAATCTATTTCTAATTTTATTAGAAATGTGGATAGTATTATTTTTTTCATTCCATTCCCATACACTACCGTTCATAGCTTCTATGGAAGATATATATCTATCTTCATTATATTTATGTTCTTTATTAATTTTTAAGTATTCATCATAGTTTTCTTTTGAAAATAAAATAAATATAACAAAATATATAGCTATCATAATTTTTAGTACTATTAATTTATTTAAAAATAAAATTATAAGTAAATTAACAACAATAAAAATATTCATGGATGTTCTTAATTTTTTTAATCGTTCTTCTGATTATTTATCCACTAAATATTTCCTCCAAAATTCCCTATATAATATATTAATTGTATCATAATCTTGAAAAATTAAACATATTTTTATGAAAATTTTACTATATTAATAAATAAAAAAAATCATACTATTTGACAAAATTAAATAGTATGATTCTATCATATTCTTATTTTCTTATATTTTTTATTAGATTTTCAAACCACCCTAATACTATGTTAAGAGTTACACCTATAAGTGCTGCTAAACTTAATCCTGAAATACTAACTGTCTCTGTTATTTTTATTCCTATTGGATTGTTAAAAAAATTGCCTGATAATCCTATAAATAATATTGTTGCTATTACTAATGTATTTACTATATTAAACTTAACCTTTTCTCTTTTGATAGTTTGAAACCCTACTAATGCTATCATTGAGAATAATATTAAACTTATTCCACCCATAACACATTGTGGTATAGTTCTAATTGTAGCACCAAATTTTGCAATAAAACTTAATATAATCGCAAATACAGCTGTAATTCTTAATATTGCTGGATTATAATTTTTAGTCATTGCTAAAACACCTGTGTTTTCACCATATGTTGTATTGGCTGGTCCACCTACAAATCCTGCTATTAATGTAGCTAGTCCATCTCCTAATAATGTTCTATTTAAACCTGGATCCTCAATAAAGTTCTTACCTACTACTTCACCATTTGTTGTAATATCTCCAACATGTTCCATAAATACTGCCAATACTACAGGTGCTATTATCATAATTGCTCCCATATCAAATTTTGGAAGTGTGAAGTGTGGTATTGCAACTAAACTTGCACTTTGTATTTCAGATATTGAAACTAATCCACTTGCTAAACTTATTAAATATCCAACAACTACTGCTATAAGTATTGAAACTTGTGATAAAAATCCCTTACCAAACTTCTTTATCACTAATGCAATTGTTAAGGTTATTAAAGCTATACCTACATTTAATATAGCACCTTCTGTTCCTGCAAATAATGCGTTAACTCCTGCCATATCTAATGCTGTTGGAATTAAATTTAATCCTATAACTATTATCATTGGTCCAACAACTTGTGCTGGTAATACCTTTTTTATTTTGTCTAATCCAATCTTTTTAATTAAAAATGATACTGCAACATAAATGACACCTACTACCATTATTCCACCCTGTGCATATCTTAAATCTCCATACTGAGTAGCAACTGCAGTTATAACAGGAATAAATGCAAATGATGAACCTAAGAATACTGGCACCTTACCTTTAGTACATAAATGGAATATTAATGTACCCGCACCTGCTGAAAATAAAGCTACTGATGGGTCTAATCCTGTAAGGATTGGAACTAATACTGTTGCACCAAACATAGCAATCAAATGTTGAAGTGCTAAAACTCCCTTTAAAATCCCTGATTTAATTGCTCTTGTTGAAGTTTTTTCTTGAGATAAACTTCCTGTAAATTGTGTCATAATACATCCTCCTAAATTTTTATTAAGGAGAAACTTAACTTTCTCCCTTTTCAGCCTCTCTGGACTGTTATTAAAGGTAAATAAAAAAGCCTCTTACACTCGGTAAGAGACTATAAACTTCTTATAATCTTTAATGATAATATATACTAACTATATTCTATATTAATATCATCATTATTTTACTTACCGAACTCTCTGATTCGATTTAAAGCTCTTAGCTATTATATATCAATAATAGTACAATTTCAATACGTAATTTTTTAAAGTTTAAAAAATTATATTTTACATCTCATATATATTAAAAATTTACATTGTCATTTTATGTATTAATATTAATTTTAATATATGTACATACTATATTTAGTGTTCAAAGCTACTATAATTTTTAAGAAAGGAGAGAACTTGTTAATATGAACAAAATTTTTTCAAGATTCTTCTTATTTTTTATGTGTATATTTTTACTTTCTCCTAGCGGTACAAAGGTTAGATGCTCTACCTTTAATGATAATGCTACTCCAGAAAAAGTTGTTTATTTAACTTTTGATGATGGACCTGGTGGTGATACTACATCAAAAACTTTAGATATTTTAAAATCAGAAGGAGTTCCTGCAACATTTTTTATTATAGGTCAACAAATTAAAGGACAAGAAGATATTATCTTAAGAATGAAAAATGAAGGTCATGCTATTGGACTTCATAGTTTTACTCATGAAAGATCCAAACTTTATGGTTCTAGTTCTGATTTTATTTGTGAAATGAAAAAGACTCAACAGGCTCTTTATGATGTTACTGGCGAAAATTACTATATATTAAGATTTCCTTTTGGATCTAATAATAGTACCTATAGATTAACTCAAGAAATGGTAGATACTGTTCATGCTAATAATTTTAAAATATATGATTGGACACAAGATACTTTAGATGGAGCTAATCCCCCTTCCTCACCAGATATAATTTTAAATAGAGCTATTTCAACACAAGATAATGTTGTTGTATTAATGCATAATGCTCCTGCCAATAAAAATACTGCCTCTGCACTTTTAAGTATAATTAAATATTATAAAAGCCAAGGCTATACCTTCAAAAAAATAACAATTGATACTCCTGAGATTTATAAAGTTACAAGAAAATAAACTTTATTATTTTATAATCTGTAAGTATTAAATTATATTTACAAATTATAATTACAAACATAAAATTTAATAAAAATCTTTTATAAAGTAATAAAATTTACTCTATAGAATATTAGATTATCTATTCTATAGAGTACATTTTTATTTAAATATAAGTAGTTAAAATTTTGTATTTTTTCTTTTTTAAGCTATAGATTTGTTTATTTTTTTATGAACATAAAATAAAATAATATTACTAAAATTATTCCTTTAATAATGCTGCTTCCACTAATACTCCACCAAACTCCATTAATTCCAAGCAGTTCAGGTTTAAATAAAATTATAGCCACTGGTACTCTAAGACCTGTAAATATAATACTTATAAGCGAAGGAGTCATTGTTTTTCCAATACCATAAAAGGCTCCTGCTGTAGTTATTTCTAAACACATAAAAAGTTGTGAATATCCAAGTATCCTTAAGTAATCTGCTCCTTGAATAATTGCCTCACTTTCATTTATAAACAATCTAAAAAGCTGTTCTCCAGCAAAAACTAGTAAAACTGTTGCAAAAACTCCTACTAAACAAGAAATAAATAATGTGCTTACATACCCTTTCAAAACTCTATCATTTCTCTTTGCTCCATAGTTTTGTCCAACAAAAGCAGTTAAAGCACTTGAAAATCCTCCTGCTGTCATCCATGAAATAGACTCTATTTGTGAACCAACTTTTTGAACTGCAATAGATACTGGTCCTGCCATAGCTACTACTCTTCCAATTAGCATTGAGAAAAATGTAAAAAGACAATTTTGGATAGCTGTAGGCCCACCATATTTACATACTCTCTTAATAATTTTTCTATTTATGTACTTTCTATTGTTAAAACTAATATTATAACCATGCTTAATAAAAGTATATATAAATATTAAACTTACTATTAATTGTGAAAATACCGTAGCAAGCGCAGCTCCAACAACTCCTAATGGTTTAATATTAAACATCCCAAATATTAAAATCGGATCCAAAACTATATTCATTACAAGCCCTATGGTATTCACAATAAACGGAGTTTTACTATTTCCTGATGCAGTAAAAATCCCTGTTAATTGCGGATTTATAAATGCACAAATCATACCAAGTGCAATTACTATAAAATATTCTTTAGACATTCTTATTATTGTTTCATCTCCCAAGTTAAAAAAGCCAATCAATCCATCTCTAAACACTATTAATAGTATTCCATATATAATTGCCATAGTTATACATAAAAACAAACTACTATATACATATTCATTTCTTTCTTTACTATTATTTTTGCCTATAGCTTGTGAAACACCAACTTCTGCCCCCGTCTTACTTATGGTTACTAACGAATTTCCAAACCAAGAAAAAAATCCTGCTGTTCCTACTGCTGCAACTGCAGCACTTCCAGCCCTCCCGATCCAAATCATATCAACTAGGCTATATGCCATTTGAATAAAAGCTGTTCCTAATATAGGTAATGATAATGTTACTAACGTTTTTAAAATATTCCCTGAAACTAAATCAACCTTTTTCTTCATTTTACCTCCCCTTTTCTTATCACTTAGCGCACTTTACTTACTTTTTAGTAGTGTTTTAAAATTATTAAATTGCTTTTTTTATATCACTTATTATAAAAACATATGATTATATATATTCTTAAGTATAAACAGCAAAAAATATGATATTACAAAAGTAATATCATTCTTTCAAAAAATTATTTATATCCACAATCTCTTACTAATTTTCTAAGTTGTCCTTAGTATTTTTCTTATCCTTTATTAAAGTTGTAACTAATGCCGCTGAAGCTGTCGCTAATATTATTAATTTTCCTACTTTTATTTTTTTCATCACTCTACCTCTTACCTTATTCATAAATATTTCTAATCTAAAATATATAAATTAATTTATTTTTATATATTATTTAAATTGATTTAATTCATTATTGTATTTATAACCTGCACATAATAATTTACTTTCAATCTCATCTCTATTTATTCCTAAATCATCACAATATGCATTTAAACTTCCGTAAAAATCCCTTAACTTCATATTTACCATACTAACTAATATATGTGGGTCCATTTTTAACAATGTTTCCTTATCCATTTTATCCTCCTATTATTTTTTACTTTTATAGTTATTTATCCATTATATATTTCCTCTAACACTTTGCCATTTATAATCTATATTTAAAGGATTATATATCTTCATATTAACTTATTCTAAATTTTATTTAAAATATTTATTTCTCTTTATTAAACCTGAAATAAAATTTTAAATTTAGTTTTACTAAAATTTTCTTATAATTATATTTTATATAAAATTAAGCTAAAGTACATACATTTTTGCACTTTAGCTTAATTTTTTCATAATATTTTAATCAAATTTTATTATTTATCTTTTCCTATATTGTTTACCTCTGGTACTCTTGCAGCTGCTGGTTTTTTAGGACCTTTAAAATGATCATTTTCCCAAGTTGCTCTTTGGCCTTTTTTTGCCATAATATCACCTCCACTAATCTACATCATTAGTATTGGTTATATCTCCGTATTTATACTGTCCCTTTTTAGGTAAAATTTCTAAAAATATATTATTTTTTTATTTCATTTTCAGGGTCTAAGAATGAATATTTCTTTCCGTCTTTTTCCCACCCAAGTATTGAGTTCATATTTACATTGGTAGCTGATTTAAATATTGATTTATCAACATCATTAAATGTCTTTTTAAGTTCAGCAATCATAGCCTTAATTTCATGTCTTTTATTTCCGATTTTCTCTGCTGCAACCATACATGCACAGTTAAGAGGCCACAATCCTGTATATTTTATAAATCTTTTAATAGCTTCCTCTTCAATGTAATAAAGTGGTCTTATAAGTTCTATTCCCTCAAAGTTATCTGCTTGTAATTTAGGTAACATTGTTTTAAAGTTTCCTGCATAAAGTACGTTTAACATTGTAGTTTCAATAACATCATTATAATGATGCCCAAGTGCAAGTTTATTACACCCAAGTTCTCTTGCCTTATTATATAAAGAGCCTCTTCTCATTCTTGCACAAAGATAACAAGGATATTCCTTTGCTTTTTCATCTATTATTTCAAATATTTTTGATTCATAAATATGTACTGGTATATTTAAATGCTCACAGTTTTCTATAAGTAATTCTTTTATTTGTGGATGATATCCAGGATCCATAGCAATAAATTCAACATCAAAATTTACTTGTCCATGCTTTTTTAATTCTTGAAATAATTTAGCCATAAGCAATGAATCTTTCCCACCTGATATAGCTACAGCTATTTTATCTCCTTCTTCAATAAGAGCATAATCCTTTACTGCTTTTATAAATTTTGACCAAATTGGCTTTCTATATCTTTTAACTATACTTCTTTCTATTTCTTCAAGAGTCTTTTTGGCTTCTTCCGGTACTATTCTTTCACAACCATGTCCTGCTATACTACTCATTATTATCACCTCTTATTTTTACTAACAAAATTAATTTTACTTAAATTATAATATAAAAGCAACCTTTAAATAAGTTAAGAGCCTTTAGTTATTAGTTTTAACTAATGAAGAAACCTATTTAATATTTTATAAAAAATATTAGTTAAAAGCTATACTTAATTTCAATTTATAAAATAGCTATATTTTTATCTATATACTATTTCTGAAAGCTTAGGCGTATGTTCAAATTCTACACTTCCACCTTTATACGTAAAATTTATACCATCAATCCATTCACCTTCATAATTCCTTTGTAATAAAGTTTCTATCAAAGTATATTCAGTAACCCTTCCACCTGCAGATCCTTGAAAACATTGAAACCAACTATCTCCTTCATAATCTTGAAATAAAGTAGCTTTTTCTGCATTTTTTCCCACCTCTTCAAAATTAAATACAGCTATACTCTTTTCTTCAATATCCTTTATCTCTATAAGCTCAAGAGGTAAACTATTAAATAAATCATTACTTACCTCATTTGCCAACTCTACTAACTTTTCTTCTACACTTAATTTTTTTTCTAATTCTATATTTTTTAAAATAACTTTTTCATCAGTATTTACATCTATAGTATATATAGAAAAAATTTCATACTCTTTATTAGAATCTTTATTTTCTGTTTTCTCTATATTAATCTCTTTATCTTCCTCAGTTATAATATTTTTATTACTATCATCTTCATTTATATTTTGATTAGTATCCTCTATAATATTTTGATTATTACTTTTTTTATTTTCTGTACATCCATAAATACTTATAACACTTGCTGTTATTATAATCCCTAATGTTATGTTTTTAAATTGGTTTCCTCTCATATACTCCTCCAATACTTTTAACTTATATAAAACTCAAACACACCATATAATAATACTAAACCATATTTTATTTATATATAATCTCTAGACTACGCCATAATTAATTTATTAAAATTTCCTACTGTAAATAACTTTATATTTAACATTTCTGCTCTTTTTATTAAATAATCAAAATCTGAATGTGGTTGATATACTACCAAATCCACAATTTCCTCATCTAATGTTTCTAAAAGATTTCCTCCATACTTTTTAACATTTAGTATAGTCTTTTGCTTTAATATTTCATTTTTAATAAATACTGCTATATTTTTGTTTTCAATATTAATTCTTTCCTCATTTTTATTGTCTAAACCAATATTTAAAATATTAGTTTCATTAATTAAATTAAAATCTAATATATCTTCATTATTATTTACTAGTTTACTTTCCTGAATTTTTCCTTCTAAAATATCTTTAAAGTCATCTGTAGTAATTATTTCACATCCCAAAATTTTAGCTTTTCTAAGCTTACTTCCCGGCTTTTCACCAACGATTAAAATATCACACTTTTTAGTTACAACACTATCTACATTAGCACCTGCTTGCCTTGCAAGCCTCATCAGTTCCCCTCTAACTAAAAATCCTCTTCCTGTAAAAACAATGTTTTTTCCTTGTAAAATCTCTCTAGCAACTTTAAAATTTAATCTTTTATAATCTATTTTACTGTTCATCTTTTATCATTCCTTAATGCAATTCATTTTCTAATAAAACTCTCAATATTTATTTATACAATATCTCATTAAATTATCATTATATTATATCATTTATATAATATTAAAAGAATATATCATAATTTTAAAATTTTTTCGTATACATATTATTAAGTTTTTATATTATTATAAATATATTTTAGGAGGTACTTATGATTATATACAGTACTGCTGGTAATTTGGAAATTAATGATACTTTTCTTACGTTTAAAGATAAAATGATTTTTAAAGATTCTATTAATCTTATAGAAACCGGAAAATATGTTAAGGATAATTTAGATATCATAATTAATACTAAAGGTCAAAATAAGAATTCTTCATCAAATTATGTTGTTATATATTACGAAAAAAAAGATGGAATAATAGACTCTATTGCCATTCCTTATAATTCTGAAGAAGACGCTAAACTTACAAGTAATACTTTAAATTCTTGGCTAGATTATGGAACAAATCCTGAGTATTAGTTCTTCTATTGTTATGCTTCAAAGAAAAAAACTATATTAATTATTTATTAAAAATATATCAAAAGTTATGTCAAATCTCACCTTACTTTCATAACATATATTATATAAATAAATAAGGAGTAGTATTGTTATGAAAAATAGATATGATAATTATGGAAATCTTTTTGATGAATATGAAGAAAATTCAAATACAACTATTATGAAGCACGTTCATGAATTCCTTGGCTCAACAATGTTTGCAGAAGAATGTGATGATAAACACAATCATCGTTTTGCTGGAGTTACAGGCGAGGCTATAAGGTACGGTAACTCTCATGTTCATAAATTAGCTACTAATACTGATTTTGTAGACCATCATCATAGAATTTATGCTGTTACTGGTCCTGCAATATATGTAGGAAAAGGCAAGCATGTTCATCTAGTTACTGGATATACCACAACAGTAGATGGACACCATCATAGATTTATCTTTGCAACTTTAATCGAAGCTCCTACTGAAAAAGAAAATGATTATGATTGTTAATCACAATTAAAAATAGAGTATATATATATTTGTTTATTATACAAATATATATCAGTTTGTTGAAAAACCCCCTGTTTAAAA
>NZ_KB291627.1 GCF_000320405.1 Clostridium celatum DSM 1785 | reverse complement strand
GGTAGATATCAATAGATATCTACCATTTTAAAAACCTATAAATTAAATTTATTTTATACCATTACTTCATTAGATTCCGTATTAATTTTGTTATTTTGAATCTTATCTCTATTTTCATTATAAACAAAATATTTTTCATGTTTTCTTATGAAATAATCTGCACAAAGATACAATGGATATATTGCCCAAAGTATTGGTATATTAACATCAAAGCTATATTTTTTCCATACTAAAAGAACTACAACAAATGAATTTAGTACTAATATTAAATTTATTCCTATTAATTCCCTAATACTATTTATTTTAATAGCTTTTAAATTAATAACAAATAATATAATGGTAAGTATTGAATATACCGTGGCCATAATCATATTTTCAATATTATAAATATCCATTCCATATTTTTTCATATACATTACATATTTAAATTTTTCAATATATTCTCTCCATAAGTTGCCCCAGAAATCAAAATCTGACCATTTATTAGGAATCATATCTAATGGAATAGTTATTTTTATATTTGTTATTTTTAAGAAAATTGTTCCTAATATAATTATCATACAAAGATATATAAATAATAATATTGGCTTATTTTTTGCCTTCATAGCATATACTATTACTTTTATAGCTATTAATAATAATGCAATAATAGGAAATATCATCATTATAGCATTTGCTAAATTATAATATAAAGAAGCATTTATAGGCATTTCTTTAAATCCTAACGTGTTTGTTAAATCTTTAATCTCATTAAAGCTAAACTCTGTGCCATCAAATGATAATCCTGTCATACTTTCCTGGGAATCATCTAATAATTGAACTATAATATTTGAAGTTGTTCCTTTATGAATTCCTCTAACAACTAAACTTCTATCATTATAAATTATTTCTTTTCCTACTGCATGCTTACTTCCAAAGAGCTTATATGAAGTTTCTTCATCTATTAGGCATCCTTCTTTGTCATCTTCAAATAATAAAGGTCCGTCAATTATTAAAGAAGAATTTCCACTAACAAGTAATACTTTTAAATTATTTATAGTTCTATTGAAGTCTGGATTATATGCTGATTGCAATGATTTTTCAGCCCATCCTACCATAGAAATATCATTTTTACTTTCCTTAATAGACTTAAGTCTATCTATATTAACTTCTGTTTCCTCAAAATAGTAATTAATTACTTTTTTTTCATTCTTGATATTATTAACATAACCTATAGATAATCCAAAGCACATAACTAAAGCAAACATTAATAATACTTTAATTATTTGCCTTACTGCCCTTCTCATTCTGTCTCCAAGCGAACCCTGTCGCCATCTTCCACAGTTTTATTACTTCCAACTATAACTTGTTCATTTCTAGCTATAGTTCCATCACTAATAGCTGCAAATTCTCCATCTTTTTTCTCTACTCTAACTTCAATTTTTTTTGCAACTTTTTCTGTTCCAAGTACTGTTTCTTTTTCACTAACAGCTAAAACATAATAATTATTATTTTCTCCTTGTCTAAGTGCTGCTAAAGGCACACAAGTACCATATTTTTTAGCTGTACTTGAAATAATAAGTTCGCCCATATCATCAATTTCACCAATTCCAACTGGTAGTATAACAGTAATATCTAAGTATCCTGGATTTTCAGTACTATTCGCAATTGCTTCAATTGTTAATTTATCCACTGTTTGTGAATTATTTAAAGTTAAAGCAACCTCTTGTCCTTGCTTTACTGTACTTCTTTTATCCTTTTCAATTTGAGCTATAAATTTATACCCTGAATTTTTATCTGCAATAGATATTATTGTATCTGATGTAACACCTCCACTTTCAGCAAAAACACTTGTAACTATACCTTCTCTATCAGATTTAACTAGTCCTTTTGCCTCTATTAATGGTTGTAATTTTTCAATTTCTTTATAATATTTTTCTGTATCAACAGAATCCTTTATATCTTGAAGATTACGATCTAAATCTGTAGTGTCATTAGCCTCAGAAACAACTTGATTATACATAGCTTTTTTATTTTCATAATCTGCATTTAAACTTTCTTGTGTCATAGGATCTTTTTCTTCGTCCTTTAAAGCAGCATAATCATTTAATGCTTTTTCTGCAGCATTTAATTCATTTAATGCTGTAGTAACACTTTGATTTTTACTTTCTATTGCTTTATTATAATCTTCTATTGCCCTTGCTATAGTTTTTTCTTCCTTTTCTACATTTTCCCTAAGCTCTGATATCTTATTATTTAAATCGTCTATATTAAGTTCAACTAAAGTATCTCCAACCTTAATTGTAGAACCTAAACTTACATTAACATAGTCTATTTTTAATCCTTCAACTATAGATATTTTTTCTTCTCTACTTTTGACAATTCTGCCGCTAGCCTTAACCTCATCTACTATAGTTTTAGTTTTTGGATTTTCTGTTGTAATAACAGGTATAGTCAAAGAATCTGCAAATCTAGATAACATTGTACAAATTATCATTACAAACAAAAAAGCTACTAAAGATTTTAATGCTTTCTTTTGCAGAGTATCTTTTCCTTTTTTAACATATTTATAATTTATTATTTTTTTTATTTTCTCATTCATAACTCATCATTCCTTTACTGCTGATGCTGCAATACCTTGCTCTAAATAACTTTGTCCTGCAAAAAATACTATTATAGCTGCAACAAGTGTTACTGCTGATGCTGTAAATGCTATATCAGCATTTTCTAAAGTAATATTAGGTAGATAAATTGATAATGGCCATAGTGCCTTATCCTTTAAGAAAGTTAATGGCTGTTCTATTAAATTCCAGTATTCTAAAAATTGTAATACTACTGCTGACATTATTCCTGGCATACCTAATGGAATTCCTATCTTAATAAATATCTTTATCTCACTAGCACCATCAATTCTTGCTGATTCTATAATAGATTCCGGTATATTACAAAAAAATCTATACATTATAAATACTGAAAAAGTTGAAAATATTGCAGGTAATATAATACTTAAGTGAGTATCCAATATGTTAATTGAATCTAAAACTAAGTAACTTGATAACATTGTTACTTGGAATGGCATTAACATCACTACAATATATATCGTAAATAGTATTTTTTTAAATGGAAACTTATATCTTGCAAACCCCCATGCAGCTGCAATACCAAATAAAAGCTGCCCTAATATAGAAAAGAATACTATTTTCACAGAATTCCAAAACATTACAAAAAATTGTGGTGTATCTAATAATAGCTCTACATATGATCTTAAAGTAGGATACTTAGGTAACAATTCCCAAGATACAAAACCACTTATATTTTCTGATAAAACAGGTCCTAAATAACTCTTTAGCTCTCCAACGCCCATAAAAGAACCCGCAATTAAGAATATTACCGGAAAGCACATAAATAAAGATATTATTAGTAATATAATAAATATTAATTTTTTTTTCATTTTCTTACTCTCCATTCCTAATCTTGATTTTCCCATGCTCTTTGAAGAAGCATTATTAAAATAAATATTATAATAGCCATAACACAGATGCTGCTGCCATTTTACCAAATGACATTTCTCTGAACCAATTGTTAAATAAGTGTTGTAATAAATACATACTTTTATCTGGATAATCTCCAGCTACTAAATATGCTTCTCTAAATACTTTAAAAGAATTAAGTAGCGATAATACAGCAACAGTATATAACGTTGGCTTTAAACAAGGAAGCGTTATCTTTGTAAAACATGTAAATTCCCCTGCACCATCTACCCTTGCAGATTCATATACTTCTTTTGATATTGCATTCAGTCCTGCTAACCATAATATAATATTGTACCCTAAATTTTTCCATATGTAACTAAATACTAATATCCAAAAAGAAAAGCCTGTACTCATCCAATCTTGACTACCTATTTGAAATTTATCTAATACCCCACTTAAAACCCCCTGCTCATGAAATACAATATTCCATATTAATACTACTGAAGCTATAGGTACCGCCATAGGTATTAAAAAAGCAGTTCTTAATATTTGTGATTCTTCAACAAACTTATTTAATATTACTGCAATAAGTAATGATAATACTAATAATAATGGTATACATATACTAACAAACTTAATTGTATTTTGAGTTGCTAATTTAAATGCAGTATTACCAAATACCTCTACATAATTCTCTAACCCTACAAATTCTCTTGAAATGGCACTTTGAAAGGATCTAATAAAAACATCTAAAGAGGGAAGCAATGTAAATATTGCTACCCCTATTAGACTAGGCATTACGAAATATAAGCCAGTTAATTTTTGCTTTTTTCTTTTACGTACTTGTTCCATATTACTCTGATAAATAAAGATCTAAGTTGTCTACTATTGTATTCATAGCATCATCTAAAGTAATATTTCCTGTTGCGAATTCATTAAATTGTTTGGCAACTTCGACTAATAATACTCTATTCATTACTGGTGCCACTTGTAAGCTTTCTATTTCGCCTATTAATTTATTAACATCCTCTTCATTTGGCCATAATTGTTTTATTTCTTTTTCTTTTCCATTTTCATCTATAAATATCATGCTACCTTGAGTATAATGATTAGTTGTTTCATCAAATTCAGGTTCATAATATTCACTCTTCTCTAATTCAAATTGGTTCTTTAAAGATTTTTTATTTACTGTTAATCCTTGAGAATACATCATATTATCTTTTGATTTTTCTGAAAGCATTTCCTTTAATATTTCTTTAGCTGCATCTTTATTTTCACTCTTTGCATTTATTCCAATTACATTTGAAGGAATGAATATTTTTTCATCACCTCTAGATAAAACCTTGTAATCCAATTTAGTATCATTAAGTAAAGCTGTAATTAATGAAGAATATCCATAAGTTCCATCTAAGCTTCCATACATTAAGCTTACTGGTTCATCCATTAAGAAAGAATCAGCATAAATTGATGGACTTAAATAATATTGTAGTTCATAAACATTACTTACATCTTCATAATTTTCATCTACTTCATTTTTATCAGCAATTCCCTCTTCAGAATCTACACTAAAGTTTGAATCCTTATTAGTATCCATTTGGTATTTATCATTCATGCTTTCTATATATTTTTGATAATTTGCATCTATTGCATCATACATTTCCTTTGTTAATGTAAAGAAATTACTTATTTCATCTACATTTATAGTTTTATCACTATTAAGCCAGTTGTTTCCATATAAATAATATAAAGCATATAATAACCCTTTTGGAGAGTAATAATCAGAGAATACCCTATTATCTGATTCACTTGCTAATTTTTTAGTTAATTCAACTAATGATTTAAAATCTGTAACTGAATTTATAGTATCCTTATTACCAACTAACATTGGGAATCTAAATGATGTTGGAAATTGATATATCTTTTCATCAACAGTATAGGCATCTGCTATATTTTTAAATATCTCATCATTATCTACCATTGGAGAAATAACATCACTTAAATCTTCTAATAAACCTTTTTCAATATAAGACTCTGCTTCAAGTCCATCTAATAAAATTATATCTGGTCCATTTCCTGCCATTATTTCTGTATTTAAAGTTTTAAGTGCATCTGATTCTGTTACTCCATTATCCCAGCTTAATCCAATCTCATATTTTATATAAATATCTGGATGTGCTTTTGCATAAGCTGAAATAGCTTGTCTTATTGCATCATTTTCTAATAAAGAATATACTCTTATTTGTTGGTCTGGAACTGATGCTATTTCTGCATCATATTTGTAATTTATAAGCGTAACTTCGTTGTTTGTCCAATCATTAAATGCCGCTAAAAACTCATCATTTTCTTTTTCTATAAATGCCATTAAATACATATCTGTCATACCAAATGACGATAATGCTCCATCTATTAATTGTGAAACTTTTTTAGACTCCATATCATAAGCAAATAATCCATTTACATTATAATAATAAAGTTTATCTTTACTACCTGAATTAATAAATGATGGATAGTAAGAAGTTTGTGATTTAATAGTTTCTTTTTCTAATTCTTCTAAATTACCAATTTCTTTTCCAGTATTAATATCGAATTCTATGATTGAATCAAATCCACATATTATTAATGAATCTCCAACTAATAAAAAACTATTTATATAATCATCACTTGAAAATATATTTTTTTCTTCAAATGTTTCACCATCTATTTGAGTTATAACTTCTCCCATTCCATTAGAATAAAAAATATCACCATTAGCTGCTGATGCTAATTGCTGTGGTCCACCATACATCATTTCGTGTTCATTTTCTGTATTGTTACCTAAATCAATATCAGTTATAGTTCCACCATTTTCTATTATGGCATATTTATATTCTGGTTCTTCATATACCCACTCTTCTTTTATATTGTCATCTGTAGTTTCTGAATCACCTTCTGCTACTTCTCCTTCTGTTATAGTACCATCTAAAGTTACTGAATCCTCATTAAATGGTTCCATAAAGTAATAACTTAAAATAATTCTGCCATCACTTAAATATGTAGAACTCATAACTGCAGTTTCTTTTCCTTCTTCTTTAGGTAATTCTATAGTACTTTCAGTTAAAGTTTTACCTCCATCTTCTGATATGAATGATGTTAATTTTCCTTCTTCATTATAAGCAATAATTGCGATTTTACCATCATCTAGCTTTACCATACTTTGGATATAGGTATTACTAGGTAATTCATATCTTTCTTCTACATATCTTCCTTTTTCATTTTTTGCAGTTGTGCTATTAGAACACCCTATTGCACTAACAACAAATGTTAGTGATAACATTGTTGCAAGCATTCTTTTTAATACTTTCCCCATTTCACCCTCCACATTTTTGAAAATATTTTATTTTTTGCTATTTATTATAATATAATAACATTTTTATCCAATGTATTCTATCATATAAATCCTAATATTTTCTTACAATTTAATTACAAAATTTTAATATTTCACATTATTAGACTAATATTCTAACATAAAAGTTCCTACAAATAAAAAAAGAGTTAGTCATCTGACTAACTTTTTTTATTATTTTTTATTATTTAAATTAAAATTTAATATATTATACCCTTTATTATCAATTAATAATATCGCTTACCTTGCTAATATAGTAAATTATTAAAAATCCAACAATTAATGATATAATTAAATATAAAATATTAATTCCATTTGGCATGCCTGGGTATATAGGTATTATTGATCCAATAACAAACCCTAAAATCATCATATATGTTTTATTAGGATACCTATTGAGAGATATTTCTATTATCTTACTAGTTGCTATTGTTCCAATAAAAATTCCTAGTATCATCGGAACTAAAAACTTAATATTAAACGTATTTATAGCATTTAATGTAACATTATATAACCCTAATATAAGTAACATAAATGAGGTACTTAGGCCTGGTAATATAAATGCAACTGATATTACTATACCTGCTATAAATAGAAATATTAATCCCTTACTATCTCCTGCTGTAGCCATAACTGAAATGGCTTCTGGATCTTTTGATAATAATATTGCAATTATTAACCCTAGAATCAAAAATATAATATCAGAACTTTTCTTATTTCCTATAGTAGCCTTTTTATATAATGTTGGTATTCCACCACATACTATTCCAATAAAAAAGAAACCCATGATACTAGGAAATTTTCCTAAAATTTTTTCTATCATTCTACTAAAAAGTAATACTCCAACTATTCCACCTAAAGCTAACTGAATTAAAAGCTTACTATGTTTTTTCCAATCCTCAAAAAAGCTACCAACTGCATGTATCAAATCATCATATATTCCAAAAATTATAGCCATAGTTCCACCACTTACTCCTGGAACCAACATGGATACACCTATAACAATACCCTTTATAAAATTCATCAAAAATTTCATTTAAAATATCTCCTTATTTATGTATGTAATGCAATATAATTTTTCTATCTATCAGTTATTCATAAAATTTCCACTCCTTATATAACTTTTAATCTATTATGTTAAATTCTATTTATTACTATAATAGATTATATACATAATTATACAAAAATAAATTATAAATAAAAAGACCAGCTATTGCTGGTCTTTTTATATTGCCCATTTTTTATTTCCAGTAAATGAAACATTAAGCCATTTATTATAATCAATATGCTTAATGGCATTATTTATTTCTTCTCTTACTCTATCCATTTGATCTAGAGTTTTAAGTTTACTATCTTTATTATAAACAAAATCTATTTCAATTCTAAGCTCACTACCAATTTTAGATACTCTTGTTATAGAATCTTCAAATTTATATTCTTCTTCAATTTCTTTAACTAATACATAAATATCTTCATTTATTTCATCATCAGCCTTTACACACATTACTTCTTTAAAACTGTTTATAAATGTCTTTATAGGCATTTTTATAAATATTAAAGAAACCACTACTGTCATACCTGGATCAATATACGGATTTAAAATATTTAACTTTGTTTTTGCTAAAACTTCTGCAACTAAAAATGCAACTAATACAGCAGTACTTAATGCTGTATCCATAAACCATTGCATACACTCTGCCTTAATAAGCTCTGATGATAATTCCTTCTCTTTAATTTTCATATAAAATGAAATTACTCCACATCCAACTACTGATACAATTGAATATATAATTGCTAAACCAAGTGATACGCTATTTCCACCACTTACTATTGTTTTTATTGCATCTATTAATGAATATAAACACATAATAGCGATTATTAATGATTTTATTGAAATAACTATTGGTTCTAAAATATGTTTACCAAAAGGAAATTTATCAAAATCTCTTTTTGCCATGTAATTATTAATATATAAGGATAACATTGATAATATTAAACTGATAAATGAATATAATCCATCGAATATAATCATATCAGATTTTATCGCTCATCCCCATGCAATACCAAATAGCGCAAAGAATAACGCACCTATTACTGATAGTTTTAATATTTTATTCTCTAGTTTCATTATTCTCACCTCTATTCTCTTTTATATTTCTCAACTAGATACTTATATTTTATACTAATTGCTTTTTATTAGTAATGACTAAAGTGCTCATAAATTACAACTAATATATGCAATTGTGGTACTGATTTTATATTCAAATAGCATAAATGTACTAATTTTTTATTAAAATGTACCTACGTACATAGTTTTTTAACACTTTATTTTATTTTTTAGTTATTAAAAATATTTTATTATTATGTAATCTGGTATTTTCGTTATTATATAAAAATTTATTTTTTGAAAGTATTATCTTATATTAAGTTGTTTACTTCCATAAATTAAGTATATAATATCAAATGGAACTTATATCTAATTTATATTATTTTATCTATTTTAGTTCTATATAAATAAAATATTTTTAAAAGGAGATTATTTATCAATGAAAGAATTATTTGATTTATTTTGGACCTTTTGTAGGATTGGTGCTCTTACATTTGGTGGTGGATATGCTATGCTTCCTCTAATTCAAAAAGAAATTGTTGAAAATAAAAAATGGTCAACAGAGAAAGAAATCCTAGATTACTATGCTGTTGGTCAATGTACACCTGGAGTAATTGCTGTTAACACAGCAACATTTATAGGTTTTAAACTTAGAGGTGTTATTGGTGGAATAGTTGCTACTCTTGGAGTAATTTTCCCATCTATAGTTATAATACTTATAATTGCATCATTTCTTCAAAACTTTGCAAATCTAGCTATAGTTCAAAGTGCTTTTGCAGGAATTAGGGTTGCTGTTGTTGCATTGATTATAACTACAGTAGTTAAACTGTTAAAATCATCTGTTAAAGATTATTTAGGTGTAATAATCGCATTAGCTACATTTATTATTTCAGCATTCTTTGGATTATCACCAGTTTATATAGTAATAGCTGCTGGTTTAATTGGATTTATTTCTAAATCTTTGAGAGGTGAAAAACAATGATTTATTTAACTTTATTTTTAGAATTTTGTAAAGTTGGCTTATTTTCCGTTGGTGGGGGCCTTGCAACAATTCCTTTTCTATATGAACTAGCTGCTAAATACAACTGGTTTGATAATCAAATGTTAATGGATATGATTGCAGTATCTCAATCAACTCCCGGTGCTATTGGAGTTAACATGGCTACTTTTGCTGGATTCCGTGCCTCTGGAATACTTGGAGGTATAATTGCAACACTTGGATTAGTTACTCCCTCTGTAATAGTAATAATTATAATTGCACACTTTTTAAATAAGTTTAAAGAAAGTAGAGCTGTCGAATCAGTATTCTACGGATTAAGACCTGCTGTTGCAGCTTTAATAGCTGCTGCCGGATATCAAGTATTTAAAGTATCTATATTAGCTTTAGATAAATTTAATATAACTCATAAAATCTTAGATATAATTAATATAAAATCTACCATCTTATTAGTTGTTTTAATATTTGCTATTTCAAAATTAAAGAAACATCCAATAGTTTACATAGCTAGCGCAGCAGTTATAGGAATACTTTTTAAATTCTAGCTCACTAAAATAACAAATTATATTATTAACTTTTCACTATCACTTTTGTTCAAAACTTACCAGTTAAGCATATACTGTATTGATTCAATTTAATATGGTGGTGAATATATGAAGGCTGATATTGTTTGTGAAGGTGGTGGAGTAAAAGGAATTGCTTTATTAGGCGCAATTTACTATTTACAAGAACAAGGATATACATTTGAGCATTATGCCGGTACTTCTGCAGGTGCAATAGTTACATCTTTACTTGCAGTTGGATATAGTGGTAAAGAATTAAAAGATATCTTATTAAATTTAGATTTTAAATATTTCTACGATAAAAATAAATTAACCTTATTGCCATTAATAGGTTCTGCAATAAGTTTATTTAAAAATAAAGGATTATTTTCCGGCAATAACATAGAAGAATATCTTAATGATATGTATAAAGCTAAAGGTAAAAGTAAATTTAAAGATATTGCTATAAATGGTGAAAGTCCTCTTAAAGTAATTGCATCCGATGTTACAAATAAAGAACTTCTTATTCTTCCTGATGACTTAAAAAAATACAATATAGATCCATTAGAATTTGAAATCGCTAAGGCTGTAAGAATGAGTATTAGCATTCCATTTTACTTTAATCCTGTAGTTCTTAATAACGGAAAAAGTTCAAGCTTTATTGTTGATGGTGGCTTATTAAGTAATTTTCCTGTATGGATTTTTGATGTAGAAAATAATCCGCGGTGGCCAACTTTTGGCTTAAAATTAGTTAGTAATAAAGATTTAAAAAAAGTTCATCCTAATAAAAGTAATTTAATTACCTTTGCTTGTGATGTAGTGGATACTATTCTGACCAAAGATGATGAGGCATTTTTGAACAATAAGGATTCTGTACGTACTATAAAAATAAAAACTTACGATGTTGGAACTGTTGATTTTGGTATATCAAAAGACGAATACTTAAATTTATTTAATTCTGGCTATAACTGCGCTAAAAGCTTTCTTGCAAAGTGGAATTTTGATTCTTATATATCAAGATATAGATGTAAATAATATTAATAGTTAAAATTTGAATATGAAAATGATGATATAAATTTATGTAATATTAGTTTTATATCATCATTTTTTTACTTTTACTTCAAAATATTTTCTATTCTATAACCTATCTCTTTATTGGCTAGCCTATACCCTTCTTCTACCATTTCATCTTCACTAATTTCATTCCCAAGTAATGAATCTATAGTCAATTGCCCTCTGTTGCTAAAATATTTATCTAAAAGCCCCTCTTCAATTTTCTCTTGCGAAACAATAGAGTAATCATCTAATATATGCTTAACATTAAATCCAGCTTTTCTTAATGCTCTTCCTACCAAAATACTCCTATGACATCTTAAAGGATCTTGCATTGCACCAAGTAATACTATCTTATACCCCTTTTCACATCCAACCTTCAATCTTTCAATTCCTTTAATAAAATCATCTTCATATATTACTTTTTCAAAATCAGAATATCCCTCTTCATTATATGATTGTTTATTTATTCTTTTTGCTGCAAATTCCTTTGCCATATAAATATATATAAATCCTGCTTTAGTTAAAGTATATTTAATAGTTTCCTTATCAAATTGAACATTATATTTTGAATATGGAGTACCTCTAATATCAACTACGCAATCAATTCCAAAATATTTTAACATTTCTATCAATCTTTCTATAGAATAATTAGAATGTCCTATTGTATATATATCCATAACTATACCTCCATTTATATCTGTTTAAATTATATATTCACATATACCAATTTAATAACATATATATATTTTAATTAAATTATATATTTTTACTACTATATTGAGGAGTATTATATGACATCTAAAATCTTATATTCTATTGCTATAATTTTTCTTATTATTTCTTTTTTTAAAGATAAAAAGAAAACAAAAACAGCTATAATTACCGGTTTAAAATCATTTGAAAATATAATGCCTCAATTTCTATCAATAATAATAATAGTTGGAATGCTGCTATCTTTTTTAGATGCTGAAACTATTTCTCATTTAATTGGTGAAAGTTCTGGTGTGTTAGGAGTTATATTCTCTGCAGTAATAGGCTCAATTACTATGATGCCAACTTTTGTAGCATTTTCATTAGGCAATACATTACTAATAAATGGAGCTGGATACTCTCAAGTTGCAGCTTTAGTTTCTACATTAGCAATGGTCGGTATTGTTACTTTTCCACTTGAGTCTAAATACATTGGTGCTAAAGCTGCTTTTCTTAGAAATTTTATAGCTTTTTTATTTTCTATTATAGTTGGATTAATATTAGGAAAGGTTATGATGCTAATATGAAAACTTTAGTTAATGTTATAAAAAGATATAAAGTATTTATTTTGTTAGTTTTTGTACTTATTCTATTGTTTATCTTTAAAAGTGAGTTTGCTTTTAATACTATTTCTAATGCCAAATCAAGTTTTATACAAATGCTAAGTGTTCTTCCACCAATTATGCTTTTACTTGGTTTAATGGATGCTTGGGTACCACGAGAAACACTAATTAAATTTATGGGCGATCAATCTGGCTTTATTGGAATCCTATTAGCTATGCTCATTGGCTCCATTGCTGCTGGTCCCATGTATGCATCATTTCCATTTACTGCAATATTAATAAAAAAAGGTGCTAAATTTAGTAATGTTTTAATTTTTATGACCGCTTGGTGTCTTACTAAAGTCTCTACTTTATTATTTGAATTTTCATCTTTAGGATATAAATTTACTTTAGTAAGGTTGTTTATAGATATTCCCGGTGTTATTTTAATGAGTTATTTTATTACTTTATTAATGGGAAAAGAAAGTATAAATAAAATTTATACTAAATAAAATATAATTAAAAAAATAAAAATATAAGTCTCTAAATAATATTTTTAAAATAATATTATTTAGAGACTTATATTTATCATTAATATACTTTATTTTATTTTTTAATTATATATATCTGAAAATTCTATATTACATTTCTCAACCTTTGAAGTAGTTAAATTATTCATTGTGCTTATATTATTTTTAACTTCAATTTGTTTTATTGGAAGCATAATTATAAAATCACTACCTTTTTCAAATTCACTTTTAGCAGATATTTTTCCACCTTGTAATTCTACTAATGATTTTACAAGCGATAATCCTATTCCACTTCCATTCCACTTTCTCGTTATTCCATTATCAATTTGAGTATATCTATCAAATATATGTGGTAACTTATCATTTGGAATACCTATTCCAGTGTCCATCACTGATATATATACATTATTATCATTAGTTTTTACACTTACTTTTATGTTCCACCTTTATCTGTATATTTAATTGCATTAGATAATAAATTTAATATTATTCTTTCAATTTTATCAGGATCACACGCTATTATTTCTTCTTCTATTTCTGTATCAAATATAAGATTAATTCCTTTTACTTTTACATATTCTAATATAGACATTGTTATATCTTCAACTACACTAACAATATTATAATTTCCTAGATGAGTTTCAAAATATCCATAATCAATTCTACTCATATCTATTATATTATTTACAAGCCTTAATAATCTATAACAATTTTGTTTAATAGAATTCATATATTTCTCTAGATTGATTTCAGATGATGATATTATGTTTTTAGATTCTATATTACTATTTATAAGTTGCATTGTTGTTAAAATAATATTTAAAGGTGTTTTAAATTCATGCGAAACGTTTGAGAAAAATTGATTTTTCATAGTTTCTACTTCAATTGCTTTTTCATAAGACACTTTTTCTTCTTTAATTAGCAAACTCTCTGTAACATCTCTTCCACTAACAATAAAAATTTTATTACTTTCTATATATTTTATATTACACTCTATCCATTTATATTTTTCATCTTTACATTTAAACTTTATTTTTGTATTTCTTATTTCTTTTTTTATATATATATCAGCGATAAACTTTTTAATCGTATCTATTTCATCTACATGTATAAATTTATCCCAATTTGAATCTAAAAGTTCTTCTTCATTCCACCCCAAAATATCCGTCCAGCTTTTACTTACACGTTTAAACTTATTATTTATATCGATTATAGCCATAAGTTCTACAGAAATATCGAAAAAATATTGTAAATAATTTTGATTTTCTGTATTTGTGCTTTCCAACATTTTCTCCCCACCCCCTATTTTCTTCTAACAAATTACAACTTTTAACTTTTTATCCCAAACATTATTATACTTTTTTTCACCAATTGTTTCAACCTTTTTTTACCATTTATTCAATAAAATTATTATTTTCCCAACAATAGTATATTTTAATTTTAATTTATTATCTTAATTTTAATTTTGTTCAATTATTAATTTATTATTTTTTGCAATAATATCATATAACTCTAATACTTTTTCAGAATCATAAAATATAGGGAATTTTTTATTGTAATTTCCCCATATAGTCATAGGCTTTTTAGTAAAATAAATAGTACAAAATAGAACTTCATTTATATTTAATCTTGTTATAAATGGTATACTATCTTTTGATAACCTATAATATACCCCTTTATCATTGCATTGATTTTTAAAATTTTCTAAAAACTCCTTATCTTCTTGACATAATAATTTTTCAAATTTTTCTTTAGCTTCATCATCTATATAATTATAATAAAAATCTACATACGCATTATCTTCACCATTTAAATCAAAAGCCTGCTCCATAAAACTTATCATATTTTTCTCTTCGCACTCTTCATTAACTTTTAAAATTTTATTATTAAATCTAAAAAAACCTTCATTTATATTTTTAAATCTTATATTAACCTTATCTTCAAATTCTTTTTCACTTATTTCTTTAAGCATCTTATTACCACCTAACTAAATTAAACTTATTATTTATTATATATTATAATTTATAAGATTATATATAAAAGAAGTTGTATCAACATTCAATTGTGTTATAGATACAACTTCTTTTTATTTTCAGTTTTCGTATGTTTTTAATATTCCATCAGCTATAGACCTTTTTGTAGTTCTCATATCCATAGCTTGTTTTTCTATATATCTATGCGCTTCTGCCTCCGTCATATTTAAATATTGAATTAATATGCATTTAGCTCTATCTATCATTCTAATATCTTCTATCTTTTGTAATAGTTTATTATTTTCATTCTTTAATATTGAAATTTTATTAAAGGTAGCTGTTGCTATTTTTAACGCACTCCAAAATATTGCTCTATTCATTGGTTTAGCTATAGTAATTACACCTAATTTTTCAACCTTTTCAGAAACTTCATTATAAATATCTGTTTTAACAACTAAAATTGCTTGTCCTATTCCATTTGATACTATATTGCTGGCAAATTCATCCCCAAATTCATCTACTAACGGCGCATTAATAATGCACAAATCAAAATCTCTTTCTACTAAAAGTCTTCTTGCTTCTCCACCATTTGTTACAGTGACGATTTCCTCATAAGAATTTTGAGAGAGCATTTCAGTAAAAAAGGTTATACCTTTTTTACTACTTGATACAATTAATACACTATCTATAAAAATCGCCCCCTTATACCAGCTTAAATACACTCAAAATACATTTTTTTTATTTCTTCTTTATTTTCCGAACTAATATATTGGTTGTATTCTTCTTCCTTTAAACAAATATATTTACTTAAAACCTCTTCACCTATTGTATTTTTTATGAATTCACTATTTTTTGCAATATCAATGGCTTCCTTAATATTCTCTGGTAATTTTTCTATATTATTTGTTATTTTTTCATTAGCTGTATACAAATTCTCATTTACTTCATCTGATAATATTAAATTATTTTCAATTCCATAAAGCCCCGCACTAATAATTAACGAAAATGCTAAATATGGATTAATTGCTGAATCAGGTGATCTTAACTCCATCCTCATCTTTTCACCTGTTGCTGCTGGTATTCTAATAAGTTGTGAGCGATTTTGATGTGACCATGAAATATATTTAGGTGCTTCAAATTTTCCAAAACGCTCATAAGAGTTTATTATAGGATTTAAAAATAATGTAATTTCTTTTATTTTATCTAAAATTCCAGCAATAAAACTTTCTACTTCCTTTGAGTATTCATTATTATTATTTCTAAATATATTTAAACCATTCTTTGAAATAGAAATATTTATATGAAGTCCATTTCCACTCTTATTTTCTAATGGCTTAGGAATAAATGATGCAAAAAGCCCATTTCTCGCTGAAATCGCCTTTACAACAGATTTAAATGTTAAAAAATTATCTGCAGCAGTTAATGAATCACTGTATTTAAAATCAATCTCATTTTGTCCTGGTCCTTGTTCATGATGTGAACTTTCTGGTTTTATTCCCATTTCTTTTAAACAAAGGCATATTTCACGTCTTATATTTTCTCCCTTATCAATTGGTGCAATATCTAAATATCCCCCATTATCATGTGGTACTGTTGTTGGATCACCATTTTCATCTGTTTTAAACAAATAAAATTCACATTCTGTTCCAATATAAGGCGTATATCCTTTTGAAATGCACTTCTTAATAGTATTTTTTAATATGTTTCTACTATCATATTCAACATTTTTCTTTTCTGGTGTCTTTATATCACAAAAGAACCTAACAACCCTTCCTTGTTGAGGCCTCCATGGAAGCACATTTAATGTACTTGGATCTGGAAATAATAACAAATCTGATTTTGACACATCAGCAAATCCTTTTATTGCAGATGCATCAAAAGAAATACCTTCATTAAATGCCCTTTCTAATTCATCTGGCATTATAGAAATATTTTTTTGGGACTCAAAAAGATCACAGAAAGCAAGTCTAATAAATTTTACATCATTTTCTTCGACAAACTCTAAAACTTCCTTAATTGAATACGCCATACCTTATACCCCCTAATTGTAACTAAGAATATACAATATCTTTTCACTTGAGTATCTATCCATATAGTCTACTTATAATTCACTATTAATAGATATTCTATTTTATTTATAAAAATAACTATTCCCAATATAAAAGACGCTCATCAAATAATTTTCAAAGTCTACAATCACACATAAGAAAATTTCTTATGTAACATCCTTTTCTAAAGTAAAAGTTGCAAGTTTGACTAAATTAATATTATTTTAATCTCACTTGTGATTAATAGTATTAAAATTTATTTGATGAACGCCTTTGTTCATTTCTAATATTATACATTATAACTTTTTTTTAATTAATAAGTTAATTTTTAAAATAATTTTAGTTTTTTTACAAAAAAGTATTTACATTTTTATTTTTCAGGCATATAATACTTACATAAACAGCAAAGGCGCTGTGGACTATTAAATGTCCACAGTGCCTTTTTTTATTAAAAGGGGGCAATTATTATGAAAGATATACCAAATTTATTTGGAAGTTTAGTTTTTAATGATAGCGTAATGAAAGCAAGATTACCTAAAGAGACTTATAAAGCTTTAAAAAACACTATAGCAGCAGGAAAACACCTTGATTTAGAAGTTGCTAATGTTGTTGCCAATGCTATGAAAGATTGGGCAATAGAAAAAGGAGCAACACATTATACTCATTGGTTCCAACCTATGACTGGTGTTACTGCTGAAAAGCATGATAGCTTTATATCACCTGATAAAGATGGAAATATCATAATGGAATTTTCCGGAAAAGAACTTGTTCAAGGTGAACCTGATGCTTCAAGCTTTCCATCCGGTGGACTTAGAGCAACTTTTGAAGCTAGAGGTTATACCGCTTGGGATCCGACTTCATATGCATTTATAAAAGATGGTACTTTATGTATTCTACTGCCTTTTGTTCATATAGTGGTGAAGCATTAGATAAAAAAACTCCTGTTTTACGTTCAATGCAAGCTTTAAATAAACAAGCTTTACGTATATTAAAATTATTTGGTAAGACTAACGTAAAAAAAGTCATTACTACTGTTGGACCTGAACAAGAGTATTTCCTTGTCGATAAAGAAATGTATGAAAAAAGACCTCATTTAGTTTATTGTGGTAGAACTTTATTTGGTGCAAGACCTCCTAAAGGACAAGAAATGGAAGATCATTATTTCGGCACTATAAAGCCTAGAGTTTCTGCATATATGAAAGACCTTGAAGAAGAACTTTGGAAGCTTGGTGTACTAGCTAAAACAAAACACAATGAGGTTGCTCCTGCACAACATGAGCTTGCTCCTATATTTACTACTACTAATATAGCAACAGATCATAATCAACTTACAATGGAACTTATGAAATCTATAGCAAACAAACATGGACTTGCTTGTTTACTTCATGAAAAACCTTTTGCCGGTGTAAATGGTAGTGGTAAGCATAATAACTGGTCAATTTCTACAGATACTGGAGTTAATCTTTTAGAGCCTGGTGATACTCCATCTGAAAATGCACAATTTTTATTATTCTTAACAGCAGTTATAAAAGCTGTTGATGATTATCAAGATTTATTAAGAGTATCAGTTGCAAGTGCAGGAAATGACCATAGACTTGGTGCAGATGAAGCTCCACCTGCTATAGTATCAATGTTCCTTGGAGATGAGTTAACTAATATTATTACTTCAATTGAAAACGGAACAGCTTATACAGATAAATGTAAGAGCCAAATGGAAATTGGTGTTCGTGTATTACCAAAATTCTTTAAAGATACTACTGATAGGAATAGAACTTCTCCATTTGCATTTACAGGTAATAAATTTGAATTTAGAATGTTAGGTTCTGCTTTCTCAATAGCAGGTCCAAATATAATCTTAAATACTATTGTTGCTGAAGAACTTAGCCAATTTGCAGATGTTCTTGAAAAGAGTAATAATTTTGATGAAGATTTAAATACACTTATAAAGAATACAATTAGAGATCATAAAAGAATTATATTTAATGGAAATAACTATAGTGATGATTGGATTGAAGAAGCAGAAAAGAGAGGACTTTTAAACTTAAAAACTACTCCTGATGCTCTTCCATACTTCATTCATAGTAAAAATGTTGAATTATTTACTAAACATCATGTATTTTCTGAAACTGAATTGTATTCAAGATATGAAATATTGATGGAAAATTATTGTAAAACTATCCACATTGAAGCTCTTACAATGATTGATATGGTTAAAAAGAATATAATTCCTTCAATATTAAAATATCAAGGTGACATTGCACAAATAGCAAATAGCAAAAAGCAATTAAACCCAGCTATTCAATGTGAGCTCGAAGAAAAATTACTTTCTAATATTTCAAGATTAGGTAATTATCTTTACGCTAAACTAGATACTTTAGAAAGTTCAGTTTTGAACGCTAAAAATCATACTGATTTACTTGAAATGGCAAAGTACTATAGAGAATCAATATTTATTAATATGCAACACTTACGTGGTGTAGTAGACGAACTTGAAACATTAGTAGGAAAAGATTATTGGGGACTTCCTACTTATGGTGACCTATTATTTGGTGTTAATTAAATATTATTAATACACAATGGCGTGTAATTTTACATTTGGTCAATTATCCATAGTAAAATACACGTCATTTTTTAATAACATTTAATATGTAAATTAAAATTCTAAACACAAGTTATAAGCAATATTAAAAATAAATTTTGATATTTAAAATTTAATAAACTTTATACTAAAATACTTATTTTTAACTCTACTCCTTATTTCTTTATTAATTTAAAATTACCAATTAATTTTTAAAACCTTACTGCTAATTATCAATGATTTATATTTTATATTTACTTGTAACTTGTTACTTATAAAAAGGGGGAATATTTATGTATTCATCATTAGATACAATTTGGACTTTACTAGGAGCTGCATTAGTATTTTTTATGCAAGCAGGCTTCGCTATGGTAGAAACAGGATTTACTAGAGCAAAAAATGCCGGAAATATTATAATGAAAAATTTAATGGATTTTGCCATTGGTACAGTTGTATTTTGGTTCATTGGCTTTGGAATAATGTTTGCAGGTGATGGTTCTTTTATAGGCGGATTAGATTTCTTCATAAGAGGTGACTATAGCAGTTCTATTCCAACTAGCGCTTTTGTAATATTCCAAACTGTTTTTTGCGCTACTTCTGCTACTATAGTTTCAGGAGCAATGGCAGAAAGAACTAAATTCTCTGCTTATTGTGTTTATAGTTTAATTATAAGTGCACTTATTTATCCTATATCAGGTCATTGGATTTGGGGCGGTGGATTCCTATCTCAAATGGGATTCCATGATTTTGCTGGTTCTACAGCTGTCCATATGGTTGGTGGGGTCGCAGCATTAGTTGGTGCCAAAATACTAGGCCCTCGTATTGGAAAATATTCTAAGGATGGAAAAGCTCGCGCAATCCCTGGTCATAGCCTAACATTAGGTGCTTTAGGCGTATTTATACTTTGGTTTGCATGGTTTGGATTTAATGGTTGTTCTACAGTTTCTATGACAGGTGATTCTTCTATATTAACTGCAAGTAGTGTCTTTGTAACTACAAATATTGCTGCCGCAACTGCAACTGTAGCAGTTATGCTAATAACTTGGGTCAGATATAAAAAGCCTGATGTTTCAATGACTTTGAATGGCTCTTTAGCTGGTCTTGTTGCAATAACAGCCGGATGTGATGTAGTATCACCTGTAGGTGCTTTCTTTATAGGACTTTTTGCCGGATTTGCTGTAGTATTCGCTGTTGAATTCATAGAGAAAAAGCTTAAAATAGATGATCCAGTTGGAGCGATCGCTGTACATGGTGTATGCGGGGCCCTTGGTACAATATTAACAGGTTTATTTGCACTTGATGATGGATTATTTTATGGTGGTGGATTTAAATTCTTAGGCACTCAAATCTTAGGTGTTTTATGTGTTATAGCTTGGGTTGTAGTTACTATGACTATTATCTTCTTAATAATAAAGAAAACTATCGGTCTTCGTGTATCTGCTGAAGAAGAGCTTGAAGGTCTTGATAAAAAAGAACATGGTCTTGAAAGTTGTTATGCAGACTTTATGCCTGTTTCTCTTGGCTCTTTAGCTGCAATTTCACCTACTAAAGTAATTGATACTCAAGAAGATACAGTTCCTGTAGTTTATAATACTTCTAAAACTGATGCCAAATTTACTAAAGTTGTGGTTATAACTAAACAAGATAGATTTGAGAGTCTAAAAATAGCTTTGGATAATCTTGGTATTACAGGTATGACTGTAACGAATGTTTTAGGATATGGTATGCAAAAGGGATCTACTGATTACTATAGAGGTACACCTCTTGAAGTTACATTATTACCTCAATTAAAAGTAGAAATGGTGGTATGTAAAATTCCTATTGATGTAGTTGTTAAGGTTATAAAAAATGTTCTTTATACTGGTAAAATTGGTGATGGTAAAATATTTGTTTATGATGTTGAAAATGTAATAAAAATAAGGACTAACGAAGAAGGCTACGATGCGCTTCAAGACGACAACTAAAGTTATTTACAAACAATGGTGATATTCGAAATTTGATAATATCATCCTGAAATATATTATTATAGTTAATGCTTTTGCTACATTTAATAACTATACTTATAGCAAAAGCATTAACTTTTTTATACTTTTAGTAAATATCGTAAATGTCGGAAAACTCTATATTACATTTTTCTACTTTATTTATAGCATTAGTTGTAATTATTTTTTCTTCAGCGCTATTATCTATAGTTTTCACTGGTAACTTAAGTATAAATTCCGTTCCTATTCCTTGCTCACTATAGACATTTATTTCTCCCCCATGCATTTCTATCAATGACTTAACTAATGATAAACCAATTCCACTACCTTCACACTTTCTAGTTAAACTACTATCTACTTGTACAAATCTATTAAATATAGCACCTACTTTTTCTTTTGGTATTCCTATTCCACTATCCTTAATTGACACCACGATAAATTCTTCATCACTAGTCAAATCCACATCAATTTTTCCATTTTTATTAGTATATTTTGTTGCATTTGATAAAAGATTTAACATTATTCTTTCTATTTTATCTGGATCACACGCAATTATTTTCTCTTCTATATCTGTATCAAATGTTAATTTAATTCCCTTATTTTCAATATATGAAGCCACAGATAAAGTAATATCTTCAATTATGTTTACTATATTGTGATTTTCTAAGTTTATTTTATAATACCCTGAATCTATCTTAGTCATATCAATAAGATTATTAGCAAGTCTTAATAGTCTATACGAATTTTGCTTTATAGACTTAATGTATTTATCTAAATCTACATCATCTGCTACGGTAATTTTTTCGTTACTTATATATGTATTAATTAATTGTATAGTAGCTAAGATTATGTTTAATGGTGTTGTAAATTCATGGGATATATTTGCAAAAAATTCATTTTTTATACTTTCCAATTGTAAGGCCTTTTCAAAAAATTCATTTCTATTTTCCGCTATTTTTTGTTGTGTTATATCTTTTCCTGTAACCATATATTGATTCTTATCAGGATTATATTTTCCATTCCAACTAATCCATTTTATTTTACCATCTTTACATTTAAATCTATGTTCAAAATTTTTATCTTTATATCCAACCTTATATTTTAAGGAATTAGCCTTAATAATTACATCTTCTAAATCATCCTCATGAATAACGCTAGCATAATTCATTTTCAACAATTCTTCTTCTTCCCAGCCTAATATTTTATTCCATCTTCCATTAACTTTAATGAATCTAGAATCTTTATCTATAATAGCCATTAAATCCGCTGCTATTTCTAGAAAATTTTGCAGTTCTCTTTCTAATTTTTTTCTATTTTCAAATTCATGCTTTAACTGCAACGATAGCTTTTCCTTCTTAATTAATGTTGCAATTTGATTACATAAAAAATTTATATAATCATTATTAATTTGTTTATTTAAATTTAACTCTCTATATCCAAGACAAAGCAATCCTAATATCTCATTATCAAACTCTACCTTATATACTCCATAATATTTTAAATATTTCTCTGTTCTAACTCTTTTATCAATAAAACTTTGTATATTATTTATTTCTTGTATTTTACCAATCTCACCAGTATGCATATCACTATAAAATTTTTCCCTATTTACATGTACTTCATCTATATTGGCTAAAGTCTCATCAGATAGCCCTACCTTTAAAAATGGAATTAATTTTTCATTATCATCATCATATAACCAAATACTTATACTATCTGCATTCAAAAATGATATAAGTTCACTATCTATATTTAACAATCTTTTAGATTCTAAAATATCATTATTATATATATCATTTTTAACAGTAGATAATTTATTATGCCTATATACGATTTGTGATTCCAAATTTTTAGTTAGAGTAATATCCTTAGAAAAACCACTAATATATTCTACCTCCCCTACTTTGTTTAAAATAGGAATAAAATGAGTTCTATTCCACCTTTTTACTCCATTATCAACTATACATTCCTCTTTTAAATTTTGTTTCTTAGTTGTTATAACTAACTTATCATTATCCATTATATTTTTTAAGTTATCACCTTTGAAGAAATCTGATGTTAATTTACCAATCATATCTTCCTTTTTAACACCTAAGCTTTGGGCAAATATTTTATTTACATATCTATATCTTCCATTTAAATCTTTTATCCAAATCTTAAAACTAATTCTATCTAAAGCTTTCTTTAATATGTCTTCACTATCAAATCTCTCCTTAAATACTAAAAAGACTAGATTTTCAGAATTTATATTTTGCCAATATCCCCGCACTAATACTTTTATTTTTTGTTTTTGTTTTGAAATTACTTCATATAATGTTTCTTCCTCAATAAAACCTTTAATTGATACATCATTAGCAAAAAGATTATAAATATTTATTTCTTCTATTTCCTCTATGGTATAATTTAATTTATTAAGTAAAGCTTCATTGCAATATTTTATTAACCCTTTATTGTTAACAACTAAAATATAGTCATCTAATTTATCTAAAAATTCCTTCATTTCATTCCCCATAAAATTTCAAATAAGCTACTTATATTAATATCAATATTTAATTATATACTATTTTACTATAATTTATTAATATAAACATAATTTTATATTTAAATAAAAAAATAGCAACTCAAAATTTAAATTTTTTTACTGTATTGCTATTCTTAAATCAATATATATTAAAAACAACAATATTAACTTAAATCTTAATTTGCTACTTTAAAAACTATAATTTAATTTTTATATTTTAACAGCTATTTTTCTTTACTAAGCTCAATTTGATAATCTCTAACACTCTCTATTGCCCTAATAAAACTTTCTCCTTCATTAAGATTTATATATAACAGACATGAAACTGTATTGCCTTTCTCACTAATTCTAGTTGTAATTCTAAAATGATCCTCTAACTCTTTAATATCCATTTTATATATTAAATCTAAATGTACTACTTCACCATCAATTTTTACATTTATATTATCTTTTTCTATTAAAATATTAACATTTCTTCTTGTTCTTCCTTCTGATATATTTCCAAATTTAGTGAAAGTATAAGACGCACCATCATAGTCGAATCTATTACTCTCTTTTAACTTTTCTAATATATATTGTCCATTTTCTTTAGCTTTTAAAAATTCATCTTCTTCATAAAAATAATACTTTCCTAAATAATCTAGTGTGTATGTTTTAAATATATTACTATTACTCTCCATACTAATTACCATCCTATAATATTTATAATTAGTATTTGCTAAAATCATAAACATTAAACCTATAAAGAAGGTACTTCTACAGACATATCCTTTGTATTATTTTCTTTCTTATTTTCTCCAATATAAAAATCCCCACTATTTAAAATTTCACAATAATAATATTTTTTATTATTTTTAGTATAATAGTGATCTCCCTCTTCACTATCTGCTCCACTAACTGCTAATACACTCTTATTTTTCCCATTATTAAGAGGTTCTTTTAACTCTTCTACTTCAAACTTCATGTAAGTTAATATACTGTAAATACATTTTATAATTTCTTCTTCATTGCTTCGCTTTAAAGTTAATATTTCTATAATTCCCTCGAAGCTCTTGTCATCTTCTAAAATTTTAATACTATTGAATAATGAAAATACTACTGCAATTCTTTGCTTATTAGTTAACTCTTTAACTTTACAAGCATTATCTATCTGATTAGCTAACTCATAAATACACCTATTATAGTCATAATTATTTAACTTGACTTCTTCTCTCTTTTTATATCCTATAATAATCTTTGCTTCAAAGCTAATAGGTTCTTCCACTCCTAATGGGTCAATATTATATTTCCATTTAATGTTCCTATACTTGTATATATTTTCTTCTTTTATATGATTTTTAACTTTTTTATATCTCTTATCTATTGCTTTAGTCTTTATATGTTTTACTTCTTTTTTCTTGAAGTTTTTAAACCCAAATAAAACCAAAAAAATAGCTAATACGTAAATTCTTATATCATATATTTTAAATATGCTTAAAACTATTATCATTATTGTAATTATTAATTTTGCACCTAAATTTAACGAATTTAATCCTTTGTTATATTTCTCCATATAAAAATCTATTTTCTCATATATATCTTTATCTTTTTTTATATATAACACTCTTTGTAAAATACAGATAAAAAACCTTAAAATAGCGAAAATATAAATTACAATTAAAACATATATAATTGATGTTAATATTACATTTATATTTTTACTTATTAAAAATGCTATTATTTGAATTATTTTTATATCAGGTATCTTTATTTGAGGCATTGATATTATATAATTTGCAATACTTTCACTCCATATATAAACAATATTATTTAATGGAATTATATATAATAATATTATTAAAATTAAAGCTGTAAAAGTCATCATTTTATCTTCCCCCCTTCTACATTTAAAAAAGGAGTTATCTTGGATAAATTAATTCCTAAAGTTAAATTCACTAATGATATACAGTTTGTATATATATCCTTATCTTCTACATTTATTAATTTATATCTATTTAACTTATTCATTATAATTTCTCTATTATCTTTTATAAACTCTCCTGAGCCTATAAATAATTTATGACTTTCTAATTGGTAATCATTATTATATTGAAGTAATTCCTTAGACTTTATCAATGCCTTATCTATCCAATCTGATACCTCGTTTTCCAAATTATCTTCCCATTTTATTCTTATATATTCATAAAAATCTATATTAGTATATTCTGCTGTAATATTATTTGAAAACTCTTTTAAATAATCTCTCACTTTTATTTCTTTAAGTTCATCATAATTATTTAATTGGCCTATAAATCTTGAATATATTGCCCAAATATCACATTTTTTAGATTCATAAAATTTTCTTCTATCATTATAATTAAACAAATCTGTAACTAATACTTCGATTTTATCTTCACTTCTATTTTTAAAATCCTCTGTATTTACTCTCATTTTCTTTAAATTTTCAATTGCTTCATCTATTCCCTTAATTTTCATCTCTATATGTTCTTTAATAAAGTCATAATAATCTGAAATTTGTTTACCAATATATTTTTTTAATAATTTGCCTTCATTTAAATAAATGTTTTCAATACATCTATCTATAAATCTAATAAAATTTTTATCTATACTTATATATTCAATTGAGATAAAAAACAATATTAAAAATAACAATATTACAGATATAATAATTTTACTTGAAGCTTGTAAAAATGTTATATGATTCATAACCAATAGTAAAAAGTATATGTTAAAACAAATAATTAATAAAATCTTAAATATGCTTCCATAAAAATTTGGATAATTATTTATTCTTTCTTTTAATTCATCTTTATAGTTTATAGTATCTATTTTATTTTCATACAAATACTCTAAGGTTTCATTATTTATCTTTTCCTTCAATGACTTAAGAAAATTTTTACCTTCTAACAAACTATAATTACTTACTATAGACTTTAAATCTTTATCAATATACTTCAAACTATTATCATATAATATCTTTTTCCTATTAGTTACAATCTTTTTCACTTGCTTAAGATAATCATTTTTTATATTAGATTCTAAACTCTCTAGTGCTCCTTCAAACATTTCAGCATTTCTATTCCAAATCTTATTTTTCTGCAATTTTATATCATATTTTTCCGGAACTATAAGACTTGGCTTGTCCCAAGTTTTTATGGGCATATTTTCCCCAAAATGTTTAAAAACCTTTTTTCCGTTTAATATATCATAGCTCGAATACAATGTGAAATCTAAATTATCTTCGAATTTTATAGCATGATCTACTAAATCATTTATTAAATAGCTTGAAAATTCCTCTTTAATCTTATCCTTGAATATAGTTAAAGAAGAAATTCCTATAGTTCCTACTTTAAACTCACCTTCATTTTTTAACAATCTCTTGTTATATACAGAAAGTAGTGGTTCTTCTGATGGTAATATAGTTAAGTAAGTTACTATTGATATTATATATTCAAGCTCTTCTTTTTTTACTCTTAATCCATCATTAGCTACAGTATGAGTTATATACATCTTAGAATTAATATTTATCATATTGTTCTTATCACTTATTAGTTCTATTGATGATTTTAATTTATTGATTCCACCTATAACTGCATCTTCTGAATACAACCATTCTTTGTCTAACATTGGCAATACAAATAATGTTACTCCATAGTTCTTTTCTCTATCTACAACACAATAATTTAAATTAAACAGTATTTCTATTAACTCATTTACTGGGAATTTCGAGTCATAAACATCCCAATATAAAAATATATTAATATTTATATTTGAAGTATTTTCAGTTCTTATTTTATATCCTAAATCTACTAACTTATTAATACTTCTTGCACATAATAACTTTTCATCTATTATACGTTGAATATCTAATTTACAATTTTCTAATTTATCTATGTTATAGAGTTCTATTACATCTCTTAAATATTTAGGTGTATCTAATAGCATATCATCTAAAAAATTTAGGGCCTTTTTTGCAGAAGGCCCTACAGAAATTACAATACTTGGTTTAAAAATTTCATTCATTTCAATTACCACTTTTTAAATGAATTTTGAAATCTCAATTTTTCATATGCTATAAAATCACCATTTTTATTTTCTATTAAACTATTATCACTTACTTTAACTTCTTCTTTCTTATAGCTACCTATATACTTTTTTTGTGATTAAATAATTCTTCCTTTGTATATATCTTTTCAACATTATTTATATAATCGCATACATCCTTAGATAAATTTATATTTTTACTTAAGTTATCTATAAATTGTTTTTCATCCTCTCCTATAATTAAATCTTCATCTATGTTTGATATATTATTAACTTCTTCTAAAGATTCAATTTCAACATTTTCTATTGGTAAACAATATGGTGATTTATATCTAAATACAAATTTATTATCTTCTCTTATTAAATTATTTATATATTTACCACCAACTTTTATTACACTTCCATATGCTTGAGATAATGTATATTCTCTAAATAATTCATCTACATCCTTAACTAAATCATCAAGTCCTATATATTTTTCATCTAAATGAAGTGGATATGTTTGATCTGCTAAAAGTTTTAAATAAAATTGTTTATAATGATGAACCTCTGGCAAATATGCTGCACAAGCGCCCATAGTAATATGAATTACATCAATTGAATATGGATTAGAAGTTTCAACATATCTTGCTTGTCTCGATTTTTCCCCCATTTGACTTCTTATCCATTTATCTATTTCCTCATTTGGCTTTATAGTAAATCCATTAGTTATATTTTCATCTCTAACAGATCCTATATAATAACATTCTGTCCACGAAACTTCTGGATTTTTAATTGCAGACCAAAATGGCTTTGAAAGTTTTGCTGTTATATCAAGCTCTTCTTTTATATAGCTTGTAGAATCTTTATTATTAGCCTCTGCATTCTTTCTTAATATTTCAATTATTGTATCATTTTTAATTTTATCTTCAGTATCAACCTTATATTTACATAATCTTAACAGCCCTTCAGTATTATCCCTAATCAATGATAATATATTTAGATTCTCCTCAATCTTTAATTCATTATTAAATACCTCATTTATATTACTGCTTGTCATCATTTGATTTATAATTCCAACTAAATGTTTACCATAAGTACTTTCATAATGCTCTTTATAAAATTCCTCTGATACCATTTCTCTTGAAATTATATTTCCACCATATTTTTTATTAGCTTGATTCATTATTCTTTGTAATTCTCTTTCTATTTGAGGTTTATATTTATGAATATTAGTTCTTATAAAATCTATATCATCTAATTGTCTTTTAATGACATCAGTAACTAAATTAGATATACTATTAGTGATATAATAGTTATTTTTATTACCATTTTCCTTTACAAAAGTATTTACTTCACTTTTACATGAATTTAACCTTTTTTCTGCTGATTCTTTTTTCGACTTTCTTGCCTTATTATAATCTGCTATAGCTGATTTTATATTTTTATCAATTGTGTTAACACTTATAGAGGTATTACCATTTTCTATGCTATCAACCTCTACCTTTAAATTATTACTTACACGCTTTAAAATATTAGCTAATCCTAATAATCCATAAGTTGTTGCTTTTTCATTTACATATTCACTTAACACTTTAGTTATATCTTCTTTATTTTTTTCAAAATTACTTTCCCATAGTATACGTTTTTCTTCTACCTTTTTTTCTAAGTTATTCATTTTACTTAAAGCTTCAGATAACTCTCCACAACTAGCATCCTTTATTTTAAATGAATTTTCATTTACGAAATAATTATTTCTATCTATTTTATCATTAATATTTTTTATTACTTCTTCTACTTCTTCATCTATATTACTATTGCTTTTATTATAAAGACCTTGTAATATATCTAAAGCTAATCTATAAGAACAGTACTTCTTTATATTATCAACAGGTATTTCCATTGATGATGATGAAAATGTACTAAAATGTCTATCTCTCTTCAAAATTGGATCTTTATCTTTACAAATAAAATTTGCATAGTCTGCTCTTAACTGAGAACCTAATTTTGTTCCAATTTCATGGAATAACTGTAATGAACAAAGATCATATATATTTTCTATACTAGTTAACACTCCACCATTTTCATTTTTATTTTCAACAAGATAACAAATATCTAATAATCTCTTTTCAAGAACTATTTCTCCTATATTGTTATATTTAAATCTATATCTTTCATCATTTGGATTTTTTATTGAAGCCATATAAAATTCTAGTTCTTTTAAGGCTGCATAACAATTTGCCTTACTTCTATTTTGAGCATCTAAATCTGATGATAATTTATCATCATAACAACTTTCTAATGTGAACATTCCAATTAAATTAGTATTATCTCTATTAAATATTTTAGATAACATTACTGATACATCTAAAAAAGTTCCACATCCTGTTCCTCCTGCTAATGAACCTACTATATACACCTTATGCCTACCCATATTTTCTAAATAAGCAGCTCCTACTTCTGTAAGAACCTTATATAAATCTACTAGACTATTTTTAGCTGAATTTAAGGTATCATATACAAGCTTTGAATTTTTACATAAATATAACCTTCCTATAGGCCTCATAAGTCCTGCCCCTTGGTCTGTAGAAGTAAAAAAATCTGGAATTATAGGTGGATTTTTAGGTAACCACTGAAAATTAGGATTATTATATGCCCAATCTAATGTTGATTTTATGCCCTCATTAAATCTTAATTGACACTTTTCGTTGTTCTCTATATCATCATCTAAAAAAGATTTTAAATCAGTATCAATAACTAAATATCTTATAGGTAAACTTTCTCCATTATATTTTTTAGCAAATAAATTTTTTAACCTTTTAACAATTTGGAAGCCTGTCCCTCCTAAACCTATAACTAAAGTAGGTAATATATCCTTTGGAATGTCATTTTTCATAATATTTTCCTCCCTAATATTAAACTTAAATTTATTATTTTACTTCTTTAGTTTTATAAAGTATTTAATTAACTAGTATTTTTACTTATTTATCTAAAGCACTTCATATTTTAATTCTATAACTAATTAACTTATAAACAGTCCAATATTAAAAATCTATATTAATTACTTTTTTCCCTACTTTATATGGAATAGTTATTCCTGGCTCATATTTTATTTTTTGATTATTTGTATCATCATTTATTTCTTCAATAGTGTTGTACTCAACATAAAACATATTATCTTTATTTTTATAACTATAAAGTCCTTGAATTAACTTAGGTCTATTTTGGTATTTATTCACAAACTCAAAATATCCAAGTGCATTCTCCTCTTCTTCATCTAAATACAATAATTCTTTTTTGTTATTAATATTTAAATAAAGCCTTCTATTTTTACTTGATAAGTACCCCTCACCTATATTCCTATATATCCCATTTGGATTTATCTTATATTCAAAACTTACAGAAATACACGTTTCTTCTACTTCTAATTTATATCTTTTCATTAAAGCTTTATATACTAAAAATCCTAATAAAATTAAAGTTACTATTGGAATTACCAAATATAAAAATACCTTTAACAACTTTTCAAGTATAAATCCTAATGACGTATTTACATTTAAATTTGTTTTTAAACTTTCCGTAACCTCTATTCCATTATCAGTTTTAAAAAATAACTCTAAGTTTTTTTCCTTTTTATTTGGTATTATAGTAGTAGTTATAATTCCTTTTTCTTCTTTACTTATATTAAAACTACCTATTTGTTCATTATCTTTATCAAAAATTAATACATTTGTGTTTTTATTAATTATTGATTTATCCAATATATTTAAAGCTATATTAGCTTCTTTCCCCACTATAATTCCACTATCACTTATAACGTTTTTATTTAATTTTTTTTCTTCTTCAGCCTTTACAATTTCATCATTATCTAAAATACTTAAAATTATTCTCTCCTTATTATTGACCTTTAAATTAATCATAGGTAAAGGATATGCAAAAAGCTCTGTGTTTTCTTCATTCTTACCTCTTATATTTGCATAATACTTTATATCATCTGTTCCATTTATTTTAAATTCTGCAAATAATATATTTCCATTAGCTTCTAAAGGTATTTTTTCAGTTTTCCCACCTTGATTTACTATGACTTCCCCACTTATATTACTTACTTTTGTATTATCTTTTAATTCAATTTCAATTCTTAAACTCTCATCTTCTGTTATTTCTTCTTTAATATTCTTATAATAAAATGCAGGATAATCATTTATATTAATAATCATTTCTAATACAGCAATTATTCCATTACTTTTATCCTTTGCTATATATCTAATTACATTTTCACCCTCTTCTTTACCTAAAAAAGAATAATTAAATATTCCCTCTTCTTCAGTAGGATTTATGATATCACCATTATTACAAACTATAAATGTACCATCATCAATTTCATTATTGCCAGCATCTATACTTAATTTCATATCTATTGGTATATTTTTAGGTACACTTATATATTTATTAAATTGATTTACTACATTAAGCTTAGCCTTACTTTTAAATTGAACAATTACAGAACTTATTTCTTCTCCAATGCTTTCTATTTTCAAAACACTTGATGTGTTATTATCTAACGTAAATCTATATACTTCATACATATTGCCTGTCTTTGTTGGGTTTATCAAAGTATTATTTAATTTAACATTTATTTGTGGCTTTTTATTATCACAAGCTGCAACATTTATTATAATTTCTTCTGCAAAAGAGCTTAATGTAATTTCCTTCATTTTCTCACTATCTGTTGTGTAATTTTCTATCACTGAAAAATCACTTTCTCCACCAATTATTGCTGTTAATGATTCAAAAAGCTTATTAGCACTTTTTCCATCTCTAAATAAACCACCTGTATTAGTAGCAATTTTACTTAAAAACTCCTCATCTACATCATTAGATAGTGCAATGGTATTAACTTTTATATTTGCTTTAGATGCATCATCTATCAAATTATTAAGTTCTTGAATATGTTCATCTGTAATACCTTCTATTGGCTCTTCCTTTCCATCAGACAATATTATTATACTTTTACTTTCTGCAGTTTCATTTAATTCATCTATTGCCTTTTTTAAACCATCCTTTACATTTGTTCCTTGTTCATCCATTGTAACTTCATTTAACTCTTTTTTTACTTCATCTAAATCTTTATTTTCTTGCAAACCTTTCAACACAGTTACCTTTGTTCCAAAGGTTATTATGCTAATATTAACTTCACTTTCTCTTATGGTATCCAAAACCATACTTCCTGCAACCTTTGCTAAATCCCCAATCTTAGTTTCTGGATTATTCATACTTCCTGAATTATCTAAAAGTATAACTATATTTTTTCTATTATCCTCTGCTAATACTTTAAAACCTTCAAGATTACTTATAATTAAAATTACAATAATTATTATAAGTAAACTTCTTTTATACCATTGAGTTTTATTTTTAAGCATAATTATCCCTCCTATCAAAAAGGCTTTGCTATTTAATCTTATGTTGAGTTATTAAAATTAATTACAATTTTATTTTATTTGTTTAAACTTTCTTTTTATTGGTAATAATATTAACGAAAGTAATCTTGCTTGGAGTAATAAGTCCAATGCCATTACTCACATACCTTAACAAAAGAGGTTATGCAAAATTAATTGCATAACCTCTTTTATTTATCCACCAATTTGTCCTTGTAATCCTTCTTTTAAAACTACCTCTAATAACACTTCCATTTGTTCTGCAGTTGGAGGTTTTATTTCACCTAAATAGTATTTCCTACTAAGGCCAACATATTTATCTTCCCCCATACGATGATATGGAAGAAGGTGTAGTTTTTTAACTCCAGGCAAACTTTTTGCAAATCTTGCAATCTCTTTGATTTCTTCTTTTGTATCATTAAATGTTGGTATAACTGGAACCCTTATAATTAAATTTGCAGTTGATTCTGCAATTATTTTTGCATTCTCTAGGACAACTTTATTATCTTTTCCAATAAATTTTTTATGTTTATCAACATTCATATGCTTTATATCCATTAAAACAGTATCAACATATGGTATAATACTCTTTATTACACTGCTTTTAACTCCAGCTGCGGTTTCTATAGCTGTATTTATACCATTTTCTTTACATACTTGTAATAACGCTTTTACAAACTCTGGTTGACACATACATTCGCCACCTGACAAAGTTATTCCCCCACCAGAACGTTTATAATATGGTCTATCTTGCTCTATCTTCTCTAGTATTTCTCTAACAGTTACATCTCTTCCTATTATTTTACTCTTTCCATTAATAATCATTTCTTGAATATCATAATTTTGTGATTCAGGGTTACAACACCATTTACATTTAAAAATACATCCTTTTAAAAATACTATAGTTCTAATTCCTGGACCATCATGAATAGAAAACTTTTGTATATCAAATATTCTTCCTTTTACATCTAAAATATTCATAATCACTTCACCTAATCCTTAAAATGATTTTTGTTCTGTTCGATTTATAATATCATCTTGAAGTGAGCGAGATAATGATGTAAATAAAGCACTATAACCAGCAACTCTAACAACTAATGTCTTATATTTTTCTGGGTACTTTTGTGCATCTAATAACATTTCTTTACTTACTACGTTAAACTGTATATGGCTTCCTTTCTGATCGAAATATCCCCTAATAAAGCTAACAAATGCCTCCAAACCTGTTACTCCATTTAAAACTGATGGATGGAATTTTTGATTAAATAAAGTTCCGTTAGATGCGATTCCATGGTCTATCTTTGCAACAGAGTTAGCAGCTGCTGTTGGTCCATTTATATCTCTTCCTGCTGCCGGTGATACACCATCTGCTATAGGCCTATATGCTAATCTTCCATCAGGTGTTGCTCCAGTTTGTGCTCCTAGTGGTACATTTGCTGATACTGGATAAAGTCCTGCTTGATATTGTCCCCCACGTGGATTTTTAAAATTTTGTAATGGCTTAGTATATATATAAGCTACATCTCTTGCAAATTCATCTACCTCTTTAATGTCATTACCAAACTTAGGTACACTATCTATAAGTTCAAGCAAATTCTTATATCTTTCCTTTTGATTTAATCCTATTCCCTGTTCACTTATTGATTTAGCTATATTAATAACAATTTCTTTATCAATAGCTTCACCTTTAGAAATTAACTCTCTAATTACTTCTTTAATTAATTCTTCAATCTTATTTACTGATAATTCTTCTCCATAATTATTTTCTAATGCTTCTTTATACTCTTTTAATGTAACCTTTTTTTCATCAAAGACTATTTTTTTAATTGCATATAAAGAATCTGCCATATTAGCAATTCCAAAACCCTGAGGCCCTGTAAAATTATATATAGCTCCGCCTTCCTGAACACTCTTACCTTTTCTTATACAATCATCAATCATACAAGATAAATATGGTAATGGACATCGCTCTCTATGCGCTATATCAATAGCATTATCAGCATTAACTAATAATCCTATACAATATTCCATTTGTTTTTTATACGCATCATAAAATTCTTCAAAACTATTCATTATTGTTACATCACCAGTTTCAACTCCAACTTTAATTCCATTATCATAACCATTACTAAAAACTAATTCTAATGGCCTACACATATTAAAGAATGCAGCATCATGCCATCCATCTGTTTTTCCTGACTTTTGTGGTTCAACACAACCTATTATGTTATATTCTCTAGCATCAGCTAAAGTAAGTCCTCTATTAAGCAATGAAGGAATAATAACTTCATCATTATAATAAGCAGGCAACCCACTTCCTGTACGAGTTAATTTGGCAGCCTTAATTAAAAGATCATGTGGTGTTCCATTCCATACTCTAACTGATAATGATGGTTGAGGTAACATAACATGCATAGATGCTTCAATTGACATATACGAAATATCATTGGTTACATCTAATCCATCAGCATTTTGCCCTCCAGCAATTAAATTTTGGAATAATCCATATCCCGCAAATCCTTCAGCAGATATAGAATCCCTTACCTTATTTAAATCATTTAATTTTACCCAAATACAATCCATTAATTCTTGAGCGAATTCCTTGGTCAGCTTACCTGATTTAATATCCTTTTTATAGTAAGGATACATATATTGATCAAATCTACCTGGCGAAATAGAATGTCCACTAGATTCAATTTGAAGTAACATTTGAATAAACCAGAAAGATTGGCAAGCTTCATAAAAATTAGTTGCACCTTTAGCTGGAACTCTAGCACAATTTGAAGCAATTTTTAATAACTCTCCTTTTCTAAACTTGTCAGAGGTTTCATTAGCCATCTTTAATGCTAACTTTGAGTAACGATTTGCATAATATATAACAGCTTCACAGCTTTGAATTACAGCATGTAAAAAATTACTCTTTTTTATATAATCCATATCTCCTATATTACATCTAGAAAGCTCCTTCTTAACTTGTTCTATAATTCCTTCATATCCAATTTCTAAAACCTTTTCATATTGAACTGTAACATGTCCAATTCCATTGTAATAATAATTTCCTGGAGTGAATATATTATGCTCTATTGCTGTAATAGCTTCTGGGGCCATATATGAAGTTGCTAATTCACTAGTTGTCTTTCCCCTCCAATATTTATATACTTCATTTAATATATTTTTATTTTCCTTGCTTATATAAAATGGGTCTGCATTTCTTTTTTCTATAGTATCAAATTCACCCTCTAACCATTCATAAGAAAACTCTGGAAACACTTGACAGCTTCTTGGTTCTTTCGTTGCACTTCCTACTATTAATTCATCTTTACGAATTGTTATAGGAATATTTCTTAATATATGTGAAAAGTCTTTTGATCTTCTCTTAATTATAGGTTCTCCTTCTGTTTTCTTATAACTCTCAGTTATAAGTCTAGCTCTATCAGATTCTATCTCTGGAATTTTTTCAAATAAATTATTTATAAGTCGTTCAATTCTTGATGATTTTGCTATACTATATTCTTTCATTACCCCACCCCACCACAATATATTTGTTATTTTATGTATTTATTGTATTAATTTTACTATACATAATGGTATTACTCAACTTATATTTCTTTATTTGTTTTTGTTTTATTTGTTTTTTGTTGTTTTATATTATAGATTTAATGAAAATAATTATGATATGTAATAAAGATAGAAAAACTTATGCTATATTAACTTTGATGCTAAATGATATGCCTATTCATGCTGTTAATTTAGTAAAAATTAATTATTTATAAAACAAAAAAGGATTCTTTAAATAAAGAATCCTTTTTTGGTGGCTTACCGGGGAATCGAACCCCG
>NZ_KB291626.1 GCF_000320405.1 Clostridium celatum DSM 1785 | reverse complement strand
TACATATTTTCTTTTATGTCGCTTAAGTTTACCCTAAGTTCAAAATCTTTTCCAACTGCCACTTCTGTTGGTGCTATTAAGTTAATTCCAGTTTGTTCTGTCTCTGGAATTTCTGGTTTTTCTGGAATTTCTCCTTTGGATTCTTTTCCCATAACCTCTAGCTCAACGATATGATTTGTGTTTCCAGAATTACTTCCATGCATATAAACTCTTACATACCTTCCAGTAGTAGCATTAAACTCTATAGTTTTTCCTTCTGATGTCTCTGCGTAAGTTGAATCAGTTCCACTTCCTAAACCATGGAAATTTTCTGAATCTGAGTTATATACTATAGTACTTTCAGAAAAATCTTCTTTTTCTGAAATAGCTATAACAGTTCCATTATAAGTTCTTCCATCTTGCCAATAACGATATAAATTCATAGATTCAATATCATATCTACCATCTAAATCAATTTGAATATATGAAGATTCAGCTCTATTATCACTTCCAAAATCAGAATAATCCCCTAATTCCTTATTTCCTGATACTATATTAGTTAATGGCTTATCCTTATTTACATCAACTAATGAATTATCCTTTGTCCAGTAACCAGTTATTTTTTTATTTAGTGCAATATTTGTTGCCTCTTCTTCTTTTACTTCATCACCATAAACATTTATTTCTGCCACAGAAACAGTTGTATTTCTTAACGCATCTTGCCAATGATAAGTTGTGTCTGCTGAAATACGAACATACTGTGCCTCAATAGCATTAAATGCTATTTCTGTTGTTGCATTTTCAGTTGAAGTACGTCCTTTACTTACTTCTATCCAATTTTCACCATCAATACTTGTTTCAATAACATACTCTAGAATATTACCAGTGCAATTCAATCCAAGGCTTTCATGATATCTTGCTGTATAGTCTACTTGTGATACATTATATAATTTTCCTAAATCTAAAGTTAAATATTGTCTTTCAACAGTATTATCTTTACTTGTAGACGATTGCCAGAAAGTATTTTTATTTCCATCAATGGCATTTTCCTTTAAGTTAACCTCACTTCCATTTTCTTCACTTGTAGCAAATATAGTCATTTGAGATTGAGGGATCTTATTTCCTTCAGTAATCCCGCCTTCTTCGAAAACAGTTTCCACTTCATCATAAGCTAGTGCTACATCTCTTACAATAACATGAGAAATTTCTCCTATAAATTCTTCACTACCAAGAGTTATTGGAGCCTTTTGTATGTCTTTTATACCTAAAGTTTCATCAAAAGCAGAACTATCTAACTCTCCATTTACATAGATTTTTAATAGACCACTATTTTCTCTTACTGCAGTGATATCATTCCATTCTCCATCATTTATAGCAACCTTTGATATAGCCGTTACGCCATTAGATGTAAATTCTAAGTTTCCAGATTCATTAATTCTTAAAGAATATTCCTCACCTTGCGATAATAATGTTGCATTAGAATCTGTAGTATTAATCATCATTGACACTCCAAAATCCTTAACACCATTAACTGAATTACTGCTATTAACTTCAAATTTATTTCTATCTAGCATTAATGATTTAATGTTTTCTACTGGACCTTTACCTTCTTTTAAGCTGCTAGCATTCTTCAAATCTTCTTTTCCATTAACAACTACAATCTTATTATCTTCATATAATTTGAAAGTAACATCTTTTGAAGTAGTATTTTCAGCTAAATCACTAGTATTTTTAATTTTTATAGAATATTCTTTACCAACCTCCAAATCATTCTCAAGAGTTAATTTAACAGTTCTACGATTCATTAATATTTCAGCATCTGTTATAATATTATCTTCAATTGAATAATTAGCCGCATCAGCTAAAACTCTTTCATTAAACTCAACTAAAATTGTATTTGCATCTTCAGCTTTAACTTCAACAATTTCTGCAGGGTTTGTATCGGCATCTCCAAATTGCCATACTAAAACTTCATATGGTTCTAATTCAACAGTTATAGTGTCCCCATAATTATACGTTGTATTTTCTTCTGGCACTCCATAAGGATAAACTGTGCTCTTAACCATATTAGAAGCACCTTCACCAACACCAATTAATCTATCCAATGTTATTGTGTATGATTGCTTAGTTGAAGATGGATTTCTTAAAGAAATAACTCCCTTATCTTCTGCCCAAGACGAATATCCATATACATTTCCACTACCAGCGCTAGCATTACCTATAAGCTTAGCATTTCTTAAAATATCAAAGTTTTCTTCTCCCCACTTTAATACTTCAGAGTTAACCATCCATTTACCTTCATTCATTAAATTGAAACTATAGTATAATTCCCAGAATGATGTTCCTCTAGTCATTATCATATATAAATATTTCTCAAATTGTTCTTCATTCATTTGAACAGTTTGTCCGTTAACTTTATTTGTATTTCCGTTTATAGGATCATGGTTGTAAATATTTGCTGCTGGGAATTGTAATTCTCTACTTTCATAGAAATCATAATATCTACCATCTCTATAGGTTATCATAGCATCCATCATAGATCCATCAACTGATCCACCAGTAAACCCTACATCCTGTGAATTTTGTAACCAAACAGTATTTACCCACTGTAAGAACCAAGGACTTGGATTAACATAACAAGTTAAGTTTATAAATACATCTGGATTAAACTCTCTCATTTTTGCAAAAATATCAATCCATGATTCCCAAGTTTCAGTAAGCATATACATACCATTTTCTCCACCAGTAACATGTCCATGAGTTTTTACTGGACAAGGATGTGATACGTTACCATCTATCTTCCAATAATTTATATCAAATCTATTCATATAATCTAAAAATAAATTAGTTATATTTTCTACATAATTATGATCACCTACACATATATCACCTGAAGATGGATTAAATCCTCCTGTTCCTGCTGCTTCCATTTGCTTCCCAAATTTATAATTGTAGTTATATCCACCTCTTGGCCCAAGCCACAGTCCAAAGTTTGAACCAAAGTTTTGAGCTTGCTCTTTTGAGTCATATAACTCGTTAGGAAATTTACTATTAAATGACCAGAAATCAGCATCATAGTTATTCCAACCATCATCAACAACATAAGAATCCAACGGTTCTATCCCATATTGAGATAATCCTTTTTCTATTTCATAGAAAGATCCCTCTATATTTTCAGCAGTTATATTCATCATATGATCATACCACGAATTATATTGCTTTCTAAAATCTGTTCTTGTTGCTATCTCATCAATATATTCGAAGAAATCTGTTTGAATTACTGATTGATCAGTACTTCTAGCAGCGCCTACTACAGTTTGCCAAGTTACAAATTTACCATCGGTAGTCTTTTCTAAATCTTCAAATTCTCTTCCCGAATAATATTTTATTTGAGCAGTTCTATCAGAAAGTATTTGGTTATCTGTTACTGGGAATTCACATCCTAAGAACATACCATCAATATATATTGGTTGGCCAAGTGCCATTTGATATGAATTAAGCATCATAGCACCTTCAGTTTGTGGTCTTGACCACTCTTGCTCTACACTTTCATTTAACTTTAAATGTTCTAAATCAATATAGTCAATTCTAGCACTAGGATCATCACAAGATATTTCTAAATATTTTCTCATGAAATGATCTCCATCTTCCATAACTACATTCATAGTTATATCCCAATTAACACCATTTTTATTTATAGGTTCAAACTTAAATGCAACTTTCTTTCCTTGTCTATTAGCAGAATCTTCTGTTATAATATCTGCAATAGTTAAATCTGAAGATTTTATTTGGAATTCACTTTCGTCTGTTTCAACAGCTCCAACTTCCAAAATATCTAACTCAGCACAAGCTGCAAAATTTTGACCATTTACAGCACTTAAACCTACTAATTTTATATATTGACCTGAAACTGGTTGATTAAATCTAATTTCTATCTTATTCTTTCCTGAATAAGTAAATTCACCTGAAGATATAGGTTCTCCCCAATTTTCTCCATCATTACTAACATAGAATTCATACTCCTTAATATCACCATTATTACCTGATTGTCTTGGTGTATATGTGAATCCTTCTAGCTCTTTTTCCTCTCCTAAATTTACAGCTAAATGATGTGGATATGCATCTACACTTCCACTATATTTAGTATGCCACATTGTAGATATATCCCCATCTATGGCATTAGCACTAGCACCATTTTCAGAACTTGTTTCTTCACTATCTGTACTTAATATTTCCCATCCTCTATTAACTTCATTAACTAATCCAATAACAAATTCTTCAGATGAGGCACTTAGCTCGAAAATATTATTTGCCCTCTTGTTGTTTAAAGTTAATGTACTTAACTTATTATTTTTTATGGAAAATACCCTTTCCATGTATTCGTTTCCAATAGTTATTGTATTTTGCACTTCAACTATAGAAACTGGATTAACCGTCGTAGCATTAGTTACAGTAAAATTTGATAATGTAGATGTAATTACAGTCATAGCTACCAAGGCTGCTACTCTTTTATTAAATCTCACTTTCTCTTCCCCCTTTTTTATTTCTTTATTCTTGTATACTTTTTATTGAATATATGTAATATTTTATCATTAAGATTTTTCACTGTATATATAATTATATTGCTAACATTTTTCAATCTATAATGATATTGTTATTATTTTTAACTGAATTTAAATAAAATTTATAATAAAAAAAAGACCTTTAATATTGCTACCAAAGATCTTATAAATTTATATATTTATTATTGAATTATCATTTCATTTAAAATGTGTAATACTTTTTTAGCCTTTACTTCTATTATATGCTGACCAACTTCAAATTTCATGTCTTCTACTTTCTTACTAACTGCTGCGCTTACACAATTTCTTAATCTAACTAAATTTAAATTCATAGAATCTTTTCTACCATATCCAATATCATATTTATGAACATCAGCATCTTCTTGTTTTTCAAATATACGCAACACACCGTCTCTATCTATTGCTGGAACTATTATTCCATTTTCTAATTTTTCATCGCTTTCAATTGCAAATACAGATTTTTTACCAAACTTCATCGAACTAAATAATATCATTAACTCATATTGTCTTGCTAATAAAAACTTTTCTTCACCTTTATTTTCTAAGTACCTATTTAATAAATCATATGGTACTATAACCATTGAACATTTACCTTCATCTATAGCAAATTGAAATACTCCATTAAATATTGCTTTCTTAACAGTTCCAATTATTTGTTCACCTTGTAACTTCATTATATATTCTACATCATCTTTAATAAGTCCAAAATGATTTACAAACTTTTCTGCCATTTCTCTTTCTGAAAAAAACCACATACAAGGTAATTTTTTATTACTTAATGCGCAAAGTGGACGTGCTGTATTATTTTTAACATCACTTACTTTTGCATTTTTATCTGCAATAGTATATACCTCATTAAGATTTAAAAATTCAGTTAAAACCTCTTTATATTTTTCAGTAAAGGCTTTAACATCCTCCTTTGGAGTTTTTGAAAATTCTTGTAACAAATCTTGGTACGTTTTTGTAGCTATTTCACTCATAATAATATTCCCCTTTTCCCCATTTAAATGTTTACATAACTCATTATACACTATCTTTCCATATACTTCAAACTAAAATGACAGATTAACCTTAAATATACTACTTAAAACTTACTATTTATTACAATTTAATATTATTTCTTTTGCTAATTAAACTATGTTTCCATTATTATAGGTATAACAGTTGGTCTGCGTTTTGTTGTTTCATATATGTAATTTTCAACAGCCTTTTTTACATTACTCTTTAATACATACCATTCAATTACACCAACTTGTAGGCATTTTTCTAACTCTTCTACTGCGATACTTCTTACCTTTTTAATCAGTTCCTCTGATTCCTTTACATATACAAAACCTCTAGTTATTACATCCGGTCCTGAAACTATAGTAAATGTCTCTCTCTCAATTGTAACTACTATTGTTAACATTCCGTCTTGTGCTAAATGTCTTCTATCTCTTAATACTATATTTCCTACATCTCCAACACCTAACCCATCTACAAATATAGCACCTGTTTTAACTCTTCCATCCTTCTTACAGCTATTTTTAGTTAACTCTAAAACATTACCAGTTTCTAATATAAATATATTATCTCTACTCATTCCTAAACTTTCTGCTAGGTCACCATGATGCTTTAAATGTCTATATTCACCATGAACTGGCATAAAGTATTTAGGATTAACAAGACTATGTATAAGCTTAAGTTCCTCTTGGTATGCATGCCCTGATACATGTACATCTTCTAAATCCTCATAAATAACATCTGCACCTTTTCTAAATAATTCATTAATGACTCTTGAAATAAGCCTATCATTTCCTGGAATAGGTGATGCTGAAATTATAAATGTATCTTTATGCTCTATTGCAATTTTTCTATGATTTGAAAAAGCTATCCTTGCTAAAGATGCCATTGGTTCACCTTGACTACCTGTTGTTATTATAGTTATTTTTTCATTACTATAATCCTTTAAGTCATCTATACTAATTATTTCAGTATCTGGTATATGTAAATATCCAAGTTCCATTGCAACTTTAGATATATTCTCCATACTTCTTCCGTTAAACGCAACCTTTCTATTGTGTAACAATGATGCATCTATAATTTGTTGCATTCTATGAATATTAGATGCAAAAGTTGCCACTATAACTCTTCCTTTAGCTTTTCCTATAATTCTATTTAAAGTTAATCCTATACTTTTTTCTGATAGAGAATGTCCTTGCCTTTCTACATTCGTACTATCAGCCATAAGTAACATTACTCCTTCCTTACCCAAATTAGATATTCTTTGCAAATCCATTTTTTTATTGTCAATAGGTGTATAATCTATTTTAAAATCTCCTGTATGAAGAATAGTGCCTATAGGAGTAAATATTGCTAAACTACATGAATCTGCTATACTATGAGTATTTCTAATAAACTCTACTTTTATATGCTTAAATTTAATTATATCTCCACTTTCTACATTATTAAGAGTACACTCTGATAATATATTATGTTCTTCAAGCTTTGTTTTTACTATTCCAAGAGTTAGCTTAGTCCCATATAACGGTACATTAATTTGTTTTAATACATATGGCAAAGCTCCAATATGATCTTCATGCCCATGTGTTAAGAATATTCCTTTTACTTTATCTATATTATTTTTTAAATAAGTTATATCTGGAATAATTAAATCAACTCCATACATTTGTTCATCAGGAAAAGCTATTCCACAATCAATGACTATTATTTCATCATTGCACTCTATAACTGTTATATTCTTCCCTATTTCACCCAATCCACCTAGCGGTATTATTCTAACTTTATCATCACTCATTGAAATAATTTCCTTTCATTCATTACTTAATAAATTTATATATATTTATTATTCCTTGTAAATAGTCTGTTATTCCTTTCATGTATTTAAGTTTAATCTTATTCATTTTTTTACCAATATTAATATTAAATATAAATACCTCTAAATAAACTTAGTAATATGTCATGCTACTTATTCTAAATTTACTATATAATAATGAAATTAAAAATTGGTTATTTAATTTAATGAACTAACTATGATTATAATATTATTGTAAAATAATAAAAGTTAATGATATTATAGTAGGCTTGAAGATAATATCATTAACTTTCTATACTAGTAAATCTATATTAATTTATATAATCCCTCTTTTTATTTAACCAATCTAACAATATATTGCTTTATATTTTTAAAACTTGTCCTACATAAATTAAATTTGGATTTGCTATATCATTTAAATCTATTAAATTATTGACTGTTGTATCAAATCTCAATGCAATACTACTTAAAGTATCACCTGCCCTAACTACATAAGTAGATGTTGTGCTACTTCCTTGTACTGAACTTCCTGATGATTCAATTTTTAAAACCTGCCCTGTGTATATTAGATTTGGATTTTTTATTCCATTTATTCTTGCTAAATATTGGACAGTTGTGTCAAACCTTGATGCTATTTTACTTAAAGTATCACCATTCTGTACTACATAAGTGCTTTGATACTGCTTTGAGGATGCTCCACTCTTAACTGAATTTATCACTGGAATTTTTAATATTTCTCCTACATAAATTAAGTTAGGATTTGATATATCATTTAATTTAACTAATTCTTGAGTTGTTGTTCCAAACCTTGATGCTATTTTACTTAATGTGTCTCCAGCTACTACAACATAGGTGCTACTAAAATTATTATCATCTTTTTGAACTTGTCTGTTTGTATATATCTTCAAAACTTGTCCTACATAAATTAAATTAGGATTTGATATATCATTTAATTTAACTAATTCTTGAGTTGTTGTTCCAAACCTTGATGCTATTTTACTTAAAGTATCTCCAGACCTTACAATATAATATTTTACAGAGCCATGACTTGACTCTTCATTCCGATTTCCTGGTATACTTACTTTGTCATCTAATAATATTCTTTCATTAAATATATCTAAATCAGAATTACCATTTACTCCAGGTGTATATCCTGTATCAGAATATTGCCATCCTGCATAACTAGTTCCCCATATAGGATTACTTTCTGGATAACTAGTTCCATATTCAGCTATCCACAATGGATAATTTTCTAATCCATATCCAGTTGTAATATTATTATTAGCAAAGCTTGCATAAGTGTATAATGCAACATCTAATCCACTATTCGCCTTCACATTTTCTAAAAAATCAACTGCAATTCTAGACAATTCGTCTGCTCCAATTCCTCCTGATTGTTCTAAATCTAATACTAATCTACATTCACTAGTCATTCCACTTATAGCTTTTGTAAAATATTTTGCTTGTTCATCCGCAGAAACTGAAGGACTAAAAAAATGATAAAATCCAATTGATAATCCCTTAGACGATGCTTCATCATAAAATTCTTGAAGATAAGGATCAGTAAAAAAATTACCCTCTGTAGCTTGAATATAAACTATTTGTACTCCACTATTTTTTACCTCTGAAAAGTTTATACTTCCTTGCCAATTACTAATATCTATTCCTTTATATTGTGTCATCTCATTTTTCCTCCTTTGTAATATCTTCTTTATATTTTATTCTTTAAAATTCATCTTAGTTACAATGTCTATAAATCCTTTTACCGATTAAAATCTAATATTACTAATTTCTTTTTCTACTATATTGCAAAATAACTTTAATTTATTTATTAAATAAAAATAGAGGATATGTAAAAATACACATCCTCTATTATTTATTTAATTCTTGATATTTTAGTTATTGTAAAATAAACTTTCTGAAGCATATTCAGCATCACACGTTACATCTATACCAAGCTTTCTAAATGTTTGCTCATCAGTAGTTGGTAGTATTGTTGTTGAATGCACTTGACAATTCTTAAGCATTCCTAACTTCTCCATAGCTACTTGCGCTGTTGGATTAGTTGCAGCTGAAATACTTAAAGCAATTAGAACCTCTTCACAATTTAAAGAAATCTTTTGATTTCCTAATGTTTTAGATTTTAAAGCTAGAATTGGTTCTAAAATAACAGGAGAAATTAAATGCATATCATCTGCAATATTAGCTAAATATTTTACAGAATTTAATAACACTGCAGCTGATGCATCTAAAAGTTCAGACCCTTTTCCTGTAAGAATAGTTCCATCATTTAATTCTAATGCAACTGCTGTACAAATTTCCCTATTTTCTTCTTTTAATTTTACTGCACGTTCTCTAGCTGGTGTAACAACTTTTCTATCTTCTGGTTTTAAATTAACCTGTTCCATTATAAGCTTTGCATGCTCAAATGTTTCTTTATCAACATAACCTTTTTTATATTCACAACCTGTTTTAAAGTATCTTCTTATTATTTCTTGTCTTGAAGCTTCCTTAACAACTTCATCATCAACTATACCAAATCCAACTCTATTAACTCCCATATCTGTTGGCGATTTATAAACTGATTCTTTACCAGTAATCTTTTCTATAATTCTCTTAAGTACTGGGAATGTTTCTAAATCTCTATTATAGTTAACTGCAGTTTCCCCATATGCATCTAAATGGAAATAATCTATCATATTAACGTCTTTTAGGTCAACTGTTGCAGCTTCATAAGCTATATTTAATGGGTGCTTTAATGGAACATTCCATACTGGGAATGTTTCAAACTTAGAATATCCAGCAACATTTCCTCTCTTATTTTCATGATATAACTGACTTAAACATGTAGCAAGCTTACCACTTCCTGGTCCAGGTGCAGTAACAACTACTATTGGTTTAGTAGTTTCAATATATGGATTTTTTCCATACCCTTCTTCACTTACTATTGTATCAACATCTGTTGGATATCCTTTAGTAGCTCTATGCTTATAAACCTTAATTCCACGTCTTTCTAACTTATTTATGAAAACAGTAGTTGAAGGCTGATCATTATATCTAGTTATTACAACTGAATTAACTTGTAAATCGTAGCTTCTTAAATCGTCAATAAGTCTTAAAACGTCCATATCATATGTAATACCGAAATCTCCTCTAATCTTATTTCTTTCGATATCACCAGCGTAAACACAAATAACTACTTCAACATTTTCTCTTAACTTATGTAATAATTTGATTTTTGCATTTTCATCAAATCCTGGTAAAACTCTTTTTGCATGTAAATCAAATAAAAGTTTTCCACCAAACTCTAAGTATAATTTATCGTAGTTATTAACCCTTTCTAATATGTACTTTGATTGTTCCTCTAAATATTTTTCATGATCAAATCCTATTTTCATATGTTCACTCCTAATTTTATAGTTTTTTTTTAACATAAGTAATTTTAAAAACTAAAAATTACTTATGTTAATTGCAACTATTAATAAAATTTTTTTATTAATTAGGCACAAAATATATAATATTATTACATAAAATTTTAATAAAGTAAATCATAAAATACTAAATTAAAATTATAAATAACTTTTTATTAATAATATAGTATATTTATTAATCGTTTACTATCACTATAATACAAATGCAAAATAGCAACTAAGTTTATCTTTAGTTGCTATTTTAAAACTTTGATTTAGTTATAACTATTTAGATACATTACCTGCTACATTTAAAACGTCCCATGTTCTTGCAAATGGTGGTGAATAACAAAGATCTAACATGCCTAATTGATCTGTAGTCATTTTTGCATAAATACACGCCGCTAAAACATTACATCTTTGAACAGCATCCTTATATCCAGCTACTTGCCCACCTAAAATAACTTTAGTATGTGCATCATAAATAAGCTTAACATAAATTCTTTCTCTACCTGGATAGTAGCTAGTTTGATTCATATCAGTTATAAATTTAGTCTTATAATCGAATCCTAAATCCTTAACTTCTTTTTCTGAAAGCCCAGTTCTTGCTGCTTCCATATTCATAACCTTAATACAGCTTGATGCCATAGAACCTTGGAATGAATTATTTTGTCCAGCTAAATTTTCTCCAACTATTCTTCCAAGCTTATTTGCACCTGTTGCAAGTGGAACATATACAGGCTTACCTGTAATTAGATTATTTATAGTTGCGCAATCTCCAGCTGAATAAACATCTTCTACTGAAGTTCTTCCATATTGATCAACAACTATTGCTCCATTTCTTATCATTTCTATTTCATCAGAATTTAAGAAATCAGTATTTGGCTTAACTCCTGTTGCCAGTATAACTATATCTGTTTCTAATTCTCTTTTATTAGTTTTAACCTTATAAACTTTTTCATCTCCTATAAGTTCAACAACTGTTTCGTTTAATAAAAGATTAACACCACTATCTCTTAATTCATCCTCTAATAAATCTGTTATATCTTTATCAAATACTTCTTGAAGTACTCTATCTTTAAGTTGAATAACTGTAACTTCTTTACCTCTATGCATTGCTGCCTCTACAGCTTCAAGCCCTATGAACCCAGCTCCAATAATAGTAACCTTTTTATACTCTTCATTTGCCATTAAATCTTTTAACTTATTACCATCATCTAATGATTTTAAAGTAACTACATTTTCTAAATTAACATTTTTAATTGGTGGAATTATTGCTCTTGCACCACTTGCTATCATTAACTTATCATAATTTTCTTCTAATATTTCATTTGAAATTAAATTTTTTATATGTAGCTTTTTAGCTTTAAAATCAACACTTAAAACTTCATGCTTTATATGTATTTCTACTCCTGATGCCTTAAATTCCTCTGGAGTTCTTGCTATCATTTCTCTTGAATCATCGAAAAATCCCCCTACATAATAAGGCAATCCGCACGCACCAAAAGATACTATATCTCCCTTTTCATAAACTATTACTTCATCATTTGGTGAGAGTCTCTTAAACTTAGCGGCAGCGCTCATTCCTGCTGCTACACCACCTATTATTACAACCTTCATCTAAAACACATCCTCTCTTTATGGTTTGTAATTTTATACACTTCCATAAGCTTAAACTTATTATATTTTTCTCTTTATATTATGTTTATATAAAAATAAAGTATTTATTAAATAATATTTATTATTATAATTGAAATAAAAAAAAATAATAGCCCTAAATTTAGAACTATTATATAATTCATCTTATTAAATTTATATTTTTAACTATTTTATCTCTATTCCACCTAGTACTACAGTATATTTAATTCTTACTTTTGGTCCAGAAACTATATTTCTATTTAATTTATGCTCAAAGCCACCTAAAATAGGTGTGCCAGAAATTATTTCTACTCCTACATTGTCCGGAATAAATATATCTATACCGCCTAAAACAGCTGTAAGCTCTAAAACTATATCTTCTGTTATCTTCGCATCTCTTAAATCTATTTCTAGTCCACCTAATATGGCTTCTGCATAAACTCCCTTTAAATCCTCACTATTATTTTTAAACTCTCCCCCACCTAAGATTGCTGTATAATGTGGATATGTTATAGAGTCATACTTATAAGATTTACTTTCACTAAATTCCATATCAATGCCTTTTTTTTTGCTATTTCCTTTAAAAAATGAACTAATTATACTTATACCTATAATTACTAAAACTAATGGTACTACTAATTTCCACATAATAGCTCCACTTATAATATCTAATCTATCAAAAAGAAGTATTATTCCTACTATAACTAATATTCCTGAACCCCAATTAAATCCATACTTAATCATAGATACTAAACCTGGAACAATTAAAAACAATGTCCACCATCCTGGGAAAAATACATCGATACTCCATAAATTTAGTGTATTTCCTGCAAAAATAATTCCTAAAATAATAAATCCAATTCCCCATATAAGTGCTGAATAATCTTTTTTCATCTTATATCACCCCCTATTAATTAATATATTACTACATATCTATATTATTTTGAATGTAAATATATTTTTATTATTATAAATTATTTTTATCGTATAAAAATTTGAAAAATTATTGGTAAAAATATTGCTGGAAGCAAATTTGCAATTCTCATTTTTGTCACTCCTAACATATTAAAAGCTAGTCCAGCTATTAATAACCCTCCTACAGCACTCATATTTGCAATAACCATATAATTTAATATACCTGATAACAATCCTGCTCCTAATGTTATTCCCCCTTGATATATAAAAACGGCCACTGAAGAAAATATAACTCCTATTCCTAATGATGATGTAAAAATGATTGATGATATACCATCTAAAATAGACTTAGTAAATAACGTATTATGATTACCACTTAATCCACTTTCAAGTGAACCTACTATAGCCATTGCTCCAACACAAAATAAAAGACTCGCAGAAACAAAACCTTCTGCTATTGATACATTGCTTTCTTTTTTACCATTAAATTTACTTTCTAAATATTCACCTAAATTATTCAACCTTTTATCAATATCTATTATTTCACCTATCAACGCACCAATAGCAACTGATAATATCATTATTAAAGTATTTTCTCCTTTTAATGCACCTGAAATTCCGATATATAAAGTACATAAGGCTAATCCTTGCATAACAGTTATACTTATTTTTTCATTTAGCCTTCCTTTTACAACAAGACCAACTAAACATCCAACTATAACAGCAATAGAGTTTACTATAGTTCCCAACATTATTTATTTCCCCCTATTAAAATTACTATTACATAATTATACCAATATATTGTAAAAATTTATATTCTTTTTACTTGTTTTCAATCATAAGATAATATATGTAACAATAATTAATGAGAGGTATATTATGCTTGATAAAAATTCTATTTTTCCCTTAATTCTATCTACAATAGCCGGTCTTTCAACCGTTTTAGGAGCTGTTATAGTTTTTTTTACTAAAAACAGAAATGAGAGATTTCTTACATTTGCTTTAGGTTTTTCAGCTGGAGTTATGACAACAGTATCATTTACCGACTTATTTCCAACAGCCGAAAATGCTATATCTAAATATCATGGAAAAGTTAGTGGTATACTCTGGTCAATACTCTTCTTACTAATAGGTGCTTTAATGGCTTATTTAATCGATAGCTTTATACCTGCGGAAGAAAAAGGAACTGTTCCTAAAGTTAAAAATGACTTTGATATTTTTAGAGTAGGACTTGTATCTACCATTGCTCTAATGATACATAACTTTCCTGAAGGTATTGCTACCTTTGTCTCTAGTTATCAAGATACTAGACTTGGATTATCTGTAACATTTGCTATAGCTCTTCATAATATTCCAGAAGGTATAGCTATAGCAATGCCCATTTATTTTGCTACTAAAAGTAGATTTAAAGCAATTAAATATTCCTTCTTATCTGGTATGGCTGAGCCATTAGGTGCTTTAATTGCTTTCTTATGCTTAAAACCATTTATAAATGAACTTATTCTTGGTATAATTTTTGCTGTAGTCTGTGGAATTATGCTTTATATTTCATTTGCTGAGCTTATTCCATCATCAAGAAAATATGGCTATACTAGAATTTCATTAGCCTCCATATTTTTAGGTATATGTATCATGCCAATAACTCACTTATTTCTTTAAGTAAAAATCTTATTACTTTATTAATAAATCTAATGCATAACTTTAATTAATTTTAACTACCCTAGTAATATTAATATAAATTAAATGTTGAGGTGTCTATTATGAATTTATTAATTTGTTTAACTCTTATTGGAGTTTTATACTCACTTGTTGAAATGTTATATAATTGTATTAACAATATAACTATACCCTAAAATATCTATATAAATAAGAGATTGTAATATATTACAACCTCTTATTTATATATAATATTTATTTTATTCTAAAACCTTATAAATAGCTTTTGCAACTCCATCATTTTCATTGCTATCTGTAATATATTTTGCAATTTTCTTTATTTCTGGTATAGCATTCTCCATAGCAAATGAATTTTCAAATTCAGTAAACATTGAGTAATCATTAAAACTATCTCCTAATACTATTACTTCACTTTTATCAATTCCCATCTTTTCTATAGCCTTAGCTAAAATCAATCCTTTTTGAGCCTCTATATGACTTATTTCTATATCATTAGAAAAAGTTGATGCTACTGCTATATCTGAAATATTTTCTCTTAATCTATCCTTCACTCTTGCAATTAATTCTACATCATTATTAAATGTTATTATTTTTAATATCTCACTGTCACTTTCTAAAAATTCATATACATCATCTATGTAATTCATTTTTCTTGATTTATGGAACTTTTCAATAAATTCAATAACTTCTTCTTCGTTCATTTTTGGATTAAATAATTTAAACCTATCTATAAGTGCTTCTTTATCACTTTGCTTATTGGTTATATATGAGCCTTTATTACTCATTAGTTGAATATATAAACCTTCTTCATTTAATATATCAAATATTAATTTTACACTTTTTTTATTCATATATATACTTTCAATAACGTTACCATCTATATCTCGATATTCTGCACCATTACTTAAAATACATTCACATCTTAAATTGCACTCTTCTAAATATGGTTTTACTGCATCATAGTCTCTTCCTGTTACAATTGTAAAATGTTTTCCAATGTCTTGTGCTTTTTTTATAGCTTTCAAATTCTCCTCAGATATCATATGACTATCATTTAGTAGGGTTCCATCCATATCACTTGCTATTAATTTTATCATTATTTATTCCTCTCTTCCTACAAATTTTATTATTATATCTATTTACTATTATATCAAAACTTTATTATATTTATCTGATTAACACCATTTAAAAATCTTATTTTAAAAATTAAAAATCTCTATAAGCTTTTTTTCAATAAAGCTTATAGAGATTTTATTAAATCAAGGTTACTTTTATAATATGTTTTTATCTTATGTTATTTCCATTCTAAAGCTTTATAAATGGCCTTTGCAACTCCATCATTATCATTGCTATCTGTAATATATTTTGCGATTTCTTTTATTTCAGGTATTGCATTTTCCATAGCAAAAGAGTTTTCAAACTCTGTAAACATAGAATAGTCATTAAAACTATCACCAAGAACTATAACCTCTTCTTTTTTTATACCCATTTTTTCTATAACTTTTGCTAGTATTAATCCTTTTTGAGCTTGTATATTACTTATCTCTATATCATTTGCAAATGTTGATGCTACTGCAACACCTTCTATATTCTTTAATTTTTCTTTAAGTTCCTTAATATACTGAGCATCTTCATGATATGTCATTATCTTTAATATATCTGTATTACTATCTAAAAATCCTTCTACATCTTTAATCATCTCAGGTTTCCAAGTATCATACATATTTCTTGCTATTTCAATAATCTCTAAATCTGTTTTTCCCTTATTATATCTTCTAAATCTTTGTAATAAACTTTCTTTATAAATATCTTCATTTATTATAATCATGCCATCTTCAGTAAACATTTCAATAGCAACATTAGCTTCCATCATCACTTGTACTATCTTTCTTACAGTATCATTATCAATGGTTATTCTTTCAATTACATCTCCATTAATATCCCTATACTCTGCTCCATTACTTAAAATACATTCACATTTTAAATCGAACTCTTGAAAAAAATTCTTGACGCCACTATAATCTCTTCCTGTTACTATTGTAAAATGACATCCTCTTTCTTCTGCTATCTTTATAGCCTTTATATTTTCTTCAGATATAGTATGTTCATCATTTAATAATGTTCCATCCATATCTGATGCAATTAACTTTATCATATGCTTCTCCTTTTCCATAATACTGATTTATGTATCATTTATCTTCTTCACTATATTTTATTATACTATAATAACTCAAATTTATTTTCTATATTTTGATTTATATTACAGTATTATTCAAATTCTTATATGATATAATTATTTTGAGGTGATTATATGGTAAATTTAGTTGATTTTCATACACATTCTCTTATATCAGATGGTTCATGTAGTCCTACTGAAGTAGTACAAGCTGCGTTTAAAAATAATGTAAAAGCGTTATCCTTAACAGATCATGATAGCATTTCAGGAATACTTGAAGCTAATATAGCCTCAAAAAAATATGGTATAAATTTCATTCCGGGAATTGAAATTAGTGCACTATATCCTGATGGTAGAATGCTACATATATTAGGTTTAGGAATGGATATTAATAATGTGAATTTTTTAAATCCATATATTAAAATGAAGAAAGCTAGAGAAGAATCTCTTCCCATCACTCTTAAGTATTTGAAGTATAAACATAACTTAAGTATTGATATTAATATTCTAAAAGAAAAAAAGCTTGATGAATTTATATCTAGACATGATATTCATAAGTATCTTATAGATAATAATATCTGTAATAATAGTAAATTAATTTGGAATACTTATTTAGATCCTATACCATATGGAAAAAATGAATTAATTCCTATTGAAGAAGCAATTAATATGATTAACAAATCAGGTGGAGTATCAATTTTAGCTCACTATAATAATAGGAATGGTTTTTCAAATATCAATAAATCCAAAGTTGAAGAACATATTAAATATCTGATTTCCTTAGGACTTAGAGGTATTGAAAAGTATTATCCAACCTTTAATGATGATGATTATAGATTTGTAGATTACTTAATCAAAAAATATAAACTGATTCCTTCTGGTGGAACTGATTTTCATGGATCTTATAGGCCAAATAATGATATCGGAATTGGTAATGGCACTTTTGCAGTTCCTTATGAAGTCTTTTATAATATAAAAAATTACTGATAATATAAAATACAACATACATTCATATTGATAAAATATAAATAACGAAAAATCTAGAATTAAATATTAATGTATTAAACTATTTAATAGGGACATCAAAAGTTACTTTCATGTCCCTTACTTACTATTATTTATATTCTTCTATTTTAAACTTTTCTAAATCTACTTCAGTAAATTTAGCTCTCTTAAACTTATCTTTTAATTCATAAGGTACAGTACAATCAAATATAGTTTTACAAGCTATTCCCCTATCTCTAATAGTCCAGCTATATTCTGGACTTTGTGAAGGGTCTAATGGGTGACATCTTACCCCTGGAATAAATATTGTGTCAATATCACCTTGATACCTAGTATTTAATGCCCATAAAACATCATTACTATCAAATGGATCTACATCTTCATCAACTAATATTACAGTTTTTAATTCGGAAAAAGCTGATAATGCTAATAGTGCTGCCTGTCTTTCTCTCCCTTGATCACTAGCAATACTCTTTTTAATTTGTAATATAGCCATATATTTTCCCCCACCTGCTGGATGAGCATATACATTTACAAGTCTACCTGGCATTGCTTTTTCAACCATCTGTATTATACTTGCTTCTGTTGGAATTCCAGCCATATTAACATGCTCTTCACTAGGTCCTATACAAGTTTGCATTATTGGATTTTTTCTATGAGTTATTGCTTTTACTCTAATTACGGGTAATTCTTTAGCAGCTTCACCTGTATAACCAGGAAATTCAGGCATTGCCTTTCCAGTGTTTGTATTCTTATCTTCTCTTATTCTCTTATTAGGTACTAATTCACCTTCAATTACATATTCAGCTCTTGCGATTGCAGCTTCATCAACAGTTAAGCATTTAACCATTTCAACAGGTTTATTTCTTATTGCTCCAGCTATAGATAATTCATTAAATCCAATTGGTGTAGTTGGTGGTTCAAAGCACGATGCTATTTCAATTGCAGGGTCAACGCCTATACTAATAGATATTGGTAGTGCTTCTCCACTTTCTTCTGCTTTCTTACGGAATGCATCTAACTGCCTTACTCCCGGTGTAAAGAACATAGATAATTCATCCTTTCCTTGTAAGCATAAACGATGAATTGTAACATCACCTTCCCCAGTTTCAGGATCTCTTGCATAACACATTCCTAAAGTTATATATGGTCCAGCATCTTCCTCAGTATTTGTAGGTGCAGGTAATATTTTTCTTATATCAAATCCTTCATCAGTTGCATAATGTACAACTTCTTGGCATGGTGCCTTCTCATTATCTATTATTATTGGATTTATTGGATTTTTTACTGCTTCATTTAATAAAAAACCTAATCTTTTAGGTGCACAATCTAGAAGCATCCCAACTCTTTCCCTACTAGCTAAAAGTCCTATTATAACTTTAGCATCTTTATGTCCTTTAATATTATTAAAAATCATAGCTGGACCTATCTTTGTTGGTCTCTTTACAGTTCCTCCAGCTCCAATATATCTATATACTCCTGCAAGCTCTCCATGTGAATTTACTTCAACATCACTTTTAACTAATTGTCCTTTAACATTTTTTAAATACTCAATAGCACTTCTTAAATCATTAATCTCTATTTTATTCATACTCTTTTTCTCTCCATCTTAAATCATTTCCTATATCTATATTAAATCAATCTAATACTTTACAGTAGCTGTTGTCCCCGTAATTCCTATAATTAAATTCATTTTTTAACATCAATTTTATTAGTAGCAACTTTAAAAAATTCAACTTTTAATTCTCGGAAAATTTCATTGCAATAGTCGGTAAGAACCATCTATGTATTACTTTAATATATCATCTATATTAATACACATAAATTATTCCTATCGAATATTACTTCTAATTTTATATTTATACTTTTATAATTACGTTCTATTTTTATCATTTTAAATTTTCCTATTATTAAAAAGATTTTTAAAGTTACTACTATATACTGAAATTATATTTAGCCTATCCTCTAATAACAATTCCTTAATTGATATATTTTTATTCCAATTTGGAATAAGTATTAAAGCTCTTTCAATAAATTAATTACTATCATGATATAATATAAGTATCTTATAGAAATGACGGTGATTAACTTATGAACATAGAAAGTTTAAAATACTTCTTAAGTGTAGAAAAATATAATAGTTTTTCCTTAGCTGCTGAAGAATTATGTATATCTCAATCTTCATTATCTAAACATATAAAAAATTAGAAGTAGAACTTAACTGTGTACTTTTTGAAAGATGTACTAGGCATATTAATTTAACTGATGCTGGAATTACTTTAAAAAAATATTCTTTAAATATAGTTAATAACTACGATGAATTATTAATTGATATGAATAAATTCACTTCTTCTTTTCCTAAATTGTCTATTGGCTATATTCCAGTAATAAATCAATATAACATTGCTAATCTTATTGGACGCTTTAGTAGCGAAGTTACAGATTTACAATTAATTTTTCACGAAGGTGAACATTCTGAAATACTTAATTTGTTGTTATCTCAAAAAATAGATTTTGCCTTTTTAAGAAGTGATACATTAGATTATTCAAATTTAGATATTACACAATTAGCTCAAGATGAACTTGTACTAATTGTCCCTAAAACTCACCCTCTTTCAAAAAAGAAATATGTTTCTATTTCAGAATTATCAAATGAAAATTTTATTTCTTTAGGAAAAAACTCTGGAGTTTATGATTTTTTTGTTAGCCAGTGTAAAAAGTTTTCATTCGAACCTAATGTAGTTTGTTTTAATAGTAGAATAGAAAAAATATTAGGACTTGTCGTTGCTGGAATGGGAATTTCACCACTTATGAGGAAAACCGTTGAGTGCTTTGATAAAACGAATATTTCTATTGTACTTATAAAGGAAAAAATATCTAGTAATTTATGTTTGGTTCATTTGAAAAATAAAAAATTATCTAAAATAGAAAATGAATTTAAAAATTATTTAATTAAAAATACAACTACGATATAAATCTTATATACTGATTTATATCGCAGTGATGTATTTTATATCAAATCAAACCTATAAGTTCATTTATTTTATAGCTCTTCACCATTACTATCAATTACTTTTTTGTACCAATAAAAACTATTTTTTCTTGATCTATCTAAAGTTCCAGTACCATCATTATTTTTATCAACATAGATAAATCCATATCTCTTCTTCATTTCACCAGTACCAGCACTTACTAAATCTATACAGCCCCATGGAGTATATCCCCATAGTTCTACACCATCACCAATTGCCTCTTTCATTTGTTCAATATGGGATTTTAAGTATTTAATTCTATAGTCATCATTGATTGATCCATCTTCTTCTACTTTATCAACTGCACCTAATCCATTTTCAACAATCATCATTGGAATTTGATATCTATTATAGATTTCATTTAAAGTGGTTCTTAATCCTATTGGGTCAATTTGCCATCCCCAATCACTTGATTCTAGATAAGGATTCTTTAAGCCCATTGATAAGTTTCCACCTGTAGTTTCAAGATCTGGATTATTACTTACACAGTTTGTCATGTAGTAGCTAAATGTATAGAAATCAACAGTTCCATTTTTAAGAGTCTCTAAATCTCCTTCTTCCATCTTAATATCTACATTGTTTTCTCTAAAGAAACGTTTAGCAAATCCTGAATATGCTCCTCTAACTTGTACATCACTACATAAGAAATTCGAGAATTCTTCTTGTTGTTGAGCTAATAATACATCTTCTGGACTACAAGTATATGGATATAACTTTCCAAATGCAATCATACATCCAATTTTAAATTCTGGATTAATAGAGTGTCCTAACTGAACAGCTTTAGCACTTGCAATAAATTGATGATGTAAAGCTTGGAAACATTCTTGATAATGATTATCTTCAGCTGCACCAAATTTTAATTCTCTAATTTCATCAAACATTACTCCTGCACCCATAAAGGCAGCTGCTGGTCCATGAGTTAAAATATTTATTTCATTAAATGTTAACCAATATTTAACTACATCTTTATATCTATTAAATATAGTTTCACAATATCTTAAATAACAATCAATGGTTTCTCTTCCTAACCATCCATTCCATTTATTTGTTAATCCAAATGGTGTTTCATAATGAGATATTGTTACTAATGGTTCTATGTTGTATTTTTTTAATTCAGCAAATACATCATCATAGAATTTTAATCCTTCTTCATTTGGTTCTAGTTCATCTCCATTTGGAAATATTCTTGTCCAATTTATAGATAATCTAAAAGTCTTGAATCCCATCTCTGCAAATAATGCTATATCTTCCTTATATCTATGATAAAAATCTATTGCTTCATGGCTTGGATAATATGTTCCTTCTTCAATTTCTGGAGTTATTCTTCTTGCTGTACTGTGAGTTCCACCTGTCATAACATCTGATGTACTTAATCCTTTTCCACCTTCTCTATATCCACCTTCAAATTGGTTTGCAGCTGTTGCTCCTCCCCACAAAAAGTTCTCTGGAAATTTAATATTACTCATAATTAATTACCTCCCAACAAATTCATAGTTTATGATTTTATTTTATCCATTTTTTGAGCAAAAATCAAGTTTTTTCTTTGTTAATAGTTCATTTAAAGAATATTTATTTTAATACCATCACTTATATTCTTATTTTCGATATTATTTAATCATAATTATTCATAATATGAACAATTGCAACTAACCATATCTATCGCTTAATAAAGCAATTTTAATCTTATGCTAAAAAAATAGTAGAATAGATTATAATTATCGTAATAATTTAACTCTACTCTACTATTATTAATTAACTTTTTACTTTTAAATTTATATTATTTTTTTATGAATTTCTTCTGTTCCTGCCTTAACAGCTTTTTCATAGTATGAAATTTTATGTTCAATTACATCCATTATTTTATTGAGCTCTTCCATTTGTTCCTTAACAACTTCTTTTCTTTTAATAAATATATCTAAGCGATTTTCTAAAGTGCTATCCCCTTCTATACACATATCAATAAACACCTTAATATCTTTTATAGGCATTCCAGATTTCTTCATACACGATATTATTTCTAAAGTCTTTAAATCTGATTCTTTAAATAAACGAGTTCCATTTTCCTTTCTTTCAATAAAGGGCAGTAGCCCTTCTTTATCATAATATCGTAGCGTTGGTACTGAAACTCCCATAATTTCCGCTACCTGCTTAATTGTATATATCATATAACTACACCTTCCTTTAAGGTATTTTATTATAATAGTTATTATTTCAATATATTTTTAATATCACCAACAATTAATTCTTCGGTTAAATGGTATCTTTCGTATAATTCTTCTAATGGTACCCTATCAGTAAATTCCTTTGTTGCGCCAAAATTTAATACCTTAATTTCTTTATCTCCATAGAATCTAGTAATTTTTTCACCAAAACCACCATCAAGAATTCCATCCTCTAAAGTAACTACTAACTTATGATTATCTAGTAGTTCTGTTAATAACTCTTTATCAATTCCTGTAATAAATCTAGGATTTATTAATGTAGCATTTATACCACTTTCATTCTTTAATTTTTCGTGAACTCTTTTTCCTAGTTCATAAAATGAACCAAGTCCAATAATTGCAACATCACTTCCATCTATAGTTTTTTCATAAACATTTAATTTATTAAAGCTTGCTTCAACCTTAATTCCTGTTGATATAACATCCCCATTTGGTACACGTATAGCTACTGGATGATTCTTTTGCTCTATTCCCCATTCCATCATAGCAAGATATTCTTCCTTATTTGTAGGAGCTAAATATACTATATTAGGTATATTAGATATTAATGGTATATCGAACACTCCTAAATGTGTAACATCTCCCCCATTTATTCCAGCCCAAGAAACCATTATAAGTGCAGGATTGTTATTTATTGCAAGGTCTTGTGATAATTGGTCATATGTCCTTTGAATAAATGAACTTAATAATGATACTACTGGTTTTCCTCCTTGTGATGCTATTCCTGATGCAAATGCTATTGCATGCTCTTCTGCTATTCCTACATCCACATATTGTTCTTTAAGACTTTCTTCTCCTCTAAAATAATTTAATCCAACAGGTCCTGGCGTTGCTGCTGTTATTGCTACAATTTTTTTATCCTCTTTAGCTTTTTCAACTAAAAACTTTCCTCCAATATCAGTGTAACTTTCCGGAAAATCAATTATACCTTGTTCTTTATTTTCTAAATTAAATGGCATTACCCAATGAAAAGCCTCTTTATTTTTTTCTGCTTCTTCGTATCCTTTACCTTTAATGGTGTGAATATGAACTACAACTGGATGATTTGTATCTTTTACCTCATTGAACACTTCTATTAACGCTTGAATATTGTTTCCTTCTTCTACATAATGATATTCAAACCCTAGTGCTTTAAACAAATTATTTTCTGCCATTCCATTTGTTTTTCTAAGCTCTGCTAAGTTTTTGTATAATCCACCATGATTTTCTGCAATAGACATATCATTATCATTTACTACTATTATTATATTTTTTCCTGAGTCTGCTGCATTATTTAACCCTTCATAAGCTTCTCCACCACTTAGAGAACCATCTCCAATTACAGCAATAATATTTTCCTTAGTACCTTTTACATCTCTAGCCTTAGCTAATCCACAAGCTAAGCTAACTGAAGTTGAAGTATGACCTACTGTAAAGAAATCATGTTCACTTTCATGTTGAGATGTATATCCTGTTATAGTTGAAAACTTTTCTGGATTAATAAATGCTTCTTTTCTTCCTGTTAAAATCTTATGTGGATATGATTGGTGTGAAACATCATAAACTATTTTATCTATTGGTGAGTTAAATACATAATGTAATGCAATAGTTGCTTCAATCATTCCTAAATTAGGTCCAAAATGTCCACCTGTTGTACTTACTTTCTTAATTAATACTTCTCTAATTTCTCCTCCTAATAAATTTAATTCTTCATTATTAAGGATTTTTAAATCCTTTGGCTCATTTATTTTATTTAAGATATTACCTTCCATATTTACCCTGTTAATATACTGTCATATAATTTAATTTTTACTAAAACTTAAAAAAATTTATTTTATTATCTTCTTAAATTTAATCAACAAATTTATCTTACAGGGTAAAGTTAACTTTATGTCAATACCTTTTATTACAAAAAAAATACAGAAATAAATTTAATATTCATTTCTGTATTTTCAAATCAACATTCATATAAAACACTATTCTATTTTGTGCTATTTCAAATAAGTATTAATTAGCATTTTTTAACTTCTTCATTCAAGAATTTTTCAATTCGTTTAAGAGCTTCTATTATATTTTCCATAGAAGAAGCATAACATGCTCTAATAAATCCTTCTCCACATTCTCCAAAAGCATTTCCTGGCACTGCAAGCACCTTTTCTTTTAATAAAAGTCTTTCACAGAATTCATCTGATGTTAACCCAGTAGATTTAATACAAGGGAATACATAAAATGCTCCAAGTGGTTCAAAGCAATCTAAACCTAATTTTCTAAATCCATCAACTAGAACTCTTCTTCTTCTATTATATTCTTTCACCATTTTATTAACACTTTCATCACCATTTCTCAAAGCTTCAATAGCTGCAAATTGTGCTGTTGTTGGTGAGCACATTATTGCATATTGATGGATCTTTTTCATGGCATCTAAAAGTACCGGATGTCCACAGATATATCCAAGTCTCCATCCAGTCATTGCATAAGACTTAGAGAATCCATTTATAACAAGAGTCTTCTCTTTAATTTCTGGAAAACTTGCTATAGATACATGTTGTTTATCATAAGATAATTCTGCATAAATTTCATCTGAAATTACTATTATATCCTTATCTTTTAATACTTTAACAAGTGGAGCTAATTCTTCCCTAGTCATTATTGCACCTGTTGGATTATTAGGGAACGGAATGATAACAACCTTTGTTTTTTCAGTAATAGCCGCTTCCAGCTCTTGTGCTGTTAATTTAAAGTCATTTTCTGCTTTAAGATTAATTATTTTAGATGTTGCTCCTGTAAAAGCTGTACATCCCTTATATGCAACAAAACTCGGCTCTGGAATTATTACCTCATCACCAGGTCCAACTAACGCTCTAAGTGCTATATCTATCCCTTCACTTCCACCAACTGTTACTAATATTTCATCCTTTGGATCATATTTTAAATCAAATTTTCTATATAAATATTTTGCTATTTCTTCTCTAAGTTCTATAAACCCTGCATTAGAAGAATAATGAGTATCACCCTGCTCCAATGAATATATTCCAGCTTCTCTTACATTCCAAGGAGTAACAAAATCTGGCTCACCTACCCCTAAAGATATTACACCTTCCATTTCATTAACTATATCAAAATACTTTCGTATACCTGAAGGAGGCATCTCTCTTACTTCTTTTCTTATCATATTTTCTAATATCATATAAATATTACCTCCCTATTTGGACCCTTCTTTTCTTTAAATATAGTTCCATGATCCTTATATTTCTTTAATACAAAATGTGTAGCTGTTCCAATTACATTATCTTGAATAGCTAATTTTTGAGATACAAACATTGCAACTTCCTTCATAGTTTTTCCTTCTACTATTACTGTAAGATCAAATCCACCTGAAGACATTAAATAACATGCCTTAACTTGATCGAATTTATATATTCTTTCAGCTACCTTATCAAAACCTTCTCCTCTTTGAGGTGTTATCTTTACTTCAATAAGAGCTGTAACTGTTTCTTTACCTGTATTTTCCCAATTTATAAGAGTAGTATATCCCGCTATTATACTCTTTTCTTCATAATCTCTAATAGCTTCTCTAACTTCCTCTACTGTTTTTCCTGCCATTACTGCTATTTGCTCATCGCTATATCTACTATTTTGTTCCAAAATCTCTAAAATTTCTTCCATAAATAACCCTCCAAAAATTAGTTTCAAATTAATTGCTTTTGATTAGTAGTTAATATAGAAACTCCTAATTTCTAAGTAATAAAAAAAGCCCCATCCCCATAAAAAGGGACGAAGCTATTATTCCGCGGTACCACCCTAATAAGTAAATTTCTTTACTCACTCAGTAAAAACTTTTATAATTATTATATATATAATAATTATAATGTTTTATTCCTTTTAACGTTAGGAAAATACGGCTTTACCTACATTAAGAAAAATTCTTAGTTCTCAGTAAGCGATTCAAAGGCTGCTTCTTTAAATTATTATTACTAAGTCTCACCAACCCTTAGCTCTCTAAAAATAATATATTTAAGTACTACTCCTTATCATTATCTTTAAATTTACTTCTATTTTCTTTTATAATATTATCTAATATAAATAATTCCAAGTCAATAATTATTATATTAAATTTATTATTTTATTATAAAAACTTCTTATCAAAGCATCTTGGCAAATTCTATATTATTAAGTTCATTTCTCTTTATATATGCTAAAGAATCCATTAAAAAACTTTTATGATGTTCAATGGTTTTTGAAAACACTTGTATAAATTCAGCTATTTTTTTGTTATCATTATCCTCACCATTTAAATATAATCCTACTAAGTAAAATTTAATAAAGCTAACTCTCATTAATAACATTATATAAGTATCAAATAATGATATTACTTCATTAAAAGGAAACATATTATTATATATATAATTAACTAAATAATTTTCAAATATATAGTCATATTTATTTTCTAAAATATATTCATACTCTTTAAATGCCTTTATATATAAATGTGAATTTTTACTTATAGATTCGTCATCCTGAATATTATACCCATTTAACATTGTTTCTGTATAATTTTTGAAAGAAACACTTTCGATTTCCTTATCTACTTTTAAAATTTTAAGCATCTTCATAAAAAAGTTAATTTGTATGATGTAATTCATATTGCTATTTCCTAATAAGGAATTTATATCTTCATCTTTATACTCTTTAAGTGTTGTTTTAACATCATATTCATTTATAAATTTAACTATCTCATTTGAATTATTCTCAAAGCCATCATCTAGTTTATTTATAAAATCTCCTAAAACATAAAGCCTTTCACTTAGTTTAAATTGCCTATTTTGAATTATTTCTATGCAAAAATCTCTTACTTCCTTAAAATATTTTAATGGAGTGTTTTTAACTTCCTTCAATGTTGTATCTACTTGTGCTGATATTATATATTTTCCTAGTTTTTCTTCTTTACTTACAAATCTTATTCCCTCTTCATTTAATAAAATAAGTCTTGCAGCTTCTGGGCATGCCACATCAAGAGACATCTCATAAGTATCATTTACCTTATTAGTAACTCTCGGAAAACATGTGCAAACATTTGAGAGATAATCTTCACCTAATTTTGAATGAATAATACAGTAGTTTTTTTTATCTAAGAAAGGACATCTCTTATCCTTTTTTAATTTAACTATTCCATAATCAACATCCTCACTACTACATCTCTCATTATTTTGAACATTCTTTTGAAACATTTTTCTCATTTCTGTATCTTTAACTTTAAAATATCTTTTAAATGTTATTTTATCTATATCTATATTCCATCCAACACAACAACTATCACTACATTTTCCGCCTATACATTTAAATTTTTCAAAATATGCTGCATATCTCTTTTTAACCTTACATTCCATTATTTACCTCATTAAATTCTTTTGTTATTTATATTTTTTTCAAAACTTTCATTGATTTTTTTTAATTCTTCCATTGCTTCTTCATGTTCTCTTGCCTTAACGCTTGGATTCCTACGTAACATATTAATGCAATTTAAATATGTTCTATTCTCCGTGTTATGAATATAACTCTCATCCCTCTTTAGCTTATCTAAATACTCTAAAAACTCTTCTTTTAAATAGCTTTTGTTTGTAATTTCTTTCGAAAATATCTTATCAATATTAGTTACATATTTGGATACTCTTTCTACTAATTCTATTATCCTCTCCTCTGTTGTAGCCAAATTACTCTTAATACATTTTTCAATAATTTGTTTTTTAGTTTCTTTTTTACTTAAATTTTTCTCTTGTTGTAATGTTAACTTATCCATTAATTTGCCTTGTAGTTCCTTAACATCACTATTAATAAAAGCCTCAACAACTTCTAGTCTCTTTCGTATAATATATATACGTTCGTTTCTTTCCGTTATTTTAACTAAAACATTTTTTAAATCCATTGCATTATTAAAAGCTTGAACTGCATCAATTGTAACAAATATAGTTATAACATATACAATTACTTCTATTATTTTGTCAGATATACTAATAATAAAGGGCTCTATTAACGGATTTACTAAATATACTAAAGCTAGTGAAAAAAAACCCCACGCTAGAGAAGACACTAAACATATATATCCATTTATATTAAATTTCTTTTCACTATAATCCCAATATCTAACATGAAATAACTTTTCCATTATGGCTCCTGTAATATATTCTAATATAGTTGCTGAAATCATTCCAATAATGAATACTAAAATAGTATATTTTTTTATTAAAACTGTTGAAATTAATACAACTATTGCTCCTGATCCATAAATGGGTAAAAATGGGCCTTTTAAAAATCCACGATTTATCCACTTATGAAGTTTTATTGATACATAAGCCGATTCCCAAACCCAACCAGCGAAGCAATAAATGTAAAATAAAAGAATCCATTGGTATAAAGTATACACTTCAACTCTCCCCTCCTATACTTATTAACAATCTATAAACTATCCTTTTTAATAATTTATTATTCACCTTATAAAGTAGTTCTATATAATCTTATTAATAATCTTATATAAAAATAACCCTATGATTTCTCATAGGATTTATACACTACTTAATTTTTTCTTTATTATTTAGTTTTTTTATAGCTTCTATTAATCTTTTATCTTTCGTTTCCTGCTTTTTAGCTGATATTATCCATGTAATATATTTCTTTTTAATTGAGAAATTATATTTTATTCAACTATATAAAATATCTAATAATGCTTTATTACAGCTTAATCAATAAAGAAAGTGTTCCAACTACAACTAGAACTAAACCAATTATAGCTCTCTTTGATAATTTTTCCTTTAAAAAAACATAAGCAAATGTTATTGTTACTAAAATACTAAGTTTATCTATGGGAACAACTATAGATGCTAGTCCATCTTGTAAAGCCTTATAATAACAAAGCCACGAACCTCCTGTTGCAATTCCAGATAAAATTAAAAACCTTAAACTTTTTTTATCTATCTTTTTAATATCCCCTTGCTTTTTAGTTATAAAAACTATAACCCATGCCATAATAAGTACAACTATTGTTCTTATTGCGGTTCCTAAATTTGATTCAATATTTTCTATACCTACTTTACCCAATATAGATGTTAACGAAGCAAATAAAGCTGATAATACTGCATATATTAACCATGCATTACTCTTAACTTTCTTTTTTGCATTTTCTTTTTTTTGAATCATTAAATAAGTCCCAATTCCTATGAATATCATTCCAATTATCATGTTTATAGTTATATTTTCCCCTAAAAAAATAAAGGCTAATATCATAGTTAAAATTGTACTACTTTTATCAATAGGAACTACTTTATTTACATCACCTAATTGTAATGCTTTAAAATAACATAACCATGATGCCCCTGTTGCAAATCCTGATAAAATTAAAAATATAAAAGTTTTTTCACTAATTTCTCCTATACTGCCTTGTGAACCTACTATAAACACCATAATCCATGAAAAAATTAATACTACAATAGTTCTTATTGCAGTAGCCACATGCGAATCAACATCCTTAACTCCTACCTTAGCCAAAATTGATGTTGCTCCAGCAAAAAATGCAGATCCAAAAGCATATAATATCCACATAATTTAAAATTCCTTTCTTTATTCATTTTTTATTATATAAATATTATACCATTACATTAAAAATATACTTAACTCAAATAAAAAGAAGTGATATTAAAGTTTAAATTCTATCACTTCTATCTTTTTCTTATATTCTATTATCATTTAAAATTCTTAAAATATCTGTTTTATTAGTCGCTACTCTTGGAATTTTAATTTGACTTTTTGAAACTCCATTTGATATTAGAAATTTCTTTATATTATCAAATGTATTCTTTCTAACAACATTAACACTTACACCTGATAATTTATTATTTTTTCTAAATCTACTATAAGCTAAATTAGCTTTTTGAAGCTCTAAATCTAAAATTTTTTCAAAGTTTTTTATCTTACTTTGGGATATTTCTTTATCTAACTCAAAATAAAATATATATCTACCTGGTGTTATCGTATTATCAGCTATGGTTGTATAGTCAATTAGTGATACTCCAAGTTCTTTTATAGTTTTATTTATTGAAACCTTTAAATGATCTTCTGTGGTTTTTTCCGAAACCATATTAAGAACTTGATTTTTTCTATATAAAAATTCAACTTCTGGTGAATTATTATAATATCCAACAACTTTAATTACATCACCTAATCTATATCTATAAAATCCTGCATAATTAGTTACTATAATCTCATATTTTTCTCCTATCTTTAATTCATCTATACAACATGTCACAGGCTTTTCCTTATCACTTTCATCTATTGGAATAAATTCATAAAATACCGTATCCGGTATTATTACATATCTTATATTTGATATATATGGATTAATTCCTATCATAGCTTCAGTTGCTGCATATGCTGGTGAATAAATTGGTAATGATTCAGTATAATAATTAACCATCTCATCATATATTGAAAAATTAGCTCCTGTTACTGCTGCAATATAAGTTATCTTTGGCCAAAGTCTTCTACATATTCCTCTAAACCCTTTAGAAAACTCTAATTCTATCTCATCGGCTCTTCCTGCATTTGGCTTTAAATACTTATTTAATTTTTTTCGATTTTCATCACCAATATTTAAGTTTCTATTTATCCTACCTTTCTTAATATCCATTACTAGTAACTCACTTTTTTCTTCTAAAACTCTTAAAGCATCTAAAACATTTGAAATAAATACACCACTTATATAAGTTAGATTTTTATCATTTAAAGCAAATAATAAATGTAAATATAACGCCGTATTTTTATCTTTAATTTTCATAACTTCATATGGTGAGGTATATATTTTAGGAAGTATAAACTTTATTGCATCCATTCCACCTGATGTTGCTGAACATATAGGTACTCCACCTTCAGAATAAGTTGTCATAACAGTATCTGCCAACATTAATCCTCGTCCATAATTCCATTGATTTTTTAAATTATTATACGCAAATCGTTCTATTAACAACGCCATATACTTACTACCAACTTCTCTGGATTTTTTAGTAACTGGTATTAACTTTTGTTTACCTGTTGTTCCTGATGTATGCCCAAAATATTCAACATCATCAGTAATTAAAATATTTTTTTTACCTTTTAGCATTTCATTTATATATTGCTCATAATCAGAATAATCTGTAATAGGTACTATTTCTTTATATTCATTTACAGACCTTATCGAATTAAAATTATATTTTTCTCCATAGTTACATTCATTATTTTTATTTAATATTTTAAATAGAACCTCTTCATTTACAGATCTCGAATTTAAGGTATATTTATTAAACTTTTTTTCTAGTACTCCTCCTGCTGAAATCATAGTACAATATACTACTTTACTTATTATGCTCATATTAAAGCACTTCCTATATATTTTTGTCGTAATAATATATGAAAGTGCTTTAAAAATTGCTATTTAATTAATATTTTTTATTTTAGATTTATATTAAATATATATCTTTAAAATTAATTTTTATGTTGAACCTTTTCTCCAATAGAAGTTAATATACTTGCAATTATAATTGATATAACAGCTGCAATTAATACTGATATTTTTGATACACTAAGTTCAACTTCTTCACCAGCAAAAGCTATCTCTGATATGAATAATGACATTGTAAATCCTATTCCTGCAAGTATTGAAACCTCTAAAACATCATACCACGATGTATCTTGTGGCTTATTTGTTATACCTATTAAACTTCCTAAATATCCAAATAGCACAATTCCTACTGGCTTTCCAATGACTAACCCTAGTATTATTCCTATCATTAAAGGATAATCTTTTGCTAAGTTTAAATTTCCTCCTAAATTTATTCCTGTATTAGAAAACGCAAATAAAGGAAGTATTACATAATTAGAAAATGGTTCTAACTTATGTTGAATTTTATAGCTTAAATCTTTCTCTTTATCTTTCTCAGGTAATACAGGTATACTAAAGGCTAATATTACTCCACTTAATGTTGAATGTATTCCACTATAAAATACTGCTGCCCATAATGCTACACCTAATATTATGTATGGATATAATTTGTTTCTTTTATTAAAAAATTTAAGTGAAAATAGAATAGCTGTTAAAATTAAAGAAATTATTATTCCTGACACCCTTATATGTGATGAATAAAATACTCCAATTATAATTATTGATAATAAATCATCTACAACAGCTAATGTAAGTAAAAATAGCTTTAATGAAAAATTTAATCTGCTTTCTAGGATTGAGAAAATTCCTATTGCAAATGCTATATCTGTAGATAATGGTATACCAGCACCTATCTCAAATGCAGTACTATAATTAAATAGTGTAAATATTAACGCTGGTACTATCATACCTCCAACAGCTGCTATAACTGGAAAAGATGCTTGTTTTATAGAAGAAAGTTTTCCATATATAAGTTCTCTTTTTATTTCGCATCCTACAACTAAAAAGAATATTGCCATTAAAAAATCATTTATAAATAAGTGTAAATTAAACTCTTCTCCTACCTTTAAATCATACAATATATAATTATAAAATTTATCTAAAGGTGTATTTGCTAAAATTAAGGCTAAAATTGTAGTTGCTAATAATAATATTCCTGGAAAGGCTTCTGAGCCTATTATATTTTTATTTTTTCTTTTATTATTTTCCATAACACTTGCTCCTACTATGACATTAATCATTTGTATAGTACTAGTATGCGATAATTATCATTTTTTTATTTTATATAAAAAATTAATTTTTATAATAAAAATAAGGTACTAAAAATCTTAAATTAAAGATTTCTAATACCTTATATTATTTATATATAACTATTCTACTACTTTCTTCTTAAGTAATGCTAATATTGCCATTCCAACTACAGAACCAATAGCAACTGCTGCTAAATATCCAAATGGATTTCCTATAACAGGTAATACAAATATTCCACCATGAGGCGCTCTTAATTGACAGTTAAATAACATTGAAAGCGCACCTGCTGTTGCAGAACCAATTACACATGAAGGTATAACTCTTAGTGGATCTGCTGCTGCAAAAGGAATTGCTCCTTCTGTTATAAATGATAACCCCATAACATAGTTTGTAAGTGCTGATTGTCTTTCTCTCTTTGTAAATTTATTCTTAAAGAATGTTGATGCTAAAGCAATTGCAAGTGGTGGAACCATACCCCCAGCCATTACAGCTGCCATAACTTCATAGTTTCCTGATGCAAGTGATGCTGTACCAAATACATATGCGGCTTTGTTGAAAGGACCACCCATATCGATTGCCATCATACCTGCAACAACTATACCTAATAACACTCTACTAGTTCCACCCATTGAGTTAAGGAAATGTGTTATTGCTTCATTTATTCCACCAAAGAATGGATTTACAAATATCATTATTAAACCAATTAATCCAATACCAAAGAAAGGATATAGTAATGTTGGTTTTAAACCTTCTAGAGATTGTGGTAATTTATCAAATATCTTCTTTAATCCTAATACTAAATAACCACCTAAGAAACCTGCAAATAATGCTCCTAAGAATCCTCCACTAATAACTGATACTGAAGAATCAAATGCACTTGCATAAGTTGTACCTAAATTAGCTAACATACCACCAACAAAACCAACTGCAAGACCTGGTCTATCTGCAATACTCATTGAAATATAACCAGCAAGTACAGGTAACATAAATCCAAATGCAGTTTCACCAATTGTCTTTATTAATGCAGCAACTGGTGTATTTTTACCAAAGTTAGCTGGATTAATACTATAGTTATCTAATAAGAATGCTAAAGCTATTAATATACCTCCACCTATAACAAATGGTAACATATGAGATACACCATTCATTAAGTGTTTATATATTTGTCTTCCAATACTTTCTTTATCTTCTGATGATACACCTTCACTATCATTTCCACCTGCATGATGGTATACTGGCGCATCTCCATTTGTAGCTCTAGTTAATAATTCTTCTGTTTTATGAATTCCATTTGCAACTTTAGTTTGAATAACTTTTTTACCTTCAAATCTAGCCATTTCAACCTTTTTATCAGCTGCAACTATTATGCAATCTGCATTTTTAATTTCCTCTGCTGTTAAAACGTTTTTAGCTCCACCAGAACCATTAGTTTCAACTTTTATAGTAATTCCCATATCTTTAGCTTTATTTTCTAAAGCTTCTGCAGCCATAAATGTATGAGCTATTCCTGTCGGACATGCTGTAACTGCTAATACTCTATATCCACTAACTTGAGCTTTTTGCGCTTCTTCTTTTTCATTTTCAGCCTTTAACTTATCATTTTCTTTTTCATCAATAAGATTTAAAAACTCATCAACACTTTTTGCATTTATTAATTGATCTTTAAAGCTTGGATCCATTAACATCATTGAAAGTCTAGCAAGTACATCTAAGTGAAGGTTATTTTCGCCTTCTGGTGCTGCAATCATAAAAAATAACTTTGCTGGTTCACCATCAAGTGAGTCATAATCTATTCCATTAGTAAGTACCATTGCACTAAGTCCTGGTTCCTTTACTGCAGTTGTCTTAGCATGAGGAATTGCTATATTATCTCCAATTCCTGTTGTACTTAAGCTTTCTCTTGCTAAAACCGCTTCTTTATACGCTTCCTTATCATTTAATCTCCCAGTTACATCCATTAAATCTACTAATGTATTAATTGCTTCCTCTTTTGTGTTAACACTTGGATTAAGTGCAATTCCATTTTTCTTTAGTAAATCTGTAATTTTCACTTTCCATTCCTCCCTTAAACACTTTTATTTAACTTGCTTTAATAATTCATAAACATATTCTTTTGTAGCTAAACCTTCTGAAAATGCTGATGCACTTCCTGTAGCTACACCTAATTTAAAGGCCTCTTCAACATTACCTGAATTTACATAACCAGTTATAAATCCACCAACCATTGAATCACCAGCTCCAACTGAATTTTTGACTACACCCTTTGGAACATTACTAATTGTAACTTCTCCATTAGAATTTATTAAAATAGCTCCATCTCCAGCCATAGAAATAATTACATTTTCTGCACCCCATTTCCTTTAGCTTCTTTGCATATTCAATAATTTCTTCTTTTCCATTAAGTTTTACATTAAATAAATCCCCAAGTTCATGATGATTTGGCTTAATTAAAAATGGCTTATATTTTAACACCTTTAATAAGCAATCTCCTGTTGTATCTACAATAAACTTAACTCCTTTAGTTTGAAGTCTTTCCATTATTCTTTCATAAATATCTACTGGCATAGTTTTTGGAATACTTCCTGCTAAAACTAATATATCTCCTGATTCAAGTTTTTCTAACTGCATATAAAGTTCATTTAATGCTTCTTCTGAAATATTTGGACCACCACCATTTATTTCACTTTCAACATCAGCTTTAATTTTTACATTTATTCTAGACATGCCTTCTTTTAATTTAATAAAATCAGTATCACAGCCAAAATTTCTTATTCTCGTTCAATTTCATCTCCTGTGAATCCTGCAATAAACCCTAAAGCCTTACTTTTAACACCTAAGTTATTTAAAACTATTGAAACATTTATGCCTTTTCCACCGGCATAAACACTCTCACTATTAGTTCTATTTACATGTCCTAAATTAAAATCATCCATTTTAACTATATAATCTAATGCTGGATTAAAAGTAATAGTATAAATCATTATTTGCCTACCTCCACAACGTCTGTAACTTGCTTATATTTAATATCCTCCAAATTAGTTGTTATTATTCTCGCTTTATCAATGCTTGCAAATGTTATAGAACTTATTTCATCAAATTTTGAAGTGTCGCATAAAACAAAGCTATCTTTTGTTCTATTTATTGCTTCTTCTTTTACCATAGCCTCTCTTATATCTGGCGTTGTAAATCCATTTTTAATTGAAACCCCATTTACTCCAAAAAAACCTTTTGTGAAGTTATATTTTCTTAAACTATTTATAGCCTCAACCCCTACTATAGCTTCAGTAATTAATTTTAACTCCCCACCTAATATATAAGTAGTACATCCTTTTTGAATAAGCTTTTTCGCATGAACTATTCCATTAGTTACAAATACCGCTTTTGTATTTTTTATAAAATCTATTATAAGCTCAGTAGTTGTACCTGCATCCATATATATTAAGTCATTATCTTCTATTAATGATGCTGCATACTCTGAAATTTTAAGCTTTTCATCCATATTTAAATTTTGTCTATATTCTACTTTATCATCACTTGTATTTATCTTTATATCTTTTAATGATGTAGCTCCACCATGAACCTTCTTAAGCAATCCTGCTTTATGAAGTGCATTTAAATCTCTTCTTATAGTCGATTCAGATGTATCTAAATATTTAACTAAATCATTTAAATATACTACTGATTCCTTATCTAACTTATCCAAAATTAATTTATATCTCTCTTCTGATAACATTTACATCACTTCCTTGATTTCATAATACTCTTATTTTATTCACAAGTCAATGATTTTCATTCAAAAACTTTCATTTTCATTCAAAATCATTCAAATTCCTTTTAATAAATTCCTGTATTGGTTTTTATTTTAAAATATTTATTTTATCATTAGCTTGTAATTTTATTTCTTTATTATATTTTCTCAAAAGTAAAAATAAAAAATAGTTGCATTTGCAACTATTTTTTTACTATAATATATTAGTATTTTATGACTAAAAGGAGTTTTTTATATGAATTCTACTAATGAGTATTTCGGTAAATATATATCTTTAATTCATAGACAAGCTAATGTTTTTTTTAGCAAGGAATTTAATAACCTTGAAATTGGGTCTGGGCAATATCTATTCATGATACAACTTTATAAACATGATGGAATTAATCAAGAGAAGCTTTCAGATTTAGTTAATATAGATAAAGGCACAACTGCGAAAGCAATAAAGAAACTAGAAGAGGCAGGCTTAGTAAGTCGTCTTAAAGATAGCTCAGATAAAAGGGTTAATAGAATCTATTTAACTGAAAAAGCCTTTAATATTAAAGATCAATTCTTTGATATTTTAACTAAATGGGAGCAAATGCTTACATCTAATTTAAGCGAAGATGAAATTTGTCAAGGATTAAATATCCTTAATAAACTATCAAAAAATGTTTTTAATAACTAAATATAAAATTTGCATTGTTAATTAACTTCAATTTAATAAAATATAAATTTTTAATTTCACTTAGGAGGACAAATATGAAACATCAAAATATGTTAGGCGAAGAGTCTATCGGAAAACTTTTATTAAAATACTCTATTCCTGCAATAATAGGAATGATGGTTAATGCTTTATATAATATAGTAGATAGAATGTTTATTGGCCGAATTCCAGATGTAGGTTCACTTGCACTTACTGGTGTTGGAATAACTATGCCGATTATGTCTATTTTATTAGCTTTTGGAATGCTTATAGGTATTGGTTCAACAGCAAATATTTCCTTAAATCTTGGTAGAGGTAATAGAGAATATGCTGAAAAGCTTATTGGAAGTGCACTGACTTTAAGCTTAATTATTGGAATATCCATAACAATTATTGGTCTTATTTTCCTTAATCCAATACTTAATATATTTGGTGCTAGTGAAAATACTTTATTTTATGCAAAGCAATATATTACTGTAATTTTATGTGGATGTACTTTTAATATTCTTTCTTTTGCATTAAATAGTACTGTAAGAGCTGATGGTAATCCTAAGCTAGCTTCAATAACAATGGTTATTGGATGTGGTACTAATATAATTTTAGACTATTTATTTGTTTTTGTATTAAACATGGGAATTAAAGGAGCAGCTTTTGCAACTGTTATTTCTCAAGCACTTACTTTCTTCATAATTCTTTATTACTATACTAAAGGAAAATCCAACTTAAAATTAAAATTTGAAAATATGAAATTAAAGAAAAACTTAGTGATGATGACTTTTGCTATTGGTATTGCTCCTTTTGCAACTCAAATTGCTAACAGTTTAGTACAAGTTGTTGCTAATAATTCTTTAAAAGCTTATGGTAATGATTTATCTATAGGAGCCATGACTATAATAGGTTCTATTAACATGGTATTTATGATGCCTATATTTGGTATTAATCAAGGTTGTCAGCCTATTATTGGATTTAACTATGGTGCTAAAAAATACGATAGAGCTAAAAAGACTTTTGCAATTGCTACTATTGCAGCTACAGTTATTTGTACAATCGGTGGGATTCTAATTCAAGCTTTCCCTAAATTTGCAATAAGCTTATTTAACAATGATCCTGAACTTACTGCTGTTGCTATAAAAGGTGTTAGAATGTATTTATTAATGATGCCAATAGTTGGAATAAACATTGTTTCAACTAGTTATTTCCAATCAATAGGTAAAGCTAAAATGTCTATGTTTGTTAGTTTACTTAGACAAGTTATATTATTAATTCCATTTACTTTAATACTACCTTTATTTATTGGATTAGATGGTGTTTGGGCTGCAGGTGCTTGTGCGGATTTCTTATCAGTAGTAATAACACTAGTATTAATTTATAAGGAATTTAAATCTTTAAATACTCTACATAAAGCTGAAATTATTGAAAGTGCATTATAATTATTAAAAAACAAAGACTCTACTAGATATCTTTTTCTTATTCTAGTAGGGTCTTTGTTTTAATATATAGTATTTTACTTATATTATATCCCTTAGTGTATAATTAGACATTTCATTTATAAATCCATTTAGAGATCTACAAATGATACCCTTAAGCTTACATTCTTCACTAATTAGAGGACATGTTCCTGTTTCATTCATACATTCAACCAAACTTAAATTTTCTTCTGTTAACAATAAAACTTTTCCTAAATTAATCTCTTCTGGTGGTAATCCTAATTTAAGGCCCCCATTTCTCCCCTTAGTTGATATTATATATTCAGTTTTTGCTAATTTATTAATTACCTTCTTTAAATGATGTGTTGATATGTTTAATTCATCTGCTAATTTATCTACTGTCCCATTATCTTGTGGATTTTTAGCTAAATATATTAACGCTCTAAAAGCATAATCTGTAAACTTTGATAATTGCATTTATTATCTTCCTTTCACTTGTAGTATCTCCATTATAACATATAAAAATAAAATGTGTATTTTACTTGCACATTTTATTTTTATATGTTATATTTATCCCAAGAGAACAAATAATAATTATCACTTAATAATTATTAGATAAAAGGAGAATTAATATGTTAGATCAAAAAACAATAGATATAATAAAAAGTACAGTTCCAGTATTAAAGGAACATGGATTAGAAATTACTACAACATTCTATAAAAATATGTTCATAAATAACCCAGAAGTTAAACCATTATTTAATATGGACAAGCAAAATTCTGGAGAACAACCTAAAGCACTAGCTATGACTATTTTAGCCGCTGCTCAAAATATAGATAATCTACAAGCAATTTTACCTGTAGTAAAAAAAATTGGTGAAGTTCACTGTGACCGTCAAATTACTGAAGGACATTATCCAATAGTTGGCTCAAATCTTTTAGCTTCTATTAAAGAAGTCTTAGGTGATGCTGCTACCGATGAAGTTATCGAAGCTTGGGGAAAAGCTTATGGTGTTATAGCTCAAATCTTTATTGATGTAGAAAAAGAAATATACAACTCTAGAAAATAATTTAAATTAATTATAGGTATAGGATTTAATTCTATACCTGTAATTTTTATATAATAAAAGCTAAAAATTTATACTAAAAAAATTCTGCTAATTAACATTAAAAATTAGCAGAATTTCTTTTTCATTTTTTTAAGTTTTATAACATAGTTATTTTATTAAAACCTACAATTACAATTTTATATATAGCATATTAATATTTCTTTTCTAAATCTTCTAAAATTAATATATATCTATTCTTTATTTTTTCATTACTAATTTCAAATTTTTCACATTCTACATTAATAAATTCCTTTATTTCATCATTTAAATTTCTTTCTGCAAATTTATAAATAACTCTATCTTCCTTATCTATATGCCTTATTAATAAATGTGTATATGAAATTGCATTTGCTATAACATCTAGTTTTGCTTCTTCATCCCCACTCTTCATCTTTTCGAAAGCATTTATTAAATCTCTAACATATAATCTTCCTAAATCATGTTCTACAAGCATTCCTTGATTAACTGCTTTTTCTGCTGTTTCTCCTATGTGCTCTACCATTTTAGTAAAAAGCACCTTTTCTTCTTTTTTATGATGATGATTATCTGCATAGTTTTGAATAAAATCAATTATCTTATTGAAATCTTCATAAATTATTTCTTCACCATTCATAATTCTAAAGCACACTTTTCTAACTACATTTAACATTCTTAGAATATACTTATGCTCTTCATTCATTATTTCTATAGCCTTCATTTAATGTGCCCCCTTATATCTTTTTCCTAATTACTTGTGTATTTTCATCTAATTGAATATATTCATAATCATTATTCATTTCAACAACAAAAGCATTTATCCATTCACTTCTTAAGTTATAAAATATATCTACTGATATACCTTCATTTTTCCAAATATCCTTATGTACACATACTTTTCTTTTCCACTCTACAGTTTCACTATTTGAATTTATTACCTCATTTACTCTATCACATGGCATTCCATCTAATATATAATCATTCATACTCTTAAATATATCTTCTGCGGTAATATTGCTTAGCTTAGTCTTTGCTTCCTTTGCAGCATTAATTCCTTGTTCAATATATATTTTTTTCATATTTAAAATAGCATCTTTATTATTACTTAATATAATATTGGTCCATGCAGCCATTCTACCTTCTGCGTTATGAATCTTACCTTGTAACCATCCATGAATATTACTTGTATCTATCATATCTTCAAGTTTTTTATCCGGAAGCTTTTCTCCATATTTTATATTAATTTCATCCTGTAGCTTATATATATTTAACCCTTCATTTTTTGCAAGTTCTATGATTTCACCTTCTAATCCTTCAAACCATAATACTTTATTAAATAACCAGTAATGTATCTTTCCTAAAAATAAACTCATATTCTCTTCTCCTATCTTTTTAAATTTTTAATTTATATCATTACTATATATTAAATTTATATTATATTAAGTAACATTTGTTACGTATGTTAAAATAATAATCATATTATATGCACATTATTTAAAAAAATTTTTTAATCTTATATATTAGCCATGTTAATATTATAAATCCTATCACAACTAATATAATTTCTCTTAAAACTTATATATAAAATCCTATTGAACTGTTTAAATAAAAAAATACTTAAATAATAAATTAATATCATTTAAGTATTTTTGTTAGCTTATTCATTTTGGTTATTAATATTATTCTGCCAAGCTTTCTGATATAGTTACTAATACTTTACTTTTAGACCTTGCAATTACATTATGTTCTATTCTTGCATCAAATGGCATGAAATCTCCCTTATTTAATTCATATTTTTCACCATTTACAAATTCCAGTGATACACTTCCATCATAAACTAAGACACTTGCATATCCATTATGAGTATGGTTAGGCAAGCCTTTACCTACATCAAAAACAAAACAAATCGTTTTGAACTTTTTATTCATCGCTATAATTTCTTTTCCTTCATCGATGTTATCAATATTAGCAACTTTTATAATATCATTATTATTTAAATTCATTTTATCTCCTTATAAACTTTAAGATTATATTATTTTTTATTTATCTATTATCTTAAATTCTAAAATACATTTTTATATACCTTGTTGTAAGCAAGTCTTTAAATCATCTTCAGCTGTACTTATAGGTCTTAAATCAAATGTATCAACTAAATATTGAAGTACATTAGGACTTAAGAATGCAGGAAGTGTTGGACCTAGGAATATTCCTTTTACTCCAAGTGATAATAATGCTAAAAGATCAGCAACAGCTTTTTGCTCATACCAAGATATTATAAATGATAATGGTAATCCATTCACATCTGTTCCAAAAGCATCTGCTAATGCTGTTGCAATTCTAACTGCTGAATATGCATCATTACATTGACCTACATCTAAAAGCCTTGGAAGTCCTGCTACTTCTCCAAAGTCTAGTTTATTAAATCTATATTTGCCACAAGCTAAAGTAAGTATTACACAATCATCTGGTACCATCTTAGCAAATTCAGTATAATAATTTCTACCTGGTCTAGCACCATCACATCCTCCAATTAAGAAGAAATGTCTTATCTTACCATCCTTAACTGCATTGACTATAGTCTCTGCATTACTTAACGTTGCATGATGGCCAAATCCAACTAATATTTCATGTGGTTCTTGATCTTCCTCATATCCACCAAGTTCTAAAGCTTTATTTATTATTTCACTAAAATCTTTTTTTCCATCTTTGCCTTTTCCTATATGCTTTACTCCATCCCATCCAACTACACTTGTTGTAAAAATTCTATCTTTATAAGTTTCTCTTGGCCTCATAAGACAATTTGTAGTCATTAAAATACAACCTGGTATATTATCAAATTCTTTTTGTTGATCTTGCCAAGCTCCTCCAAAGTTTCCAACAAGATGAGAATACTTTTTTAATCCAGGATATCCATGACTTGGTATCATTTCACCATGAGTATAAATATTTATACCCTTTCCTTCTGTTTGCTCTAATAACATTTCAAGGTCTTTTAAATCATGCCCTGAAACTGTAATAAATGGCCCTTTTTTAACATGAACATTTACCTTATGAGGTGATGGATTTTCATAAACTGTAGTATTTGCTTCATCTAATTTTTTCATTACAGCAACACTCATATCTCCGGTTCTCATAGTCCATCTTATTAATTCTTCAACTGATAAAGTATCATCAGTTGTTGCTTCTAATGCTCTTATATAAAAATTATCAACCTGATCATCATAATATCCAAGCTCTCTTGCTTGATGTCCATAAGCACTTATCCCCTTCAATCCATAAACTATAGTTTGTCTTAATGAACGTATATCTGGATCAAGTTCCTGATCATACATTATTCCGGCCTTTTTTGCATCCTCAAGCATTTCTGATTTAGTTTCACTTAAATTATAAGTAGCATGATCTGTATCATTTTTAATCTTTCCAACTTGTTTTCTTAGCTTTTCCTTTATTTTTTGTGATTCTCGTAACATTTCAACATGTACATCTGCATCAAAATTTACATTTGTTAAAGTTGTAAATAATGAATTTTCGACAAAGCTTACTATACTCTTATCTACATTATCACCTTTTTCAACTATTTTTTTAGCATAACAACTTATACCTTTTATTTGATATATAAGTAGATCTTGAAGTGCTGCAATCTCTGGTGTCTTACCACATACCCCCATCTTAGTGCAACCTTTACCACCTGCTGTTTGTTCACATTGATAACAAAACATAGGATATTCCATAGCCATACTATTTCCCATATTAAAGTCTCCTTGTCAATATCTTTAAATACATAAATATCTTTTCCTTAACAAAATAAAAATATACAAAAAAATCTGCATTGCTTTTTTGCAATACAGATTCCTTAAAATTATTTTTCATTTAATTTGTTTAAAACTTCTTCTAATTCTAATCCATGAATATAGCAAGCTTGTTCTAATGTTTCCATTGTTGCAGATGGACAACCTAAACATCCCATTCCAAAATCACTTAATATTTCTGCAGCTTTAGGATTCATTTCTAATATTTCACCTATAGTATTATCCTTATTAATCATAATTTAATCTCTCCTTTATATATGTGTTATACTTACATATTCTATATATTTTTTTAATATTATATTTAAATTATACATAATATATAAAGTTTATGTTGTAACAAATGATACATTTTTAAAATTATATTTTTTAGATTTTATTAATTTATTTATACTGTATATGCTTTCTTTAGTAATATAGGCGTACATATTGCTGCAGTTATTATCATTATTATAATCGATGGTAAAAAATAAGTATTCATAATACCAAGTTTTATTCCTTTATTAGCAATAACAAGTGCAACTTCACCTCTTGCCATCATTCCTGTTCCAATTTGTATAATCTCCTTTTTAGAGTATCCACATATTTTTGCCCCTAATCCACATCCAATAATTTTGCTTAACATCGCTACAGCAACTAAAACAATAGTCATTATAATAATAGATACTGTCATTTTAGGAATTTCCATATTAATACCTATACTTGCAAAAAATATAGGTGATAATAACATATATGAAATTATATCAAATCTCTTAGAAATATACTCTGTTTCTCTATTTCTTGATAAAACTAAACCTGCTATAAATGCACCAGTTATATCTGCAACTCCAAAAAACTCCTCTGCACAAAATGATAACAATAAACAAACAACGAATGCTCCTATGACAAATCTTCTTTTATCAATATCATATTTATTTATCCATTTATCAAAAACTATATAAATTATATATCCTACTACAAGAGCAAAAATAAAAAATGCAATAATTTTTAAAAATACAATTCCAACATTAACAGACTTATCTGATATACTAGTTATTATCGTTAATACTATAATTCCAAGAATATCATCTATAATAGCTGCACCTAATATCACTGTTGCAGATTTCTCCGATAGTTTCCCTAATTCCCTCAATGCTTCTACTGTAATACTAACTGAAGTTGCTGTTAGTATTGCACCAATAAATACATTCTGTAATATATTGCTTACTGTACTTAAACTTCCATCATTAAAAATATATGCAACAATAGTTCCGCCTATTAAAGGTATAATAACACCAAAAGTAGCTATTATAAGTGAATCCTTTCCTGAATTTTTTAACTGTCTTATATCACTTTCTAATCCTGCTGTAAACATAATTACTATAACTCCAAGCTCTGCCATCATTCCTATAAAATCAGTTTCATGAAGTATGTTAAGAACTGATGGTCCTAATATAACACCTGCAAGCAAAGCTCCAACTACTTGTGGTAAATTAAATCTTCTTGTTAGTAATCCTAAAAATTTTGTACTTAATAAAATTAATGCGATATCTAATAAATATCTATATGACATAATATTTTCCTCCATTATTTAGTTTTATAAAAATTTAATTATGTATAAATATATTTATTTCATATAAAATTTATTCATTGCACTTAATATTTCTACTATCTAAAAAAGATAGAGTATAGAAAATAAAAATTTTGCTATACTCTATCCTTTTTATTGTTTTATATTCTAAAACTATTTTGTAAATATTATTGTTACTTTAAATAAATCCCCATCAACACTTATATCAAATTTACCACCTTGAAGTTCAACAAAACTTTTTGCTATTGCAAGACCTAATCCTGAACCTTCTGTGTTTCTTGATTCATCTCCACGAACAAATCTTTCCGCAATAGTTTCTACATTGAATGTTATTTCTTCCGCTGCCATATTTTTCATTATTATTTCAACTTTATTTTCATCTTCAATCATATCTATAAACACTCTTGTATTAGGCATTGCATATTTAGTCATATTAATTACTAAATTTTCAAAAATTCTAAATGTGCGTTGGCTATCTAAAGGTAATATTACTTTTCCTTCTGGTATATTTTTTCTAACTGATAAATTTGCCTCTTCAAGTTTATCTTCTAATTCAAGTAATGTTTGTTTCATTAAAGATGCAACATCAATATTTTCTATATTTAATGTTATATTTCCACTAGTTGCTTTGCTCATTTCAAATAAATCTTCTATTAAAACTTGTAGTCTTTGAGCTTTTTTATCTAAAGTTTCAATATACTGCCTACGTTTTTCCTGTGATAAATTTTCATCCTTTAAAAGATCTGCATAAGTTATTATTGCTGTTAGTGGAGTTTTTAAATCATGAGAAACATTCGATATTAAATCCGTTTTCATCTTCTGACTCTTAACTTCTTCATCTACGGCTTTCTTAAACCCACCTTGAATTTTTTCTAAATCCATTTTAAATGGCTCAAAAAGTCCTAAATCCTCTTCTATTTTTACATCTAAATTACCTTGTGCAATTTTACTTGTTGCTTCTCTAAGCTTACTATATTTTTCGCTTATCTTATCAACATATTTTCTTATTACAAAGAATAATATTATTGAATAAAGTATAACTACAGGTATTCCAAAAAACCAAATTGAAGTTATTATTAATAATATTACTGCATTTATTAATAATAATTTTATTATTAGCTTATTATTTTTTTCACTTAAATCTACCTTAGTTACTTCATTTAATACCTTTTTAACATATCTAATAATTAATGTTAAAATTCTACCTAATATGGTTCTTTTCTTGAAATACTCTTTAAAACCCATATTAAATATATATTTTATTATTAATACTGCAAAAAATGCTACTCCAAATTCTATAACCCAAGTTATAAAGTTAAAGAACCATATTAAATTTTGAGAAACTGTAAATCCATTTATAATAAACCCAAACAAATATTCTAGATTTCCTTCTAATGCTGGCTTTACCATATATCTAGGTGATACCATTAAAAGTGCTATATCAAGTCCACATATTATCATCCAAACTTCAAACGGTATTTTTGATAATCCATTAAATAAAGACATATTTTTAGCTTTATTAATAGGAAATATTAGTGCAGCTATGGCTATAAAAGTTATAATTACTGTTACCGCCGTTGCCCCAGCCATTTCATATCCTACCATCTTTGAATTATTTATCCCCCAAGATATTACATCATCAAAAGGTAGAACCTTAGGCACTGCATATACAATTGACATATTTTTTATAGGCTTAATTGTATACTCATAATAATCATCAATACCATCTAAATTATCTATTAAGTTATACTCAAAATTATTCTTATCCGCACCATAAATATCAGTTATAGTCATAATTCCATTTTCATCAAAGTTTAAAGCTACATAAAATTGATATATATCTTTAGCATCTTGTGATATAACTACATTTTTATCCTTAACTTCTACCCCATTACCCATATTAGTTTTATCTACGTTATTTGTTTTATTATAAGCATAATATAATAAATTTGTATATCTTCCCTCTGTTCTGTTTCTCCAATTATTAAAATTTGAATTAAACTGATTGATATATTCTTCACCTGTATAATAATTTTCATTACTATATATATTACTCTCTAAATTCAATAAAGTTTTTCCTGGACTTAAATTTCCTTCGTTTTTTTCTGATAAAGTACTAAAATAATTTACATAACTTGTTTCTGCTAAATCTTCTGCAAATCCATAATGCTCAAAATAATTATTTTCAATATTCCTAGCGCTTTTATCTATAATAGGATATGCCTTACACATACCTAAAGCTGCACTTGCTATTATTAATAATGACACTAATGTAGCTATAATTCCTTTACTTTTATATACCTTTTTTTTCATTGCATTAACATCATTTTCCGAATAATTCATGTCACTATTATTCTTATTGTTTTTCAATTTTATATCCAACTCCCCACACCACCTTTAAATATTTCGGATTTTTAGGATTAATTTCAATCTTTTCTCTTATCTTTCTTACATGAACCATTATTGTATCTGTATTTATTGCCTGCTCATTCCAGACTCTTTCGTAGATTTCCTCTGTTGCAAATACTCTTCCTGGATTTTTTATAAGTAATTCTAATATTTTAAATTCAATTGGTGTAAGCTTTACTAATTTTTCATCTACGCTTACTTCCTTAGTATCAGTATTTAATTCAAGTCCACCAACTACATATACATTTTCATTTACTTCTTTTTTAGTAACCATATTTAAAAATTTTGAATATCTTCTAAGTTGTGAATTAACTCTAGCTAATAACTCTAATGGTCTAAATGGTTTAGTTACGTAATCATCTGCTCCTATATTTAACCCCATTATTTTATCAACCTCTTCTGATTTTGCTGATAACATTATTACAGGAAACTCATGATTTTGTCTAAGCTTCATAACAAAAGTTATACCATCCATCTTAGGCATCATTACATCAACTACCGCTAAATGAATAGTTTCCTTATCTAACACTTCTAAACCTTCAATTCCATTATTAGCTATAAAAACGTTGTATCCCTGATTATTTAAATATGCTTCAATTGCAATTGCTATATCATTTTCATCTTCAACTACTAAAATATTATATGAGCTCATATTATTCACCTCTTACTTTTCCCCTTCTCTTAATTATTTTAAAGAACATGCTCATTTACTATACTACAAATGATAATAAAAAAAGCTAAAGAACTACTTCATATAATTCTAAAGATTTTCTTAAGTTCTATTAACTAAATTTTATCATATAAAAATCATTTATAATTTTATTAATTAATCTTATCTAAAATAAGCATATCACTATATTTCTTTATACAAATATTATCTTACACAATAAATAAAGACAAACAACAAATTATCACATTAATTTGCTATTTGCCCTTTTTAACTTTCAATTTAAGTAATATATTTAAATATTCCTTCTCCTAAAATATAACCTGCTGAAATAAATACGCCATTCCAAATAAATATTCCACAAGCAGAATATATTGTATATTTTAAAAAATTCATTTTAAGTACACCTGCTGGTATTGCAATTATAGTCCTTGCAACTGGTATTAATCTACTTATAAAAACTCCAATATGTCCTTTTCCTCTTAAATACTCTAACTTTTCTTCTATATATTTTTTATGCTTGGGAAATTTTGTTGTGTATTTATCTAATAAAAGATTTCCCCCATAAAATCCTAAGAAATATAATACCCAACTGCCAATTACCCCTGCTATAACAGATAATATTAAGACAAAAGGAAAATTCATTTCTCCCCTCTTGATATCCAAACCCCTGACAATGGCATTATTATGCCAGCTGGTAGTCCTGGTAAATTTAAATATTCTAAAAATACAATTACAAATATAAATATTACTCCATATTGTGATAAATAACTTAATATTGTATTAGCATTCATATTTACTCCTCCAAAATTATCCTTTTAGTCTATATTATAACTCTATAATACTTTAAAAAAATAAAGAAGAACTTATTAAAAATCTAAAGAATTTCTTAATATTTTTAATTACAAAAAAATAGTTGCATTAAACCTTCTTATATTATAAGTTTAATACAACCCAATTTTAAGTCAATTTATTACTATCAACTTTTAATTTCTCATTATTTATAGGAAGTTCTACAATAAATGATGCACTTTCTCCAATTATACTTTCTGCATAAATCTTCCCCTTATGATCTTCAACTATCGATTTAGCTATAGATAGTCCTAATCCATAGCCCCCCGTACCTCTATCCCTTGAAGCATCAACCCTATAAAACCTTTCAAATATTTTTTCTAAATGCTCTTTTGCAATTCCTTCACCTGTATTCTTAACTATTAATTTAGTTTTAGTTTTATCAACATTAAGATTTACTGTAATTTTACCGCCACTATTAGTATATTTGATTGCATTATCCATTAATATACTTATTAACTTTTTTATTTGATCCTTTTCACCATTTATAAATATATCTTTTGATATATTTTCCTCTAATAGTAATCCTTTTTCAAATATAACCACTTCAAACACAAGTAATAAATCATTTAGAATCTTACTTAAATTAATACTAGTGATTTCTTCATTTTTTCTTTTTGCATCTAAATTTGCTAAAGAAAGCATTTCATTAATTAAAGTAGACATTCTACTAGCTTGCGAATCAATATATTTAATCCACTTTTCTTGGCTTTTAATTGTTTCATTTTTATTTTCTTCTAATAAAGATATATTAGTTTTAATAATTGTAAGAGGTGTTCTAAGTTCATGTGAAGCATCTGCAATAAATTGCTTTTGCTTTTTGAAACTTTCCTCTAAGGGCTCTATTGTTCTATTAGTAAAATATATGCTTATTAAAAATAAGACAATAAGACTTATAGCACCAACTAAAATAAATATTCTAAGCAAATTTGCTAAAACATCTTGCTGATATGCTCTACTTATTAATACAATTTTTATTCCACCATTAATATTTTGTTTAAGATAAGCATAGCTTTCTCCATTTATTTTTATTTTACTTAAGCTTTCATTATTGCTTAATATCTCATCTATAACTTGTTTAGTATTCCATTCTGAAACATCAAATCTAGATACTATATTAGTTATTTTATTTTCTGAATCCAAGTTAATAGTTATTGTAACATCCATATTTCCTTTAGGTGGCTTTGCCATTGGATTCATACTATTCCTAAGTTGCATTTCCATATCTCTATTTAAACTAAAGGCAGTCATTACATATATAGTTCCAAATATTCCAATAAACACTGTAGTTAATAATACCATATTCATTAGAATAAATTTTTTCTTTAATTTATCAAACATTTAAATATCCTCCAGTTTATATCCTACACCTCTAACTGTTGATATATTTGTTTTTGAATCTATATAATTAATTTTTTTTCTTAAAAATGAAATATATACTTCTATATTGTTGTATTCAGCATCTGAATCATACCCCCAAATTTTAGTTATAAGTTCATCCTTAGTCACTATAGACTTAGGTCTTTGCATAAAACATCTCATTATTTCAAATTCTTTTAATGATAATTTTATACTATTACATGGCCCCTCTAACTCATAGCTAGATATATTTAACTTAATATCTCCGAATTCTAATATATTATCATTTATTATTTCACCTTGTCTTCTAGTTAAAGCCCTAAGCCTTGCTAAAAGTTCTTCTGTTGCAAAAGGTTTAGCTAAATAATCATCTGCACCACTATCAAGTCCCTTAACCTTATCTTCAATTTCACCTTTAGCTGTAAGTAAAATAACTGGTGTTTTTATATTATTTTTTCTTAATCTTCTAAGTATCTCTAATCCATTAAGCTTTGGAAGCATTATATCTAATATTATTACATCATATATATCTGTTAATCCATAATCCAATCCATCTTCACCATCATAAACAGCATCAACTACATATTTATTTTTCCCTAATATTTGAGTAAGTGCTTCCGAAAGTTGTATTTCATCTTCAACTAGTAATAATCTCATTCATCATCTCTCCTTACCTAATATATAAAATGATTCTTTACTAAAAGTCTACCATATAAATTTATCTTTAAGTGTACTTTTAAGACTATTTTAAGATTAAAGTACTAATATTAAATTTGTAAGTTAACTTAAATTTAACACAAAAATTGGGAGGTGATTACTTTATGAGTAAACCACGACATGAATTAAAATTTTTTATAAATTTATCTGATTACTATGCTCTAAAAAATAGAATTAAACATATTGCTTCTTTAGATAAAAACGCTAATTCTAATGGTATTTATAATATACGAAGTCTTTACTTTGATAATTTTAATGATAAAGCCTTAATGGAAAAAATCAATGGATATAGTAAAAGAGAGAAATTTAGAATTAGATTTTACAATGATAACTTTTCGTTTATAAGACTTGAAAAGAAAAGTAAAATAAATGGACTTTGTACTAAATTTTCTGCACCTTTAACAAAAAAAGAATGTGAGAAAATATTAAATAATGATATTGAATGGATGCTTAATTCTGATAAATCGTTAATACAAGAATTATACTTTAAAATGAAGTCACAAATGTTAAAACCTAAAACTGTTGTGGATTATACACGTGAAGCTTATATCTATAAACCTGGAAATGTAAGAATTACTATTGATAGTAATGTTAAAAGTGGTATTTATTCAAAGGATATGTTCAATACTAATCTTCCTATAATGAAAATACCTAATAACGATACAATTATTTTAGAGGTAAAGTTCGATGAATTTTTACCTGACATAATAAAAGATATAATACAAACTAATACAAGAAAAGCTACTTCAATTTCTAAATATGCTAACTGTAGGATGTTTGGATAAATTATTTTTAATATTATTTTTGGAGGTAATACAAATGAATTCACAAATTAACTTTTCAGATATTTTTAAATTAAGTTTTTTAGAAAAAACTACCAGTTTTTCTATAACAGATACATTAATTGCTCTATGCTTAGCATTGGCAGTTGGTTTATTCATTTTTTTAATTTATAAAAAGACTTTTAAGGGTGTTATGTATTCGGAAAGCTTTGGAATGTCTTTAGTTGCAATGACACTTATAACTACTTTAATTATCTTAGCAATTACTTCAAATGTTATTTTATCACTTGGTATGGTTGGTGCATTATCTATAGTAAGATTTAGATCCGCTATTAAAGAACCACTTGATATTGCCTTTTTATTTTGGGCTATATCTGCTGGTATAGTTTTAGGCGCTGGTCTTATTCCACTAGGAATTATAGGTTCTGTTTTCATAGGTATCATAATGGTTTTATTTGTTAATAAGAAAAGTACTGATAATCCTTATATACTAGTTGTTAATTGTACTAATGATAATAGTGAAAAAGAAGCTATAAAATTTGTTTCTAGTTCTGTAAAAAAACATGTTGTTAAATCTAAAACTGTTTCCGCTAATTCTGGAATAGAATTAACCGTTGAAATAAGATTAAAAGAAATGTCAACTCAATTTGTAAATGAACTTAGTCATATATCTGGAGTAAATAATGTTGTCTTAGTTAGCTATAATGGCGAATATATGAGCTAAGCTAATAGGTGGTGAAAAAATGATTTCAAACAAACACTTTAATGCAATTGTTGCTGTATTAATGGTAATAGCTATATGTTTCTCATCACTTATTGTGCTATTACCTAAAAATATAACTTTGGCTACTTCAATAACTCAACCTAATTATGTAACTACAATATTTGATGATGATAAAATTATTGAAATAAATATAGAAATGTCTGAAGATGCTTGGCAAGAAATGATTGATAATGCATCTGCTGAAGAATATACCTCAGCAAATATAACTGTAAACGGAACAACTTATACTAATGTAGGTATTAGGCCAAAAGGAAATTCTAGTTTATCTCAAATTGTCGCTGATAGTACTACAGATAGATTTAGCTTTAAGTTAAAATTTGATAAATATATTGATGGACAAACATTAGACGGACTTAGTAAGCTAGTTTTAAATAACAATATGTCTGATACAACTTATATGAAAGAATACTTTTCTTATAAATTGCTTGATTCTCTAAATGTTCCAACACCAGAATGTGCCTATGCTCATATAACTGTTAATGGCGAAGAATGGGGATTATACCTAGCAGTTGAACCTATTGAAGAGGAATTTATAGAAAGACATTATGGCTCTATAAATGGTAATTTATACAAACCTGAAAGTGATAGCGTTGCTATGGGTAATAAAGATGACAATGGCCAAATGCAAACTCCTCCTGATATGAATAATGG
>NZ_KB291625.1 GCF_000320405.1 Clostridium celatum DSM 1785 | reverse complement strand
CCCCTTTGGCCACTCGGGAACTCCCCCATTTAAACTTTATATAATTAATAACTTGTCGTCCTTTAACTTCGTGTTACCGAACTGACAAAGACTAGTATATAGTCATTATCTTGTTTTTTCAACTCCTAAATTTTATTGTTTATCGATTTTATTTTTCATTTTCTACGTTTTTCTTTTATTTACTCTTATTTAATGTGTTTTTCTTATTTTATTTTGCTTATCATAATTAAATTTAAAATATAAATGTAACTTTCTATAATAATTCATTTAATATACTTAATTTAATTAGTAACATTTTGTGTTAGTATTTCTTATTTTATTAATAAAGAAATATTTTATTCATTTAAAATTATATTCTTCATCATATAATCATATATATTAATGGAAGTATCATTCTATATATTTAACATCAACAACATTTAATTTAATTTAATTTATCAATATTACTATCACTTAAGTTTTATATACTAAGCATTACTACTTATTTCTTTAAACTATATAGTGATCAAGGGGGGAATTATTTGATAAAAAGAAAATTTAACTATAAATCTAATTTAGCATATTATGAGATTGCTGAATTTATGAGAAAATATATTAATAATGATAGTATTATAGTTTGTATTGGCACTGATAAATGTGTTGGTGATTGCCTTGGTCCTTTAGTAGGTACCTTTTTAGAAGATCATAATTTCCCATTGCCAATTTATGGAACGCTACAAAACCCTATTCACGCATTAAATTTAGATAAAAGATTAGCTGAAATAAATAAACTTCATCCTACCTCTTCAATTATTGGTATTGATGCTTGCTTGGGTGACGCAAAATCTATAGGTGAAATTCATACACGGGATTATCCTATTCACCCTGGAAAAGGTGTTGGAAAATCTCTTCCTGATGTCGGTGTTGCTTCTATAATTGGTATTATTGATTCAAGTGATAATGCTGAATTCTTTACTTCTAGAAGTATTCGACTTCACTTAGTTTTTGAAATGGCTAAAGTTATATCTCATGGCTTAATTCATGCTTATTACTTAAATACTATAATAAAATAAAGCTAGAACATTTTGTTTTCTAGCTTTTTTTATTTGTAAATATTTATTATATTTTAATCTATTAATGATATTTCACCATTTATATTTTTACTATCTAATTTTCCTATATAAGTTAATACTTGACCTGTTCCAAGAGCAACAGCTTCTATAGAATTATTAGCAATATTAACATTTATACCTGTATTGAATTCTATAAGCTTATCAAGCCCATCTAAAAGCGATCCTCCACCTGTCATTAATATTCCTCTTTCTATTATATCAGCAGATAATTCTGGTGGCGTCTTTTCTAATACTGTCTTTACACCTTCTACAATTATTGATACTGGTTCTAATAAAGCTTCTCTTAATTCTTCTGTTGCTATAATTTTTTCATCTGGTAATCCTGTAATTAAGTTTCTACCCTTTATTGATGTAGAAAGATTTCTTGATCCTTTAAATACAGATCCAACTGAAACCTTTAGATCTTCAGCTGTTTTCTCACCAATCAAAATTTTATACTTATTTCTTACATATCTAATTATAGCCTCATCAAATTTATCTCCAGCTATTTTAATGGATTCTCTAATAACTACTCCACCTAATGATATTACAGCTATATCTGTTGTTCCACCACCGATATCAACTATCATATGGCCATTAGGCTTGGTTATATCTAAACCAGCTCCAATTGCAGCCGCTAAAGGTTCTTCAATAAGATGTACTTTTTTTGCTCCTGAGTTCATTGTAGCATCTATTACAGCTCTCTTTTCTACTTCAGTAGCTTGAGAAGGAACACAAACCATAACATTAGGCGCAATAACTCTTCCTTTACCACATGCTTTTTTTATAAATTCTTTAAGCATTTTTTCTGTAACATCATAATCTGATATAACTCCATCTCTAAGTGGACGAACAGCCACTATATTTCCTGGTGTTCTTCCTATCATTTTTCTAGCCTCTTCTCCAACAGCTAAAATTTTGTTATTACTTTTATTTATAGCTACAACTGATGGCTCCTTTAATAAAATCCCTTTACCTTTAACATAAACAAGAACCGTTGCTGTACCTAAATCTATTCCAATGTCATTACTACTTCTCCAAAACCACATCTTATCCTCCTACAACATATAATAATTTCAAAATAATCAATTTTTCTACAATTTATTACTCTCTCATTATATATGTATTGGAAATATCATTCAATAGCTTTATATTTTAAATCACCTTCATTTTCCGCTTTTTCCATTTTATTTTCCATTTGATCTTTTAAGTTTTCAACCTTATATTTCATTTTAGTTGCTTTTCCACCTCTAATATGTCTCTCTGACTTATTAAGCTCTAATATTAGATGAGTTTGTTCTGCAATAGCTGGATTAATTTTAGGCAATCTCTCGGTCATATCTTTATGAATTGTACTTTTACTTACCCCAAATACTTTGGCAGTTTTCCTTATTGTAGCTTTTGAATCTATTATATATTGAGCTACCTCTAATACTCTTTCCTCTATATAGTCTTTCAATACGCTACCTCCTCATATCTTATCTATTTTATTATTAAATTAAAATATCATTATAAAAACATTTTATTAGTGTTAGGAGTTTATCCCCCTCCTAACACTAATATTAAATATTATTGAAAATTAAAATATGCTTCAGGATCTACATCATTACCATTTGCATCTTGAACTTGAAGATTTAATACATCTCCACAAATTTGAGCTGTAAATATACCTGAACTATTTCCAACTGTACCTATTTCAGTACCTTCTTCTACTGTATCTCCAACTGCAACATATACTTCATCACTTAAATTTGCATATTTTGTTTTTAATCCATTTGCGTGTGAAATAACAATATAATTTCCATCAGTTGTATTCTTTGATACTTCTTCAACCTTACCTTCTGCTGCTGCTTTTACAACAGTTCCTACAGCTGCATTTAAATCAATTCCTCTTCTAGTATTATCCTCTGTTCTACTTTCATCCTCATATGTTCTTACCATAGTTCCAAACTTTCTTGAAATAGCATCTGCATTAACATCTATAGGTAATGCAAACATAACATCTGTTGTTGATGATACATCAACATATTCATCTTCACTTTCAACTTCTGCTATTTCCCCATTTTCCTCTGTTTCATTAACTTCTGCTACTTCATCAGTAATTTCTTCTACCTCATTAGTATTTTCTGCTACTTCATTTTCTTCAGTGTTGTTTTCTTCAACTAAAGCATCATTATTTTCAACTCTCTCTGCATTTCTCTTTTGAAACTCAAAAGACTCATCTGAAGTAGCCTCTTCTGTATTCATTGTAAATTCATTATTTGATTGGCTTTGCTCCTTAGCTGTTGAATTATTTTTAATTGTAAAAGCAGCTACAGTAGCAACAATACATAAACAAATAAATAGAACTAAGTAAAAGCCCTCCCTTCTAAAAAAGTCCTTTACTTTATTATTTTTATCCATTTAAACACCTCCTTTCTTGTATTCTTGCCTTGTTATATAATTTAATTCATATATTCATTTATTTTTTTGCATCAAATTTCGCCATAAAAAAACAAAAAGACCTCTATATAAATAGAGATCTTTCATAATTTATATTATTAGTTAAATGTTAAGTCATTTATTTCTACACCTGTATAGTAGTGTTTTAATATTTCTTCATAAGTACTACCATTCTTGCCCATCACATTAGCGCCCCACTGGCTCATACCAATTCCATGGCCATACCCCTTACAATTAAATATTATTTTATTTCCATCTATTGAATAATCAAAATTAGTTGAGTTTAATCCAACCAAAAATCTAAATTCACTTCCCCTTACTTTTTGATTTCCTAATTCAATCTCAATAACTCCACCAGCATCACTTCTAGATAAAACTTCTATACTGTCAGCAACATTACTTTCATTCAAACCACTATTAGGATATTTAGAGTTTATTGTTGATATTAATTCTTGTATAGCAACTTCCTTTACACTGGTAAACTTAGGTGCTATTTCTTCCCCTAAGCTATCTACTGATTTAAGATATGGTATGTCATTTCCATTAACATCTACAGAACTTTCGGTCTTTCCAGAACTAGTTGAAAAGAATTGAGGATATAAAACCAACTCATTATTATATGTTAATACCTTTCCTTTAGTCTCATCAACTGCCTCTTTTATTTTGTTCCAATATTCATCTGAATTTATCTCTCCCCATTTTTGAAAAACCTTTTCCTTTGATGAATACACTTGACAATGCGTAGAATCACAAATATCTGCACCATTTCCAATAGAGCATTTATTTATCATTTTACTAACTACATAAGTTCTACTAGCAATTGCTTGAGCTTTTAATGCCTCAACATTAAAACTTACTGGCATTTCATTTGCAATAACTCCACAGACATAGTCTTCTAAATCAACCTCTTCTATTCTATCTTCTAAAGTTATGTATATTGATACTGTATTTTTTGAATTTATAGATACTTTTGTTTCATTACTTTCCATAGTTTGAATTGCGTCATCTCCATTTGCAACTTCAATTTTCCCAGCACTTACTGAGTTATTTCCCATTATCATCATAGGTATTATAATCATAAAAATTAATATTAATATTGTTGTATATATTAATGGATTAAACTTATTTATATATTTATTATTTTTTTTCATAGCCCCTCCTAAGACATTTATACATCTATATATATGTTTTAATCTGTTAAATAATTCTAATTTTATACATATTAAAATCCATAGATAAAGACTGTATCAAAATACCATATGAAGTAATATTATTTATTAAAACTTATAAATAATATTACTTCATATTTAATTTCGATCCAGCCTTTTAACAACTCTTTATTATCTTTAAGTAAATATTTTACCTATGAACCCTATAAATATCTGCCCCTAAATTTCTAAATTTTTCTTCTATATTTGTATATCCTCTATCTATATGATAAATATCTCCTATCTCTGTTTGACCATTAGCTGCAAGCCCAGCTAAAATCATAGCTGCTCCAGCCCTTAAATCTGTAGCTTTAACTTCACATCCAGTAAGGTTACTTACTCCATCTACAATAGCTACTCTTCCATCTATCTTTATATTTGCACCTAATCTTCCTAATTCTCCAACATGCATAAATCTATTTTCAAATACTGTTTCTGTTATTACACTAACCCCTTTAGTTAATGACAATAACGCCATTATTTGTGGTTGCATATCTGTTGGAAATCCTGGATATGGCATAGTTTTTATATCTACAGAATTTTTTCTTAATGTCCCATCAACAAACATTTTTTCTCCTGTTATTGTACATTGCACCCCTATTTCCTTTAATTTTTCAAGAGTAGGCATTAAATGTTCTTCATTAACACCATTAATGGTTATTTTGCTATTTGTTATTGCAGCTGCAACCATAAATGTTCCAGCTTCAATTCTATCAAATATAGGTGTGAATGGCTTAGGTCTCTTTAATTCATTAACTCCATGAATAGTTATTTTCCCATATCCAGCGCCTTCAATTTTAGCCCCCATGCTATTTAAAAATCTAGCTAAATCCCATATTTCTGGTTCTTCAGCTGCATTTTCTATTATTGTATCTCCATCTGCTAATACTGCTGCCATCATTATATTTTCTGTAGCTCCAACTGAAGGAAAATCTAAATATATTCTATTGCCTACAATTCTCTCTGTTTTAGCTTCAACATATCCATATCCTATTTCTGATTCTATTCCTAAGTTTTTAAATCCTTTTAAATGTAAGTCTATCGGTCTACTTCCTATGTTGCATCCTCCTGGCATAGATATTTTACATCTTCCAAATCTAGCTAACATTGGCCCCATAATTAAAAATGAAGCTCTCATCTTTCTTATCAATTCACTATTAGGATCTAATTCTTTTAAATTAGATGTATTTATTCTTAATTCCCCTGTTATAGGCGAAAAATCTACTTCACATTGTAATTCTCTTAATAAATTTATTAAAACTATTACGTCCTCTAACACTGGTACCTTATTTAATGTAATCTCTGTCGGATTTAAAATAGTCGCAACTATTATTGGTAATACTGAATTTTTCGCAATACTTATATCAACTTCACCATGAAGCTCTCTTCCACCTTTAACTATAATCTTTTCCATATTATCCTCCATAATTTATTGTTAGTATGTTATGAAAATTATCGGGGTTCCAATAATTAAATATGAACCTGTATCGTAATTAACCTTTCCAATATTTATCATTTCATTATCCTTCATAGTTGCCTTTATAGAGTATCCATTATTAATTTCTGCAACTTTAATTGAATCTTCATATAAATTTTCTTCTATTTTATTAAATATATCATTACTATCATTACTTATCTTACCCTTAATAAACGAAAAATATCTTTCATCTATAGTTTCACTACTCTTTATATTTTTTACTAGCTTTTCTAAATTTATTTTATTAACTGTTTTATCCGTGTTTAAAATTACAATCTCTACTTTTAATATTTCATTATCTTGTACAAATTTAACACTATAATTAATATTTTCACTATAAGCAGAAATACTGTTTTTTTCTTCTTTTACATATAAATTATCTTTAAACAACGCTTCAAGTATTCTTTGATATTCATTTACTCTTGATTCTCTTGTAGTGTATTCTACCTTAAGACCATTTTGAATAAAATCACACTCTTCCATAAAGTATTTTTCAATAATATTAAAAGAATAATTCTCAATTTCACATCTATATTCTCTTCCATTAATAGATAATAGAGAAAAGATTAAAAGAAATATATAAAAGCTTTTTTTCATATAAACTCCCCTGCCTTTCCTCTAAATTATTGTCCAACTATTCTTTTTTTATACTAAATAAATAGTATATTATAATATATTAAACATCCCCCTTAATAGTTCTCTTTACTCTAAAATTTTTATAAAACACTATTATTTGTACTAATTTCAATAAAATTTTACATACAAAAAAAGAACTAATACATTTACGTATTAGTTCTTTTTATAATATTACTTTAATTCCAATCTAGCTAAAGCTCTCGCCAGAGACCTTTTAGCTCTCTCTACATCTATATCTTTTTTTGATTTTAACCTTTCAATAGCTCTATCTCTAGATTTCTCGGCTCTCTCTATATCTATTTCTTCCTTAAAATTTAAAGAATCACAACAAAAATTCAATTCATTATTTTTTATATATATAATTCCTTGAGATGTAAAAAACTTTTTAATCTGTCCATCTTCTGTTTTATAACTACTTATTGTAGGAATTGTAGATGCAATAATAGGTACGTGATTAGCTAATATTTCAATCTTCCCATCACTTTCAGATGTTATTAGGCTTATTATATCTTCTTTTATAACTTCCCTACCTGGCGTTATAATATTTAATTTCATTGACTTTGCCATAATACTACTCCTATTTCATGCTATTTGCTTTTTCTACAACCTCTTCTATTGTACCTGCAAATAAAAATGCTGATTCTGGTAAATCATCATATTTTCCTTCTAATATTTCCTTAAATCCTCTAACAGTTTCTTTTACTGGCACATACCTTCCTTGCATACCTGTAAATTGCTCTGCAACAGTAAATGGTTGTGATAAAAATCTTTGAATTCTTCTAGCTCTTGCAACTACAGCTTTATCTTCATCTGATAATTCATCTACACCTAATATAGCTATTATATCTTGTAACTCTTTATATCTTTCAAGTATATTTTTAACTTCTGTTGCAACTTCATAATGTTCCTTACCAACTACTCTTGGATCAAGTATTCTAGATGATGATTCTAGTGGATCTACAGCTGGATAAATACCTAGCTCTGAAATAGATCTTGATAAAACTGTTGTTGCATCTAAGTGAGTAAATGTAGTTGCTGGTGCTGGGTCAGTTAAATCATCAGCAGGCACATATACAGCTTGAACTGATGTTATTGAACCATTCTTAGTAGAAGTTATCCTTTCTTGAAGAGCACCCATTTCTGTAGCAAGTGTTGGTTGATATCCAACTGCTGAAGGAATTCTTCCAAGTAGTGCAGATACTTCTGAACCTGCTTGGGTAAATCTAAATATATTATCTATAAATAATAATACATCTTGCCCTTTATCTCTAAAATATTCAGCCATAGTAAGACCTGTTAATGATACTCTCATTCTAGCACCCGGTGATTCATTCATCTGACCAAATACAAGAGCTGTTTTATTAATTACTCCTGAATCTATCATTTCATGATAAAGATCATTACCTTCTCTTGATCTTTCCCCTACTCCTGTAAATACTGAAAGTCCACCATGCTCTTTAGCAATATTATTAATTAATTCTTGGATTAAAACAGTCTTACCAACTCCAGCTCCTCCAAATAGACCTATTTTACCACCTTTTTGATATGGAGCTATAAGGTCTATAACCTTTATTCCAGTTTCAAACATCTCTGGCTCTAATGATTGCTCCTTAAAACTTGGCGCTGGTCTATGTATAGGATAACTTTCTTCAGTTTTTACTGGACCTTTATTATCAATAGGAGTACCTAATACATTAAACAATCTTCCTAATACATTCTCTCCTACTGGAACTGAGATCGGCTTTCCTGTATCTAAAGCCTTCATTCCTCTCTTTAATCCATCTGTTGATTCCATTGATATTGTTCTAACAATATCATCTCCTATATGTTGTTCAACTTCTGTAACTAATTCTCTATCTCCCATATCAATTTTAATTTCATTGTATATGTTTGGTAAACATTCTGCATCAAACTTTATATCAACTACCGGTCCAATTACTTGAACTACTTTTCCAATTTTGCTATCAGCCATACCTCTTCCTCCTTGCTACTTTTGAGCTTCAGCTCCACCAACAATTTCTGAAATTTCTTGAGTTATAATTCCCTGTCTAATTCTATTGAATTTAATACTTAATTCTTGTAATAAGTCATTTGCATTTTCTGTTGCTCCATCCATAGCTGTCATTCTTGCACTATGCTCACTTGCTTTAGCACTAAGCATGCAAGTCTTAAGTTGACTCTTTAAATACATATCCATAGAATTTTTTAAAACTTCTTCTACACTCGGTTCTATTATATATTCTGTTCCTAAATTTCTATCCTTTTTTATTGGTAGAATCTTTTCTATTAGAACTTCTTGCTTAACTGGTGATATAAACTTTGTATATACTATATTTACTTCAGAAACTTCACCTTTTTCATATAAATATATGGCATCATTATATATTTTATTTATATCTTTAGTTGCTGGTATATCAGGCAAATCTACATATTCATTAAATGTATCTACGCCATAACGTGATAAGTAAGAAATTCCTTTACTTCCTACAACTAAAACCTTAGATTCATTGCTTTCTTTTATCAATCTATTACTTAAGATTAATGCTACGTTATTGTTATATCCTGCACATAACCCTGTGTCTGAAGTTAATACAATATATAGTTTATCTCCATTATTTTCATTAAAATAAATTGATTCATAACCTTCTGGAATACTAGAAATCACTTCATTTATAACTTCTTTACACATATTTGAATATTGCTCATTAGCTATAAGTTCTTTTCTTACTTTCCTCAATTTAGAAGTGGCAACAAGCCCCATAGCTTTAGTTATTTTTCTAGTGCTTTCAACAGACTTTATTCTTCTTTTTATTTCTATAAGTCCAGCTGCTCCCACTGTATATTACCTCCTAAAGAATTGCATAGCTTATAAAGCTATGCATCTTGTAAAAACATCTTTTTAAATTCAATAATACATTTTTCAATGTTTTCTTTTAATTCTTTTGTCAATTCTTTTTCAGTAACTATTTGTTTTAAAATATCTCTATGATGAGTATCCATATACTCCAAGAACTCTTCTTCAAACTTTCTTATATCAGTTACTTTTACATCTGATAAAAAGTCATTAACAGCTGCATATAATATTACTATTTGCTTTTCAACATCCATTGGCTTATATTGATCTTGCTTTAATATCTCGACTATTCTTCTACCCTTTTCCAATCTTCTCTTTGAATCTAAGTCTAAATCAGATCCAAATTGTGAAAAGGCCGCAAGTTCTCTATATTGTGCAAGTTCTAATCTTAATGTTCCTGAAACCTGTTTCATAGCCTTAATTTGAGCATTACCTCCAACTCTTGAAACAGATATACCAGCATTAACTGCAGGTCTTTGTCCTGAATTAAACAATTCAGTTTCTAGGAATATTTGCCCATCAGTAATTGATATTACATTTGTAGGAATATATGCTGTTACATCTCCAGCTAATGTTTCTATTATTGGAAGTGCTGTTAAAGAACCTCCACCGTGCTCTTTAGAAAGCTTTGCCGCTCTTTCTAATAATCTTGAATGAATATAGAATACATCTCCTGGATATGCTTCTCTTCCTGGCGGTCTTCTAAGTAGTAATGACATAGTTCTATATGCCACTGCATGCTTAGACAAATCATCATATATTATAAGAACATCTTTGCCCTTATGCATAAAATATTCACCCATACTACAACCAGCATATGGTGCTAGATATTGTAGTGGTGCAGTTTCTGATGCAGTTCCTGCTACTACTATTGAGTAGTCTAAAGCTCCCATTTCTTCAAGTGTATTAACTATATGTGCTACTGTTGATTGTTTTTGACCAATTGCAACATATATACATATAACATTCTTACCTTTTTGATTTAATATTGTATCAACTGCAATTGCTGTTTTTCCTGTTTGTCTATCACCTATGATAAGTTCTCTTTGTCCTTTACCTATTGGAATCATGGAATCTATAGCTTTTATACCAGTTTGCATTGGTTCATTTACTGAAGATCTATCTATTATACTTGGTGCTGGTACTTCTATAGGTCTAGTCCCTGCATAATTTATAGGTCCTTTTCCATCTATTTCTTCACCTAGTGAATTAACAACTCTTCCTAAAAGTCCTTCACCTACTGGCACTTCAACTATTTTATTAGTTCTTTTAACTATATCTCCTTCTTTTATTCCTTCCTCTGAGCCTAATAAAACGCATCCAACGTTATCTTGCTCTAAGTTTAAAGCCATTCCAAATACTCCATTTGGAAATTCTAAAAGTTCACCTTGCATACAATCATCTAACCCATAAACTCTTGCTATTCCATCACCAATTTGAATTATAGTTCCTGAATCTGAAGTTTTGATTTGATTCTCATATCTTTGTATTTCTTTTTTTATGATAGATGTTATTTCTTCTGGTTTTATATTCATGCCATCACCTCTATTCCGTAGTAAGCATTAGCTTTTCTAAATCATCTAACCTTGTTTTTACAGATCCATCTAAGACATCATTTCCTATTCTTACATAAATTCCGCCTAAAATTTCAGGATCAACTATTTTTTTTAATATAATTTCTTTCTTATATTTCTTTTCAAGCTTATCTACCAACGAATTATATTCATATTCCTCTAATGGTATAGTAGTCTTTACAATTCCTTGCAATACATTTAACTTATCTAAATGTATTTTTTCCATTTCTCTTAATTTTTCTTTTAGAAATAGTATTCTATCTTTTTCTATTAGTATTAATAAAAAGGATAATAACTCTTCATCTATTTTTCCTTTAAATATAATTAATAAATGTTTTCTTCTTTTGTTTTGTTCCTATTTGTGGATGTTTTATTACTTCTAAAAAATCACTATTATCGTCAATAAGACTACATATTTCTCTTAAATCGCCTAGGTATTCATCTACCTTCCCTTTTTTTTCTGCAACCTCATACAATGCAAGGGCATATCTTCGGTCTAAATATTCATACATATTTAATTACCCACCTCAGAAATAAACTCATCAATTAATTGTCTATTTTTTTCTTCATCAATATTTTTTTCAATTACCTTCTTAGATAATTCTACAGCTAAGTCTATGGCTTCCTTCTTTAATTGGAATTCCGCTTTTTCCTTTTCTCTTTCTATTTCAACTTTAGCTCTTTCAATGATTAAATTAGCTTCTGATTTTGCTTCATCAACTATTTCTTCATATATTTTTTCAGCTCTTCTCTTATGTTCTTCTGTGATTGCTTTACCTTCTTCTCTTGCTTTACTTAATAATCTCTCATTATTTATTGCAAGAGTCCTTGCTTTTTCTAACCCTTCATCAGCATTATCTAGCTTATCGACTATTTCATTTTCTCTTGCTTCAATTATTAATCTTACCTTTTCAAAAAAGAAATATTTTAATCCAAATAATAGAATTAAAAAATTTACTACTGTGGCTAACATAATACCAAGATTAAATTCCATTACTTATTCTACCCCCTTTGGAGTCATTAAAATATTATTTTACTCCTACAAATATTAATAATATTGATACTAATAATCCATAAATAGCTGTTGCTTCTGCAAATGCTGAACCTATAACTAAAGTAGTTGTTATTTTTCCTGTTGATTCTGGATTTCTAGCAACACCTTCCACAGCTTTTCCTGTAGCATTTCCTATACCAATACCAGCTCCTAAACCTACTAATACTGCAATTCCTGCTCCTAATGCTCTCATTCCTATTTCACTCATTTTAAAATCCTCCTTAATTGTGTTCAGATACTATCTTAATGTTTATCATTGTTAACATAACAAATATTACAGCTTGTATACCTCCATCAAATATATCAAAATATAAATGTAATGGTATTGGTATAACAAGCTGTGCAGCCCACGCTAACTTTTCTAAGTTCTCATAAATAAGTTCTATAATAAAAGTAGCAGCCAACATATTACCAAATAGTCTTAAAGATAATGATATTGGTAACATTATTCTTTCTAATATTGTAATAGGTAATATAAATGATACTGGTTCTAAATATCCCTTAAAATAACTTCCAATGCCATTTCTTTTAATAGCATATCCTTGTACCATTACAAATGATATTAATGCCAAAGTTAATGTAACACTGAAATTCTTTGTTGGTGGTGAAATTCCTACTAGTCCTGTTAAATTCATTACAAGAACAAATATCCCTAGAGTTCCTACAAAAGGAACAATACTAGTAAAACTTTCTCCAACGTTACTTATTACAACATTGTTTAACATTGTATAAATCCATTCAACAACTGTTTGTTTTTTACTTGGCCTTATTTCAAGTTTCCTTGTAGACCACCAAGCTAATAATAAAATTAATAAAACAATTATAAGTTGTATTATTGATTCTGGTTTTATATCAATTACTATTTTACCTAAATAAAAAGAAAATATAGCCTTTGATGATTCCATCTATCCACTTCCCTTCTGTACTTTTATAGTAGTTATTCCTAATATCACATAATGTATAATGAACCCTAATAGAAAAGCTAATAAATTTTCAATTCTATTAGAAAAAACTACTGCTATAGCAACTATAATTACTATTCTAATTAAATAGCTTAAGGGAAATAAAATTGCCTTATTTTTTTTAAGTTTGCTTAAATACATACTAGTTATAATAGCTGATACAATAAAATTTAACATTGAAACTATTAATCCAATTAATATTATTAAGCCAATATTATATTGTTTTAATAACACTAATATCAAGAACACAACAATTCCACTTATTAAATTATTGTTTGCTACAGATTTTATAATATTCTTTAGGTCTTTAGGCATTTTTTTCTCCTAATAAATAACTTATTTTGGGAGCTAGTGACTTTACGTTATTCCTATATAAAAACTAACTATATTTTATAGTTATATATTTTGTTTTATGAGCTCTTATATAGGAATACTTAGTTATCTAGTATCTTGCTATCCCCGTTAGCTGAGGTAATTATATACCTACTCAATAATTAATTAAAACTTCATTTTTCATTATTTTTTACAATTTAACCCTAAATTAAGCTATTATTAAATGTTATTGCTTAAATACTTACTCAAAAGCCTCTTTTTATCAATTTCTCTTTTTTTTGCAAGATATTTTTTTAAACTTTATTTTTTTAAAATTTTCATAATTTTCAGATTTGTTAAGCCTTTTTTTTGGCAACGTTTAATAATTCTTTTTTTTTTAGTTTTACTAAAATTTATTATTAATTTTTAAATTTTTTATATATTTTTATAGTTTTCTAAAATTTTCCTTAATCGTTGTAAAAACTTAAAATTATATTTTTTGAATAATTTCACTCTAGCTTATTCATTATTTTTTCCTTTTAATTTATTTTTTATTCTTATGATTATTATTAAATATTTTTATATAGCTCCATAATGATAAAAGGAGCTATTAAAAGCTCCTTTTATCCATTTTTCTTATATTCTCTCAACTATTAAAGCAGTTCCCATTCCTCCGCCAATGCAAAGTGTTGCTAAACCTTTCTTAGCATCTCTTTTTTCCATTTCATGAAGTAATGTAACTAATATTCTTGCTCCTGAAGCTCCTACCGGATGTCCAAGTGCTATAGCTCCACCATTAACATTAACCTTACTCATATCAAAGTTTAAATCTTTAGCCACAGCTAAGCTTTGAGCTGCGAATGCTTCATTTGCTTCTATTAAATCTAAATCTTCGACTGTTAATCCAGTTCCTTCTAAAGCTTTCTTAGTTGCATGGAATGGTCCATATCCCATGATTGATGGCTCTAATCCCTTGCTTCCATAAGAAAGTATTTTAGCCATTGGCTTTAACCCTAACTCTTCTGCTTTTTCTGCACTCATAACTACAAATGCTGCTGCACCATCATTAATTCCTGATGCATTTGCTGCAGTTACTGTTCCATTTTTTACGAATGCAGGTCTTAATTTAGCCATAGCTTCTATAGTAGCTCCGAATCTTGGGAATTCATCTGTATCAAATACTTTTGGTTCACCTTTTCTTTGTGGAATAACTACTGGAACTATTTCATCTTTAAATCTTCCTTCTTTTATAGCTCTTTCAGCTTTAATTTGTGATTGCACAGCAAATTCATCTTGCATTTCTCTAGTTAAGTTCCATTCTGTAGCTATATTTTCAGCTGTTACTCCCATATGATAATCATTAAATGCATCCCATAATGCATCCTTTATCATAGTATCAACCATTTTTCCATCGCCCATTCTTTGTCCCCATCTAGCTCCTGGAATTGCATAAGGTGCTGCAGACATATTTTCCATACCACCAGCTACAACTACATCACAATCTCCTGCTTTAATCATTTGAGCTGCTAATGCTACTGATCTTAAACCTGATCCACAAACTTTATTTATTGTCATTGCTGGAACTTCAACTGGTAGCCCTGCTTTAACAGATGCTTGTCTAGCTACATTTTGACCTTGCCCAGCTTGTATAACATTACCCATTATTACTTCTTCAACTAATTCTGGCTTTACACCAGCTCTATTTACAGCTTCTTTAATTACTAATGCTCCTAAATCTGCTGCTGGAACATCCTTAAGCGATCCTCCAAATGAACCTATAGCAGTTCTTACCGCACTAACTATTACTACATCTCTCATAAAAAAATCCTCCCTCGTTTTTAACCCTTAAATCATAATAGTGCTAATTGTTTAAATTGTTAAACAATTAACACTATTATTATACCACTTTATTTTTTCCAATATCAACTAATATTTAAAATATTTTACCTTTTTATATATTTTAAAAAATTTTTTCTATCTATGTAAATTCTCTTTGTAATTTAATAAAAAAAATACAACATTTAAATTAATTCAAATAACATTTTAATCATAAAATTGATGATGAATTTTAACTAATTGTTATTTGATTATCAATATTTTAAACATCTTTTATATTTAATGATAAATCTATTTTTTCATGAGCTGACTCTATTTGTTTCAAATTTACTCCTGCAGCCTTAAACATTCTTTTAGATGCCTTTACTGAATCTGTATTAGCATATTTATCACTCAAATATACTACTTCATTTATTCCCGATTGTATTATAGCTTTAGCACATTCATTACAAGGGAATAATGCAACATATATTCTACAATTTGATAAATCTTTTCCTTTTGCATTTAAAATAGCATTTAACTCTGCATGAACTACAAATGGATATTTTGTGTCTAATGCATCACCTTCATTTCCCCATGGAAATTCATCATCTGAACATCCCTTTGGAAGTCCATTGTATCCTATGCTCTCAATTATATTATTTTTATTCACAATACAAGCTCCAACTTGTGTATTAGGATCCTTACTTCTTTTAGCCGACAATAATGCAACTGCCATAAAATAATCATCCCAAGATAAATATTCTTTTCTTTTTGACATAAAATCATTCTCCTTATCTAATACATTTATATAAATTTTGCTTCACCCCCGATTCTACCTTATGATTTGTGGTTAAAATTCATGTATAATTAATTTTTTAATATATTCTTATAAATTTGTAAAGGAGTTAAGCTTCAATTTATGACTACTAATAATTAAATTATCTAATCTAGTTATCATTCTATTATAAAAGCGAAGACACTAGTCTTCGCTTTTACAATATTACTTAGTTCCAAAAAGTCTATCTCCAGCATCTCCAAGACCTGGTACTATATATCCTTTTTCATTTAATTTTTCATCTATAGCAGCAACATAGATATCAACATCTGGATGTTGTTCTTCTACTAATTTAATTCCTTCTGGTGAAGATATTAATGTGCTTAATCTTATTTTTTTAGCTCCTCTTTGCTTTAATAATGTTATAGCATCGGCTGCTGAACCACCTGTAGCTAACATTGGATCAACAACTATAACATCTCTTTCCGCTATATCTTGAGGAAGTTTACAGAAATACTCTACTGGTTGTAGTGTTTCTTCATCTCTATATAATCCTATATGACCAACTTTAGCTGCTGGTATTAAATTTAATATTCCATCAACCATACCAAGTCCAGCTCTTAAGATTGGAACTATAGCCATCTTTTTACCAGCTAACATTTGACACTTAGTAGTACATATTGGAGTTTCAACTTCTACTTCTTCTGTTTCTAAATCTCTAGTTTCTTCATATGCCATTAACATAGATACTTCTTCTACTAACTCTCTAAAGTATTTAGAACCTGTATCTTTGCTTCTTATGTATGCAAGTTTATGTGATATTAAAGGATGTTTCATTTCTGTTACTTTACTCATTGTATTATTCCTCCCAAATTAAACAAATTATATTTATTATATTCCAATTTACCTATTAATTATTAATATTTATTTAGAATATTTTTTTTCAATTTCAGTTATTTTATTTAGTCTTCTTATATGTCTATCGCCTTCAAATTCAGCCCCTAAAAAAGCTTTAACTATATCAATAGCTAATCCTTTACCAATAACTCTTTCTCCCATAGTTAAAATGTTAGCATTATTATGCTCTCTTGTTGCATGAGCACTAAATGTATCTGAGCAAAGCGCTGCTCTTATCCCCGGAACCTTGTTTGCTGCAATTCCTATTCCAATTCCAGTACCACATATTAAAATACCAAAATCAAACTCTTTAGCTACAACTGCTTCAGCCACTGGTAATGCTATGTCAGCATAATCACAAGACTCTTCTGTGTATGTACCAAAATCTTTAAATTCTATATTTTCAGATTTTAAGTAATTAGCTATCTCTTCTTTTAAATTTAATCCACCATGGTCACAACCTAATGCAATCTTCATAAAATCATCCTTCCTCTTTATTTATTTATAAAAAAAGGAGAATAGGTTCCCCCATCCTCCTTTATTATACATATATGATATCATATCCTGCAGCCTTATTTAATCTATTCATAATTGCAAGTCCAACTCCATACTCTTCAAAGCCTTGACATAAAATATAATCTACTCCTAAATCATCGCATTTTCTTAATGATTCAAATAAATTTTTTGCAATTTCGTATAAATTATTTTCGCTACCTAGTGATATAACTTCACCCTTATTAAATTTATTTAAATTTTCATCAGTTGTTAGTATCGCTACTGTATTATTTTTTTCTATATAATTTTCCATCATTTGATTAATAATTTCAATAGTTTTTTCATTTTTACCACTAATTATTTTTAAACTCGCCTTTGGGGCATAATGTCTATACTTCATACCTGGGGCTTTAGGCTTTAAATCATCACTTGGTTTGCTCATTAATGCCTTATCTATTTCTATTTCACTATTAATTTCCTTAAGCATCTCCAAAGTAATTCCGCCTGGTCTAAGTACTAATGGTGGATTTACTGTACAATCAATAATTGTAGATTCAACTCCAATATTGCTACTTTCTCCACCAATTATATAATCAACTCTTCCATTTAAATCTTCAACACATCTTTCAACTTCAGTAGGACTTGGTCTTCCAGATATATTAGCTGATGGTGCTGCTATTGGCCTTCCTGAAAGTTCTATAAGCTTAAGAGCAATTTTAGAACTAGGCATTCTTATTCCAATAGTACTAAGATTTGCACTTGTTACATTTGGTATTATATCTTTTTTTTCTAGAATAATAGTTAACGGTCCTGGCCAAAATTTATTCATTAACTCTTGTGCTATCTTTGGAACTTCTTTTACTAAATCAGATATATCCTTTGATGCTACATGAACTATTAATGGATTGTCTTGTGGCCTTCCTTTTGCAATAAATATCTTTTTTACGGCATCCTCATTAAGGGCATCAGCCCCCAATCCATAAACAGTTTCTGTTGGAAACGCTACTGTTCCCCCTTCTCTTATGACCTTTCCTGCCTCTTCGATATATTCTATATCTCTACTAATATCTTTAACTATGGCAACTTTAGTTTCCACAAAGCGTACCTTCTTTCTTAAATTTCATTTTGTCCTCTTGCTATTTTAATATTTTCAATAGCTGAATATGTATAAATTGAATTAACACAATTTCTATATATATTATCTAATAATAAATATTTTCTTAAAGCCCCTCGCTTAATAACCTGAAAATAATATACATGATTATTATCTATTTTTTTAAGTTTTTCAATTTCTTTTTCTATTTCAGGATATTTATCTAATATTACTTTAGTTAAAGGTCTAAGTTTTTTATTTTTAAATTTATTTCTAGTTATAATAATAATCTCTATATCTTCTTTACTTTTATTAGTGTGAACTACAGCAACTTTATCACAAAGTATTACGCTCTCTTTAGAAAATAATCCACTTCTAAACTTTAATTTATTATTATAAAAACTAAACTTAAGCTCATAATAATTCATTTTACTAATAATAGCCAAAAAAATTAATATCTCTATTATAGCTAAAAAAAACATTATATATAGTGATTTCATATATGATAAATAAGTTATAATAGGTAGTATTATTGCTAAAAAAAACATAAAAGCAAAAAATAATCCTTTATATTTTTTTTGTTTCTTTAATGCTTATCTATTTTCATATTGTCACCTATTTTAAAAGCCTTACATATTTAAATGCAAGGCTTTTAAAATTACATTGAATCTGTATTTCCCATTGCTTTCATCTTTTCTGCTTGGTCAGCAGTGATTAAAGCATTAATAACTTCTTCAATATCTCCATTCATAAAACTATCTAATTTATATAATGTTAATCCAATTCTATGGTCTGTAATTCTTCCTTGTGGATAGTTGTAAGTTCTTATTCTTTCACTTCTATCCCCAGTACCAACTTGGCTCTTTCTATCTTCTGCAATTCCAGCCATTCTTTCAGCTTCTGCAGCTTCGTAAAGTCTAGCTCTTAATACTTTCATAGCTTTTTCTTTATTTTTTAACTGTGACTTTTCATCTTGACATGCAACAACTGTTCCTGTTGGAATATGTGTTATTCTAACAGCTGAATCTGTTGTATTAACGCATTGTCCTCCATTCCCTGAAGATCTGTAAACATCAATTCTTAAATCTTTATCATTTATTTCTATTTCAACATCATCAACTTCTGGTAATACCGCAACTGTAGCTGTTGATGTATGAATTCTACCAGAACTCTCTGTATCAGGAACTCTTTGAACTCTATGTACTCCACTTTCATACTTTAGCTTTGAATAAGCTCCATTACCTTTAATCATGAATACAACTTCTTTAAATCCACCAAGATCATTTTCATTTGAACTCATCATTTCAACTGACCATCTTTGAGATTCTGCATATCTTGTGTACATTCTGAAAAGATTTGCTGCAAATAGAGCTGCTTCATCACCACCAGCTCCACCTCTAATTTCAACAAATACGTTCTTATCATCATTAGGATCCTTAGGTAATAAAAGAATTTGAATTTTATTTTCTAATTCTTCTTCTTGTTCTTTAAGCATAGAAATTTCTTCAGATAACATTTCTCTCATTTCTTTATCTGATTCTTCTTCTAACATTTCTTTGTTTGCTTCTAAATCCTCAACAACCTTTTTGTATTCTCTATATGCTGTTACTATAACTTCTAAGTCAGCATGCTCCTTACATAGCTTTCTCCATTCTTTTTGGTTAGCCATTATTGAAGGATCTGATATCTTTACTGATAGTTCTTCATACTTATTTTCTGTAAATGCTAATTTATCTAATAACATAGTATCACTCCGTACTGTATTTTTTCATATTGAATTATTATATCACATCAACTAAATATTAATCAAGATACAACAATTTATTGCTATATTAACTAATTTAAATTCCCTATAACTACTCTGTCAAGTCCAGCTAAGTCTTTAATAACCCTTACATTATTATATCCCTTTTCTGTCATAAGTCCCTTAACTTCTTCTCCTTGATCATGGCCAATTTCAAATGCTAATATACCATTTTCTTTTAAAATTTTATCACTATCTTCAACAATTCTTCTATAGAAATATAATCCATCTTTCCCACCACTTAATGCAGTATGTGGCTCATAGTTCTTTACATCCTCCATTAATTCTTCTATAACTTCTTCCTTAATATATGGAGGATTAGATATTAAAATATCATATTTCTTACCATTAGCTATTGGCTCTTCTAATAAGTCACTTTTTATAAATGATGTTCTATCTCCCAATTTATGATTTCTTATATTTCTCTTTGTTACCCTTTCTGGTATTTCATAGTAATCTATTAAATCTACCTTAGTATTTTCTCTTAAAGCTGCTATAGATATACCTATAGCACCACTTCCACAACATAAATCACAAATTTCATATTCTTTATCTTCATCAATAAATTTAAGTGCTTCCTCAACTAGTATCTCTGTATCGCCTCTAGGTATTAATACACCTTCTTCTACATAGAAATCCAAGCCCATAAACTCAGTATTTTTTAATATATATTTTATTGGCATTTTATTTTTTCTCTTTTCTATTAATAAATAAAACGCTTTAGTCACAGATTTAATAACTTCCTCTTCTTTATGAGTAATTAAATAAAGCTTATCCTTTTTTAATACTTCTCCAAGTAAAAGTTGAGTGTCTAATATATATGTATCTATATTAGCCTCCTTTAACTCTTTATTTCCATATATTAAAAGTTCACCTATGGTTTTTTTATATTCTATTCCCTCAGCTGCTAATAAAGATTCTATTGCTACTTCTATTTGTGAATCATCTGGTTCTTTTGTTGTAAGTTCTTGTAACTTCAATCCTGGATATGCAATTATTTTTCCCAAAGCACTTTCCGTCCTTCCAAGCCATTTTATTAATTCATAAGTAATTCCTGCAACTAGTGGTGTTAACACTATTCTTAATATAAGCCTTTGCCAGAAACTACCCCATCCTGTTAATGTAAATATAATAACACTAACGAGCATAGTTAAAAACAAGAAATTAGTTCCACATCTCGGATGTAATCTTCCAAACTTTTTAACATTTTCTACTGTTAGTTTTTCCTCTGCTTCATAACAAAAAATTGTTTTATGCTCTGCCCCATGATACTGAAAAACTCTATAAATATCATCTAACTTACTAATTAAAAACATATAAGAAATTAATATAACTATTCTAATAATAGCTTCAATTAAATTTAATAAAATTGGTGAAATCCCAGTATTTTTAAACACTGATGCAATAGCTGTAGGAATTCCCAAAAATATACCAGCTGCCATTAAAAGAGAAATCATCATAGTTATTGTAACTAATAAATCATTTGCACCTTTATCACCAAATTTATTTTTAAGCCATATATCAAATTTTGATTCTTCTTCATCATCTTCAAAAAAACTTGCTGAATAGTTTAAAGTTTTTATTCCAACTATTAATGAATCTATTAAAATTACAGCCCCTCTAATAATAGGTATATTTAAAACTTTAAATCTTTTTGTTATAGGCTTAACTCTATCAACTTTAACTTCAATTTTTCCACTTGGAGTTCTAACAGCAGTTGCCAATCCCTTTGAACCACGCATCATAACTCCTTCAATTATAGCTTGACCCCCAACATCGCATTTTCTCATATAATCACACTCTCTTAATTCTCATTTTTATACTTAAAATAACAATGACCACATAAAGATTCATACTCTACATTATCTACGTTATCAATAGCGACTTGTTTTCCTTCAAAAACAAATTTCCCATTAATCTTTCTTCCATTTAAAACTGCTTTTCTACCACACTTACAAATAGTCTTAAGCTCCTCTATACTATGAGCTAATAATAATAATCTTGTACTACCTTCAAATCCTTGCATTTTAAAATCTGTTCTTAACCCATAGCAAATAACTGGAATATTTAAAACTACAGCAATTTTAAATAATTCATCTATTTGATGAGATTTTAAAAATTGAACTTCATCTACTAAAATACAATCTATATTATATTTCGTTTCTTGCCATCTATTAACTTCATCATAAATATTTTGCTCATCTTCTATTAATAAATCAACTTTACGTTGTACGCCAAGTCTTGAAAGTAATTTATCTCCACCTTTTTTATCTGTAGATGGTTTTATTAAAAGAACCTTCATTCCACGTTCTTCGTAATTATAAGCAACTTGCATAAGGTTAGTTGATTTTCCAGAATTCATAGCTCCATATCTAAAATATAATTTACTCATTATTAACGCTCCTCATCTTTAAGTAATTTATCTCTTTTGATTATAACATTTTAATCTACATATTATAAGATATTATAATATGTTTTTTATTTTAGCATTACCTTGACTGGCTTTTTTTAATGTGATTTACTCGATATGGTCATTAGTAAATCGCTAATGAATCGTTTATTTTGAAAGAGGTGAATTAAATGAAACAAGGCATACATCCAGAATACCATCACGATGCTGTGGTTAAGTGCGCATGTGGAAATACTTTTACAACTGGTTCTGTTAAAGAAGAGTTAAAAGTTGATATATGTGCTAAATGCCACCCATTCTTCACTGGTAAGCAAAAAATCGTTGATATCGGCGGTAGAGTTGATAAGTTCAACAAGAAATTCGGTCTTAACAAATAAGATTATATTTGAATTTATGAGAAGGAATATGATTCTTTCTCATTTTTTTCTTTTAATATTAAATATTAAAAGTTTACTTAATACAACAATATAACAACAAAAAAGTTATGGTTTAATTTTAATATTTAACCATAACTTTTTTTGATTATTTTATTTATTTCTTAAAAGATTCATTTTTAGGAAATACTTCTATGAATTCTTTATTATTTTTAGTCTTAGATAACATATTAATTAGATTTTCAGTAATATTTTCTATATTTCCATCTTTATACATTACCTTTCTAATTGCAAATGCTACTTCTTTTTCTTCTTCTGTTAATAGTAAATCTTCTTTTCTTGTTCCTGATTTATAAATATCTATAGCAGGGAATATTCTTCTTTCTTGAAGCCTTCTATCTAAATGTACCTCCATATTACCAGTACCTTTAAATTCTTCAAATATCATATCATCCATTCTAGATCCTGTTTCAACTAAAGCAGTTGCAAGTATTGTTAAGCTTCCACCTTCTTCAATATTTCTTGCTGCACCAAAGAATTTCTTAGGCATTATTAAAGCGCCTGGATCTAATCCCCCTGATAATGTTCTTCCTGTTGGAGTAATCGTTAAATTATACGCTCTAGATAATCTAGTAATACTATCTAATAATATAACTACATCCTTACCTTGTTCTACCATCCTCTTAGCTCTCTCTAAAACCATTTGAGAAACCTTTGCATGGTTTTGTGGTTCTTCATCAAATGTGGAATAAATGACATCTCCTTTTATAGACCTCTTCATATCAGTAACTTCTTCTGGTCTTTCATCAATTAAAAGAACTATAAGTTTAACCTCTGGATGATTTATTGTAATATTTTGAGCAATCTTTTTTAGCAATGTAGTTTTACCTGCCTTTGGAGGTGCTACAATTACTCCTCTTTGCCCTTTTCCTATTGGACAAATTATGTCCATCAATCTAGATGATAAATCTTTTTCATTACTAGTTTCTAAATGTAGTCTTTCATTAGGATAAATTGGTGTTAAGGTTTCAAAACTCTTTCTTCCTATGGCTTTTTCCGGACTATCTCCATTTACTTTTTCAACAAATAACAGAGCTTTAAACTTTTCGCCGTCTTTTGCTTCCCTTACTTTACCTTGAACCTCATCACCAGTTCTTAAATTAAATCTTCTTATTTGAGAAGGAGATACATATATATCATTTTCTCCAGTTAAATAATTATCACATCTTAAAAATCCAAAATTATTATTTTCTTGTACTTCTAGTACTCCCTTTGCAGATCCAGACTCATTTATCATAGTCTTTAATCTTTCTTTCTTTTCTTCTCTTTCTTCTTCTGATAATGTATTTACTTCTCTTGATTGATAATTATTATAAGTAGTATTTTGTTGTTCACGAGTCTTTGGAGCTATTCTCTCAGTTAATATAACACCATTTCTTTCTATAACATTAGGAGTAGATTTACTCTCTTCTACTTTACTTGAATTAACATTTAATAATTCATCTATTAATTCACTCTTCTTTAATTTGCTTATGTTTTTTATTCCAAGTTCTTTAGCTTTATTTTTAAGGTCTGCTAAAGTCATCTCAGAGTATGCTTCTCTTGTCAAAATGACACCTCCAATAGTTTAAAATTAATTTGGGATAATTAAGCATTAAAATGTAAGATTTGATATATTGAAATGAAATTAAATCTCATTATTTGAATAATCTTTTGTATAATAAAAATATACTTTTTAAAATTAATTTTACCTAAATTTATATATAATTATGAACTAATAATTATTAAAATTCAATACTAACTTATACTATAAGCTTATCCACATTATATTTTTTTATAACAAACTATTATTTATAAAGCAAAAAAATTAAGAGTAAAAGATAGGACTTACTCATAATCGCTATCTTAAACTCTTATTTAAATCAATATCTTATTTTTTAATTTTCTAAAGCTGCTTTTATAAATCCTATAAATAATGGATGTGGATTATTCGGTCTTGATTTTAATTCTGGATGGAATTGTACTGCTACAAACCAAGGATGTTCTTTAATCTCTACAATTTCAACTAATCTTTCATCAGGACTAGTTCCCACTATACTCATTCCTGCTTCTATAATTTCTTTTCTAAATTCATTATTAAACTCATATCTATGTCTATGTCTTTCTGAAATAATTTCACTTTGATATACCTTGTAAGAGTTTGATTCTTTATTTAATTTACATGGATATGCACCCAATCTCATTGTTCCACCTAAGTCTTCAATTCCTTCTTGTTCTAACATTAGATCTATTACTGGATATTTAGTTTCTGGATCTATTTCAGAACTATTAGCCCCTTCATAGCCTAATACATTTCTTGCAAATTCTATAACTGCCGTTTGCATTCCTAAACATATTCCTAAGAAAGGTATATTGTTTTCTCTTGCATATCTTATAGCTTCTATCTTCCCTTCTACTCCTCTATCTCCAAATCCTCCTGGAACTAGAATTCCATCTATATCTTCAAATATCTTACTAGCCCCTTCCATTGTTACTTCTTCAGCATTAATCCATTTTATACTTACTTTTGAATCATTTGCTAATCCACCATGATTTAATGCTTCAACTACAGAAATATAAGCATCATGTAGTTCTACATACTTACCAACTAAAGCTATGTTTACATTTTCTTTAAGCGATTTTATTTTTTGAACCATAGATACCCATTCATTATTTTCAATATCTCTACATCCAAGTTCTAATTTTTCAATAACTAATCTATCTAAACCTTCTTTGTGTAGCATTAATGGCACTTCATATAAGTGATCTGCATCTAAATTTTGTATTACACATTTTCCTTCTAAATTACAGAAAAGACCTATCTTATTTTTTAAATCTTCACTTATTTCTTTTTCTGATCTACATACTATAATATCTGGCTGTATTCCTATACTTCTTAATTCTTTAACTGAATGTTGGGTTGGCTTAGTTTTTAATTCTCCAGACTTACCTAAGTATGGCACTAATGTTACATGAATAAAGCATACATTTTCTCTTCCAACATCATACTTTATTTGTCTTATTGCTTCTAAAAACGGTTGTGATTCTATATCTCCAACAGTTCCTCCAATCTCTGTTATAACTACATCTACATCTTGCTCTTTAGCAACACTATGAACTTTTTCTTTAATTGCATTAGTTATATGTGGTATTACTTGAACAGTTCCCCCTAAATATTCTCCTCTTCTTTCTTTTGAAATAACTGACCAATAAACTTTACCAGATGTAATATTGCTATTTTGAGTTAAATTTTCATCGATAAATCTTTCATAATGACCTAAATCTAAATCTGTCTCTGCTCCATCATCAGTTACAAAAACTTCTCCATGTTGATATGGACTCATAGTTCCTGGATCTACATTTAAATAAGGATCAAATTTTTGTATTGAAACCTTTAATCCTCTATTCTTTAATAATCTTCCTAATGATGCTGCTGTTATTCCTTTTCCTAATCCTGATACAACTCCACCTGTAACAAAAACAAACTTAGTGTTCATCGTAATTCCCCCTAAAAAAATTCAAAATTCTTATTGACACTTGACTTTTTTATTAGTATAATATAAATTACCTCACTTTATACATAAGTGTCTTTAAAATCATAATCATTATAGTAACACATTAGTTTAAATTTGACTAGTGTTTTTTATGCATTTTTAAAATTTTTCTTTATTTTTTCCTCTATCTCGAAGTAATCTTCTCTAAATTGCTTATTTATAAGAACCTTTTCCTCAGCTTTTTTTAAGTTTACTTTTATATTTTTTTCATTTATATATCTTGTCATATCTATCGTCTTATTTACATCTAAGCATCTAAAATTTTTTATTAATAATAAAAAAATTAATCTCTTTTCCCTATCCCTCAATAATAAATCTAATTCTTTAAATTCTATCCCATAATATTTACATAAATTTAAAATTATAATATTATATTTATCCATATGACACCATCACTTTTTATTTACAATTATTACCCTTAACTAGCTGTTTATTCAATTTATTATTCTATAATTACATTTTTAATAAATAAAAATAAGACCATACAAAAGTATAGTCTTATTTCTAGTTTGTTAATTAACTCTAATCTTAACTTTTAATTCTGTTGTAACTCCAGCTTCACCTTGAACACCTAATATGTATTTAGAATAAATAACTCCACCATTATCATCAATATCAATATCTAATTTTTTAGTATCAACATTTAAATCCATCATTCCGTAAGGTGTATTGTATAGTGATATAGCTACTTCACCTTCTTTAAATTCCATATTAGTAGTTGTTGAACCCAATCTTTCTAATATCATAGAATCATTTTTTATATTTAAAGTAGTTGTAGTTCCTTCCATACCAGATAACTTTGACTCTTCATATATAGCCTTAAAACCATCATCTGTTTTTATAAATTTTCCTGGAGTTACAACTTCAATAGGCTCACCTGGTGTTAAGTCCGAAAAGCTTTGTACATAAATAATTGCGTCTTTTTCCATATTTCCTCCTATCTTACAGATATCATATATTTATCTAATTCTTCATCATTTATTGGACTAACTTCTATTACATTTTCAAGTTTAGTTCCGTATTGTCCATATTTAACCTTTAATACTTTCTCTTCTCTTCCTTTACTATATCTTCCCGAAATTCTTGCTGCTAATTCTATGTCTCTTTCCGTACCTTTATTTTCTAACAATACTAATGCACCTGAAAAATCTGTAGTATGGAATGAATAGTATTCAGAATTTACATATTTTTTTATGTTTTCACTTTCTTCTTTAGTTCTTGCAACTATTATTTTATTATTATCTTCAGTTCTAAAGTGTCTACCATATCTTAAAAGACTTAATTCATTTTCTTCTACTTCTTCTTTAAAATCTAATAAATCTTTTAATCTTAATGCATAGTTTGGCTCTGTTAATTTACATCCTCCAGCAGGTGATGGATATTCAGTTATACCCCACTTTTCTGCTAATTCCATTTGTGGCTTTCTGCTTCTTCCTGATATTCCTAATAATTGTTCTCTATCTACAAGCCCATTTAATTCCATTTCTGTTGGCTCAATATTTTTAGCACATAAAGGTCTTAGTATTTTATTTGCAAATCCTGATTCCTTCTTTACTATATTTAGAGCTTGTCTATTTTGTGACATAGGTCTTTGATTTAAAACTTCTCCAGTTATTATAAAATCAGCATTATATTCCTCTAATAACTTTCCCGCATAATTCATCATCATAGCATGACAATCTATACATGGATTCATATTTTTACCTCTTCCATGTTTTGGATTTTTAACTAAATCTAAATGTTCTGGTGAAAAATCCACAACAACTAATGGAATATCTACTTGTTTAGTCATTTTTATTGCGCTTTCTTCACTAAAGAAATATGATCTAAAACAAATTCCTATTACCTCTATTCCCTGCTCCTTAATTAATTTAGCTGCTAATATACTATCTAGTCCACCAGATACCATTGCTAAAGCTCTTGCCATTTTAAAGTCCTCCTATTTTCTAGTCAAATAAATTATTTACTATTTCTAATATTTTAGATTTAAACACTACATCTTTTTTTGCTTTATCTTCTTTACTTGTTATATCTTCAATATTTTCTTTCAATTCCTTTGAATCTACAGAATTCTTAGTCTCATCAATGAAACATAAAGGTGGAAACATAACACACCACCAATTTTGACCTTCACCTGTTCCTATTATAATTCTAAATGCTTCATAAGTCCCTTGTGGAAATATATAATCTCCATAAACTTTATCTGGAAAATTTTCATATGATAACATTGTGTTAACTTCATAATTATAATTATTTTCACTAATTACTTCTTTTGCAATTTCATTAACAAAATCAATGTTAGTTTCAAGAATTTCTTTTGCTTCCTCTACAGATTCAGCTTCATTTAATTTATAACTTAATTCATCAATTACTCTATCTCTAACCTTTAACTTCAAAGCTTGGTCTTCTTCCGTATCGCTATTAGCAATAACATGAAATCTAATTAGCTTGTCTTTAATTTCATCATAATCTAATTCCTCAAGTTCTAAACTTCCATCCTCTATATTATAAGATTTTAGTTCACATCCATTTAAAATACCACTAATAAAAAATACTACTAATAAAATTGATATATATTTCCTCATAATTCCAACCCCTTTCTATCCTTAAGTATTGACAATATAAAGGGGTTTATTCATTAATATTAAATTTTTTTAAATAGTTCTAGTTAAAAATACTTCTTTATAATTTTCTTTCATCTTCTCAAAGCATCTTTGGGCCTTTAACATATCATCAAAGAAGGCAAATACACTTGGACCACTTCCGCTCATCATAGAACCTATAGCTCCAAGTCTAATCATATCTTCTTTTATTTTAATTAAAACCTTATGCTTTCTTAATGTAACATTTTCTAATAAATTTTTCATATTATTTGCTACATATTCTAAATCATCATTTGCCATAGCAGTTATTAACTCTTCAGTTCTAGGATGTATTCTTGCTTTGTCCATATCAAATGACTTATATACTTCTTTTGTAGATACACCAAACCCTGGTTTAACCAAAACAATTATTTTATCTTTAAATGGTTTTAGTGAAGTTACCTCTTCCCCAATTCCTTCACAAAGTGCAGTGCCACCTTTAATACAATAAGGTATATCAGCTCCTAAACTTACTCCAAGTTCCATAAGTTCTTCATCAGAAGCATTAACATTAAATAACTTATTCATAGCAACTAAAACAGCTGCTCCATCTGTACTCCCCCCTGCAAGTCCTGCAGATACTGGAATATTTTTTGTTATATTAATATTTACGCCTTCTTTTATATCATATCTTTCCTTAAATAATAAAGCTGCTTTATATGCTAAATTTTTAATATCTGTTGGAACATAACTCTTATTACAAGTTAAGGTTATTCCGGACTCCTGCTTATTTATATCTATTTCATCATACAAATCTATATTTTGCATTATCATTCTTAATAAATGATATCCATCTGTTTCCCTTTTTCCTATTATATCTAAAGAAATATTAATTTTTGCATAAGCTTTTATTTTCATATACTCAAATCCCTTCAACGAAAGTACTTATGTGTTAATTAAAGTTCAGGGATATCCCCTGAACTTATAAGTATTATTATATATAGTATTTTATTTTTAGTAAATATGTCATTCTTGTATTCTTTAATTTGAATTAACAACATTACCTAGTTTTTCATTGTTGGATTTTTCATTTTCTAGAACTTCTATTAATCTATTAATTTTTTCAAAGAAAACTATAATTGTGTCACCAGAGTCTGATTGATTTATAGCTTCCTTTAATGCTTCCACTTCATCTAATATTACTTTAAAAGGAATATTTTTATTGTTTGATAAAATACCTTCTTTAATTAACTGTGCTACCTCTCCATTTTTTCTACCACGCTTATCTTTGTCTTCTTTTATAATTATTTTATCTAAAAACTCTGAACTTATTCTTCCAATACTTTTTGCAACATAATCACTTCTATCACCTGGCACGCCAATAACACCGATAACTTTATTATTAGCTATATTTTTAAGTGACGATAAAACACTTCTGTATCCTTCTATATTATGACCATAATCTAAAATAACATTAATTCCATTATAATCATACATATTAAATCTACCAGAGTTTTCAACAGAATTCAGCTTAAAATTCAATAACCCTATTTTAATCATGCTATAGTCTACTTTTAAACCTACTAATGCTGCACATGCTGCCATAGAATTTTCAATGTTAAACTTTAAACTCCCCTTTAAAGTTATAGGTATATCCTTAACTTTTATAACTCTATATTCTCTTCCTAAATTATTTACTACTAAATAGTTATCCTTTATATATACTGCTATTTTTCCTTCTTTTATATTTTTTATTATTAATTCATTATTCTTGTCTAAAGAATAATATATTATGTTACTTGTTATTCTATTTATTATCTTTTTACTATACTCATCATCAGCATTAATAACTACATATCCATCCTTCTTTACAGCCTCTGCAACTAGCGATTTCACTTTGCATAAATCTTCCATATCTTCAATGTTATCTACTCCTAAGTGATCTTCTGTTATATTAGTTATAACCGCTACATCAGCTAAATCATAGGCTAATCCTTTTTTTATTATTCCACCTCTAGCCGTTTCCAAAACTGCAATATCAACATCTCTATTCATTAAAACACATTTTGCACTATCTGCTCCAGTATCGTCTCTCTTATCTATACATTTTCCATTTATATAAATTCCATCCGTGCTAGTCATTCCAACGCAATATCCCATTCTACTTAATGTGCTATTTATAATTCTAGTAGTTGTAGTTTTTCCATTAGTCCCTGTTATTGAAACAACAGGAATATTTATAGGATTATTATTATACATCATATTAACTATATTTAAGCCTATATTTCTATATTTACCTTCTTTAGGGTACAAATGCATTCTAAGTCCTGGAGCTGTATTTACTTCTAAGATTACCCCATTTTCTTTTAAAGGTTTTCTAATATCTTTTGTACATATATCTACTCCACATATATCGAGTCCTATAGCTTTTGCAGCTCTTATACATAACTCTTTATTCTCTTCTGATATATCATCTGTACAATCTATTGCTATACCCCCAGTTGATAAATTAGCATTTCTTCTTAAATAAAGTACTTTTTTATCTTCTAATATTGATTCAAATAAATATCCTTCTTCATAAATGCATTCTTTAACCTCTTCATCTATTTTTATTTTTGTCAAAGGTTTCTCGTGATCTTCACCTCTAAGCTGATCTTCATTTATTTTCTCAATTAGCTCTTTTACGGTCATTTTGCCATTTCCTTTAATATATGGAGGTATTCTTTTAGATACTGCAACAACCTCATAGTTTACTACACAGACTCTATAATCCTCTCCTTCACAATATTCCTCTAAAATTAAATCTTCATATTCATTGCTCAACTTTTGATAAGCTCTAACCAACTCTTTTTCATTTTTTATTTTAAGTATTATTCCCTTCCCTTTACTTCCAAATTGTGGCTTTAAAACGACTGGATATCCTATATCTTCAGCACATTTTAACAATTGTATTACGTTAAATACCTTTTCACCGTATGCAATAGGAAGATTTTGAATTCTTAATAACTCCTTAGTTATTAATTTATCACAAGATATATCAGCTGATACACAACTTGTATTATTAGATATAGAAGCTTCAATAATTTTTCCTTGTTTTCCATATCCTATTTGATAAAATCCACTATTGCCAATCTTTAAAACTGGCAATCCTATTTGCTTTGCAGTATTACATATTTCTAATGTACTAGGACCTATCATTTCCTTTTTTAGTATATCTTTTAATATAACTATTCTTTCTTTAAAATTTATATTATTATTTTTAATAAGTGCATTTATTATGTCTACCGCTAACCTAGCACTTTCAACGCCGACTCTATCATATTCATATTGATATACTATAATATATAAATCTCCTTTAATTTCTCTAGCTTTTCCATAAGCTACATCAATTCCAAGTATATTTTGAATAGCAAGTGTCATATGCTCACAAATATGAGCTAAATAAGTTCCTTCCTTTAGCCTTTTTACGAATCCACCTTCCTCATCTATACCGCACCTATGTGTTTTTAGCTCTGGAATCATCTCTATTAATTGTTCATTAAAATTCTTAATATCTTTACTTGGAATTTCTGAATATCCTTCTAAATTTACTACAAGCTCTATACATTTTTTATGAGAATGAATGTTTCTTCCCTCATAAACAGTACTATCTATGATTTTCATAAAAATCTATATCCTCCTCAAAAGGTACCTTTTTTAAAAGGTTAAATCTATTTCCTTCTTTTAATACATGTAATTTCACATTAAACATGCTTAAAACTTCATTGCTATATTGTTCTGATACATTACTATATATAATTGAACTTCCATCTACAAAATAAACAGCTCCAGAACCAATTACTTCTGCAACACCCTTATCACTTACTATTATTGCTGTATCTTCATCTATACCAATTCCTAATACCTCTGGATTTTGTGCTATAGCAGTAAGTAACCTTCCTATCCTTCCCCTTTGAGCAAAATGTTGATCAATTATTATATTATTTACTAACCCTAATCCTGGTGACATTTTTACTGTACATTTTCTTGGAGATTCATCATCTTCTCCTTGAACTATCATAGTGTCACTCATAACAGATGCTCCTGCTGATGTTCCTGCAATTAATCCATTTCTATCACATAATTTTTTTATTTCATCATAAATAGGAGTACCACCTAACATACTAGTTATCCTTAATTGGTCTCCTCCTGTAAAAAATAATAAATTTGATTCTGAAATTAAATTAATATTTTCCTCTTTAAATGCATCCTCTCTACTGCTTATATCCAATTGACTTATATTTTTAACTCCTAAGCCTGTGAAGACCTCATAGTAATTTTCATAACTCTTTTCTGGATATTCTGTTGCTATTGTAGCTATTAATATTTTTTCATTATCCTTATCAAGGTATTTTACTACTCTTTTTAATATTTCCTTATCTTCCTTTTTGTCTTCTGCACCGCCTATAATTATTAAATTTCCACTTATTTTTTCAGTCATAACTTCACCTCAAATCATGCATTTTCTATTTTATCCACTAACGTAAAAACTTATTCATAATATTAATTTTTACCACAATTCCTAATTTAAATATAAAAAAGGGTTGTGCAATATGCACAACCCTATAAAATTAAGCATTATTAAAATTTACATTTTCCAGGTATTATAAGTTTTTGTCCTTGTGTTAAACTTTCTGAACTATCTAATTCATTTATTTCAGTTAATAAATCTATTGTAGTGCTATACTTTTTAGCTAAATCCCATAAGGTATCACCTTTATTTACAACGTAAATAGTTACAGATGCTTTTTTACTAACCTTTTCTTCATTATTTTCAACTATATCAACAATCCAATCTTTATTGATTTTATAGCAAACTTTAACATTTAATGATAAAGTTGCTCTAATAGCTATAGTATTTGCTTCTATAGTTGCATCTAAACTTTCTAAATGAACTTTACATATAGCACTCATATTTGGTTTAGTTCCCTTTAAATCAACTGTTGTTGAAAAAGGAATTTCTCCACTACACATATCAATCTTGCTATCGTCATCAGAGGTCTTATATAATACTGATACTTTTATATTTCCTTCAACCTTAATTCTATCTTCTTCTACATTTTTATCAGTTATTACAGGTGAACCATAAGCAAGTAATATATATCCTATCTTATCATTTTCATTTTTTAAATATAGGTTATCTTTAAGAATAATCTCTGTAGAAACTACACCTTGTGTAATACCTACTTCATAATTCTTTTTAACTAAATCTATAGCATATGATGGTGAGTACGCATCTTTTATAAATTCAACTATTTCTTTTGATAAGACCCTAATATTTCCCTTTACTACGAATTCAATATTAACTATTCTATTTTCTCCTAAATCATCTGGAGTAACTATACTATCATAGTTTACAATGTCTACATCGTTTGTTGTCATCATATCACTATTTACTCCAACTAACTCTTCTTCCTTTGATAAATATACATCATCTTGTAAAACTAATATATCATCGCAATCTTTTCCCTTATATAATACCTCTACCTTGCAATAGCATCCAAAATATATTTTTCCTTCTCCAAGCTTAACTTCCTTTTTATGAAGATTTAATGAACATTTTAAAATTTCTTCAATTTCAGGTTTATCCATCGTTACCTTTATCATAGATTTTCCCATTAATTCAACGTTCTTTTCACCCTTACATTGGTTTATCTCTTCATTTTTTTTCTTTATTTGTATATCTTCTTTTCCTTCAATATCCTTAACAAATTCAAATTCCCCTACTTTATATAATTGCCACTTAGTTTCTCTAATACCGTCAATAGCAATTTTACGTTCGTTCATAATACTAGCTTGAATATGTTCCATAACACACTCTACATCACAAAGGACTTTATGTTCTTCAGCACCTAGTTCAAGATAGTCTGTAAATTTCTCTGATAAGTCTACTGAATTAATGCTAGTAATTTTGCTTTCGTCCTCTGATAAATAGATAACAGAGTATGCTATTTGTCCTTCTATCATAACTTTATCTGCTAAAGTTTCTTTATTGGTAATAGTTGCCTTTGCTTCTACTCCTAATATCTCATGTACATCCGGATGAGAATCTCTTATTAGATATTCTCCCTTCAAAATGTTGTTAGTAGTACTTTCTCTAAGCAATTCTTCATATTGAACATTTTCTTTAATAACATCTATCTGTGACATCTTATCCCCCCTATAGTATAACTACTATAATATATATTTCTCTAAGTATATATTTATTCTAATTATTAATAAGTGTTTACTATTTTTTATCTATTGTATTCATCATTTTTTTCATCAAATTACATTTAAATACATTTATATGTCGAATTTTGGTGCATACTAATTTTTTTTTTAATTTTTTTTAAATAAATTGTTGACTTATATGTAAATATGTCGTATTATAAAGATGGTTATTGACCATATAACCTCTCATAAATTCTCAATACCCTTTTATACCATAGTTGAAAGATGGATACCCGCCATCTTTCTTTTTTTTATTTAATTTATAATTAATTCTAGTATAAATAAAAGCTTCGATATTATATCGAAGCTTTTATTTATACTGCATAATATAACAATACAGTTTTAGTCAGTACATCTGAGTAACTATAGGTTACTGTTCTTTGAGCATCACTTTCTAATCTAACAACAAAAATACTAGGATGTACGCTTTCTATAACTCCATCATTAACTAGTATTTTTTTTCTTCCTCCGTTTGCTTTTAATGTAACTTTTTCTCCAACGTGACTCTCTATATCTTTTTTAATGGTGGCTAAGGTCTTATTCTTTTCCATATAAACACCCTCTTTCCAATTATAATTATAATACTTTTTTGAATTTTTGTCAAATAAAACCAATTATTTTATCACCTTTGGCTTGCTTTGTCAATGTAAACTTTTACTTTTTCTCTGCTATTTAATCATCTAATATTTATTATGGCATTATTATCTATTTTTTATTCTTAAATTGTAAAAGTAATAGTCTTAAATATTAGCAAAGCTATTTAATATTTCATATTATAAAATGTAATTAATGATTTTGGAGAAAAAAATGGTAATTGGTGATACTGTTGTTAGAAAATCTTATGATAAAGACATCACATTTAAAATAATTGATATAAAAGAGGATAATGGTACTATTATCTACATCTTAAAAGGTATAAGTATAAGAATTATTGCTGATTCCCCTGCAGATGACTTAGAACCTGTTGATATTTCTTTTATAGGCGAAAAAGAAAAAATTTTAAATACACGTGTTAATAATGCTATAAAAAATGCTATATCAACTAGAGCTAACAGATTACAAAAAGAAAAAATAAATTTTAGAGGTAGTAAATCATCTAAGCATCCAGCTATAAACGAATTAGCATTTGGGCGACCCGGAAAAATACTTCATATAGATGGAGATAAAGAGTATCTAGAAACTTGCCTTAAAGTATATAAACAATTATCTTTAGATGCCGTTGGTAGAGCTATATCTGAAAAAGATCAATGCACATATGTAGTTGATTTAGTTAAAGAAATTAAGCCTGATATAGTTGTTTTAACCGGTCACGATAGCGTACTTAAAGAAAGTGATGACTATTTAGACTTAAATAATTATAGAAATTCAAAATATTATATTGATGCAGTAAAGGCTTTAAGAAATTATAATTCTAGTTATGATGAACTAGTAATATTTGCTGGAGCCTGTCAATCTTGTTATGAATGTCTTTTAGATGCTGGCGCTAATTTTGCAAGTTCTCCAAATAGAGTACTAATTCATTGTTTAGATCCTGTATTTGTCTGTGAGAAAATAGCATATACAAATATAGATAGTGTATTATCTATAACTAATATTTTAGAAAATACAATAACAGGCATTAAGGGTATAGGTGGATTACAAACACGCGGAAAATACAGAGAGGGCTATCCCAAATCCCCATATCTATAATTAACAGGTAATTAGTAATTAAGACCAATAACTAAATAAAAGCCAGCTTTTATAAGCTGACTTTTTTTTATACATTATACTGTTTTTTAAATTCATCCAAGAAATTAAAATACTCAGGCTTTTCATTTATTATACTTTCTAATTTAGTATCAAATGTATTTTGCCCCCAATTAACCTCATTGTAATAATACCTGTTTGCTAATCTCCAATATCTTTGAGGAAATTGTAAAAATGCATATAAAACTCTGTATTCAGATTCATCTAAAGCAGAAACTTCGTTATAAGCTTCTATTATAGCATTTGCAAATTCTATATTCCATTTATTTCTCTTTAGAACTTTAATCATAAAATTGGATATATCAAAAGCTCTTATTTCTCTTTTGCAGTAATCAAAATCAATTATACTTACTGAATTATTATCACCTAGTATAATATTATGATAAGTATAATCATGATGGCAGAATCCTTTCTCTCTCTCAGCTATTTCACATAAGTTGTAATATTCTGACTCATTTAAAGTTTTTAATGCCTTCTTTCCCATTTCCTTATAAAATTCCATAGATTTTAAATATAATAAGTCAAAGTTACTTTTATTTCCTTTTTTCCTTATCATATCTCTCATCTTATCAAGTGATTTTATTCTTTTTTCCATTAAGCTAGGCCAACGCCCTAAATCACTTTTTAATTTTGAGTTTTCTGGTGGATCATATCCCTTTGAAGCTTCATGCATTTTTGCTAATGTAGCCGCTGCTATTTTTACTTCCTCTATGTTATGAAAATCACATTCTCTTCCATATAGCCATTCTGATAAAGTATATAAATCTTCATTAACTAATGCATACGGCTCTCCATCTATGTTCAAATAATATCTGTCCACTGCTTTAAAACCATTTTTAATTAAATGCCTTTTGCTCCATAAACAAACAAAAGTTTTTGCGGACCATAGTTTATTTTTTTAAGACAGCGTTCTCCCTTGTTAGTTTTTAAATAATAAATGCCTTTATTTGCTTTTATAACATCTATTTTTATTTGAAACTGTCTTTCTATTTCAAATTCTCTCATCATAATCTTCACCCCCCTTATATTTATATGTACACATATTTTCTTTTATTAACATTTTTTATTTAAATTAATATAATAAATTATAACTATTTTGAAAGGATTAAATGATGAAAATTGGTATTGATGGACGAGCTGCCAAATGGTATAGGGGAACTGGCATAGGAACCTATGCTTATCAGCTAATAAATAATTTAAGCAAATTCGATGATATCAATCAGTACCTTACATTTATCCCTGAAGGTTCTGATTTAAGTTTAAAATCTAACTTCTTTATAGAATATGTTAAAGAATCTCCTAATATTAATAATAATTTTTGGGATGATGTAAAAGTTCCTAACTTTTTAAATAATAATAGTATAGAACTATATCACGTTCCTCAAAATGGAGTAGGCCTTTCCAATAATATTAATTGCCTTAAAACTATTACATTACATGATATAATTCCACTTAGACTTCCTGAAACTGTTAGCGAAAGATATTTAAAAATTTTTAATAATGAAATTCCAAAAATATTGGATAATTGTGATGGTATAATTACAGTTTCTGAATTTTCAAAAGATGATATCGCTAAAGAATTTAACTTTCCTAAAAATAAAATTTTTGTAACCCCACTTGCAGCTGAGGATATTTATAAACCTATTTGTAGGTCGTATTGCAAATCTTTTATTAAGAAAAAGTATAATATAGAAGATAACTTTATTTTATATGTTGGAGGCTATAGTCCTCGTAAAAATATTATTGGAATTATGGAAGCCTTTTCTTTATTAAATCCACATTTGCGACACAATTTAAAAGTGGTTATTACAGGTAGAAAAGGAATTTCATATGATATATATATAAATAGAGCTTCTGAATTAGGAATCTCTGATGATGTAATATTTACTGACTTTATTCCATTAGATGATTTACCAATTTTCTATAATGCTTGTGAATTTTTAGTGTATCCATCATTTTATGAAGGTTTTGGTTTGCCACCAATAGAAGCTATGGCTTGTGGAACACCTGTTATAGCCTCCAATGTAACTTCTTTACCTGAAGTATGTTGTAATTCTGCCTTACTAGAGATCCTAATGATATAGATGAATTGTCTCTATCAATGGAAAAAGTATTATCTGATAGCTTATTAAAACTTTCAATGATTCAAAAAGGCTTATCAACTAGCTTAAAATATACGTGGAAAAATACTGCAATTAACACTATAAAGGCTTATGAATCTATAATCTCTAACTAAAAATATAAAGCAGAAACTAATCTGTATTTTATTAGTCTCTGCTTTATATTTTTTTATTTCTAAAAATTTCAGATTTTTTCTAATTTTAATAATAGTTCACTTTTAAATATATTATTTTCTATTTTATCTTTAAACCTACTTATAAATACCTCTTCATCCCATGATTTTTGCTTTAAATAATAATCTATGGTTATATCTACAAAATCTCTAGGATAATTTAATAATGCATAAAGTACCTGTATTTCTTCATCTGATATCTCATTTATACTATTATAAGTTTTTAATATATTATCCAGCATTTCTTTATCATAGGCTATATTTTTAATTACTTTTGACATAAAATTATATAAATCTATTATTTTTAAATTTATATTACAATAGTCAAAATCAATTAAATTTACAATTTCATCATTTATAATAAAATTATGATGTGCTAAATCTAAATGACATAAAACCTTACTATTATCATCCTTATATAAGTCTATATAACTACTTTTTGTTAGTAGATTTATACTTACATTTAAATCATTTTTTGCCTTTGCTACATTTTCTAAAAATAATAAATCAAACTCATTTTTATAATTAAATTTATTAACTACCCTTTCTATTTCATTAATAATACATAAATTATTTAATTGTTCATATATTAAATTTTTCCCCTTATTTTCTTCTATCTCTATAGAATCAAGCTTATCGACTATTCCAATAGATGCCCTATGAAAATTTGCTAATGCCTTAGTACACCATTCAACTTCTATAGGATTTGTAAAGTTGGCTTCTCGTCCTTCTATTAAATCTAATAATACATAACCAGTTCCTCTCCATCTAGTAATCTTTTCCCCCTGTGAATTATTGCAATATTGCAATACACACTGATCTGTTTCCCTTATAATATCTAAAGCATTGCTTATAAATTTTATTCTTTCATTGGTCGAATTGGTGCTCTTTAATATTTTTTTCCCTTTGTCTGTAAATAAAACAAATACTTTTCTTAATGGAATAATATCATAAACATTAACTCCTAACTTTTCAAAAAATTCTTCACTTAAATCATAGCTACACAATACCTTCTTATCTATATACCTAAATTTATTCATTTAATCCCTCTCTATAAAAGTTCTTTACCATCAATTTTTTTTGATAGATTTATTTGCTCTATCCATTGCTCTTCAGTGAATTTACTTTTATCATATTTTAGTTTTAATAATAACTTCATACTTTCTATGGGATAATTAGCTAATACATTAATATATCTTAAACTTTTATCATCTAAGTTCCATTTATTTAAAAAACAATTTATTATTTCTTCTGTATTTATATCAATACCCTTTTTTCTTAATCTTTTTATATAATTATAACAATCATTTTCTAATAAATTATAAGATAAATAACGTATAGTTCTTATATTAATTATATTATTAATCTTAATTAAGTTTCCCTCATCCACTCTTCCTAAGCATATCTCATAATTATTCATGCTCCTCATTATTAACTCTAAATATTCTTTATCATTTAAGCTATTTAAAGAATTTTTTGCTCTGTCTAAAACTTTATTTCCTTCCTCTATAATAAAATAATCAAAATTGCTTTTTTTATTTTTTTCATCTAATATTTCAATCATTTTTTCAATCTTTTTTATTTGTACAATAAAATTAGCTATGTCTTTTCCTATTGAGCTTTCTATTCTAGGAAGCATTGTTGTCTTTCTTCCTATTAATATTTTTTGAATTTCTACAACCAGTGATATTTGCTCATTTGTGTTAATTATATTTTTCTTTGCTTTTTCTTTTGGAAATGTACTTTCTCCGACTATAACTCTATTGTCATTTAAAAATTCCAATATGTCCATCCACTCTCCCCTTTACCTAAAATATTCATTTAAGAATTCTTCCCTATAGCCAATATCCTCAATATATTTTTTTATTCTATTTATAAAAACAGATTCTTCCCATGGTTGCATTTCCCAATAATATTGAAGTCCTATTTGCCAAAACCCCTGTGGAAATCTTATAAACTCCTTAATTAAACTTAACTCTTCATCAAATACATTATTAGTTATACAATATGCATTTAAAATTAAATTTGCCTTTTGTGTACTCCATTTTCCATCTTTCATAACTCGTATAAGTAGTGACGCTAAGTCATGAAGATGAGTATCTAAAATACAATAATCAAAATCTATTATATTTAGTTCGTTATTCTTATCTACTAAAATATTGTGATGTGCTAGATCATGATGGCAAAACCCCATCTTTAGCACTTCTTTATCCATAAGACTTATATAATGGCTTCTTTTTAAACCTTCAATAGCCTTTTGACCTCTCTCAATTTCATTATTAATATTTTCTAAATATATATGGTCAAACTCTGATTTATTGGCCTTTTGTGAGATTCTTTTTTTAAAATCTAAAATTTCATCACATCTCGTTTCAAAAACTTTTATCCATTTATACCATCCTATTCTTGGATTCATATCTCTAGTTAAATTAAACCCTGAACTTAATGTATGAAGCTCTCCTATCTTTTTTGATATTTGTATTAATTCTACTGGATTATCATAATTACTTTCTCTAGCTGGTATCCATTCAGTTAAATAAGCAAAATTTTCATTTAAATTAATATAATCACTATCATTTTTTGTTTTCAATATTTGCGGTATGCTCTTAAATCCTCTTTTTTGTAAATATTTTATTGCTGATATGATAAAAAGGAAATGTGGAAAATCGTATTTTATTATTTTTATACAATAGTCACAATCTTTTGTTTTTAACTTATACGTGTTTTTAATTTTTTCAATATCGTGTATATCTATACAATAATTGCTCTCTATGATTTCCTTTAGTCTATCTATATCCATAGCTAACTCCTAAACTTTTCTTCCATTCATTATATGAAATTACATATTTTTTTGTGTTTCTTATCACATAAATTAAAGTATTATAATATTTATAATATTATAGTGTTTTTAGGAGGCGCTAGGCTTGAATATTTCCATAGATGCTAGGGGAGTAACTCTATATAAAGGCTCTGGTATTGGAACTTATACAGAAAACTTACTTAAAGAACTTTTAAATATAGATAATGAAAATACTTATACTATTTTTTGGTGTGGAGATAATTACAAGGAATTTAAAAAAAATAATTCTAAAATAGTCTTTACTTCAAAAAAGCATGGAGCCTTTTATGAAAATTATTATTACCCTAGTTATATAAAAAGTAATAATATAGACTTACACCATATACCTCAAAACGGTATTGGTTTAAATGAAGATTATAATTTTCCCTGTATTGTTACTATTCATGATTTAATACCTTATATATTACCAGAGACTGTTGGTATAGGTTACTTAGATAGATTTTTAAAATGCATGCCTATTATAATAAATAACGCTAGTGCAATATTGACAGTATCCAATTACTCTAAAAAAGATATATTAAAATTTTTTCCTTCAATAAATTCAGATAAAATATTCGTTACTCCTCTTGCTGCAAATAATACATTTAAGCCATTAAATAAATCTGATTGTATTTCTTATATAAAGAATAAATATAATATTGAATCACCTTTTATTCTTTATATCGGAGGTTTCAGCACTCGAAAAAATGTAAAAGAATTAATACTTGCATTTAATAAAATATATAAATCATTAAACAATGATTATAAGTTAGTTTTATGTGGTTCTATTAAAGATGAAGGGGCTAAACTTCAAGACTTATGTAAAGAATTATTTATAGACGATAAAGTTATTTTTACTGGTTTTATTAATGATTATGATTTACCTATTTTTTATAATGCTTCTAATCTATTTGCATATCCTTCTCTATATGAAGGTTTTGGACTTCCTCCACTTGAAGCAATGAGTTGCAAGACTCCAGTAATTACTTCAAACTTAACTTCTATACCTGAAGTAACAAATGATTGTGCTGTATTAATAGACCCTTTCAATAAAGATGAATTAGCTTCAGCTATTCTTTCTTTATTAAATTCACCAAGTCTTCTTGAGGAATATAGTGAAAAAGGCTATAAAAATAGTTTAGAATTTACTTGGACAAAAACAGCGAAAGCAACACTTAATGCATATTAAAAAGGCATTATCTGATTTAACTTAAAATATCATTACTTAACTATTAATTAAAAAGATAGGATATATCGAAACATAAACAAAATTTCGATATATCCTATCTTTATATTAATTTGCACTTAAAGTTACTTCAGTAGTTTTTGTCTGTCCATCTCTTATAAATTCTACCTTAATTGTGTCTCCTTCTTCTTTTGAGTTCTTAATTTCTTTTAATTCATCAAAAGTTTTAACTCTTTTGCCATCAACATTTATTATTAAGTCTCCAGCTTTTAATCCTGCCTTTTCTGCTGGTGAGAATTCATTGACTTCAACTATATAAAGCCCTTGTTCCATATTTAACTGTTTTGATAATGTTTCATCAACAGTTCTTATTGAGATACCTAAATTTAATATTGGCTTTGATAAAGCATCTATCTTTGTTTTTACATCATTAATTGGTATTGCAAATCCTATTCCCTCTGCACCGTCGCTAATCTTCATTGTATTTATTCCTACAACTTCACCTTTAGTATTTATAAGTGGTCCACCACTGTTACCTGGATTTATAGCCGCATTAGTTTGAACTAAATTCAAAGTTGTTCCTGTTTCTGTTTCAACATTTCTATTTAATGCACTTACTATACCATTAGTTAATGTAAATGATAAATTCTTTGATAATGGTGTACCTAATGCTAAAACTTCTTCGCCTGGTTGTAATGCATCAGAATCACCAAGTTCTACAACCCCAGGAACATCTACATCTTCATTTAATTTTATCATAGCTACATCTTGTGCTTCATCATAATTAACTATACTTGCTTTAACTTCCCTATTATCGCTTAAGGTTACAGTTACTTCTTTAGCACCTTCAACAACATGATAATTTGTTAAAATATATCCATCTTCATTGATAATAAATCCTGATCCAATCCCCTCAGCTTCTTGTGAAAACCAGCCATTATAGCTTTGAATTGATTTAGTAGATACTATTACAACTGCTGGTGCAACCTTATTATATATTTCGCTTGCCGTTAATGCACCAGAAGTAGTTGCAAATGAAACTGGATCCGCTTGAACATTTGAAGCTGTGCTACCAGTATTAGTTCCGCCATTTGAATCTTTAACTAACATATAAGTAAAACCTGAACCTGCAAATCCTCCCACTAAAGAACATATCATTGCAGTTGCTACATACTTTGCAAATCCATTATTTTTGGGTTTCTTATCGTTATGTTTTTTATATACCTCTACTCCTCCATTAATATTAGCATTTGTACTGGAACTGTTCTCATCATTGCTTTCACTATAAGCTACATCATAAATATTATCATTATTCATATATTTCTCTCCTTCTCAACCTTTATTCTATAGTTATAATATACCCTGTTAATGTGTCAACTATATGACAATATTAGATATTAATATGACTAAAAAAGGAAACTGCATTACAGTTTCCTTCGTTACTATTTATTATTTAATTTCTTTATAATATCTCTTATTGCATTTAGTACGTTATCTTGATCATTCAAAGCTAAAAAGTCTTTTTCACACTTTGTTACATAAGTAGTAGTTAAATCTGAACTACCCAATTTAGCTAAAGGATCATTTTCTAATTTCGTTATTAAATAATACGGTATTCCTGAAAAAACGCCTTCCTTTTGGCTATTACTATCCCCTTTAGTTAAAGTAGTTAATTCATTATAAACCGCTGATGTATACTTACTTTTTGTTCTATATGCCAAAAACTCTTCTTTAGTATCTTCTGGCAGTGCCGATTCTAAGTCTGTTAAATTAATATCTAAGTTCAGCTTGTCCATTAAAGCTGTCACACCTATTTGAGATCCTATATTTTCTATAAATCTTCTAAATTTGGTTATTCCTTGACTTCTAGCATATGATTTTGATTTTATAGTATCCTCATTAATTGGATCAATTAATATAACAGCTTCTACTGAATCTTTAAATTGCTCTGCAAAACTAGTTAATACTAAAGAACCATAGCCTTCCCCTACTAAAATATAAGGTTCTGACATTCCTGATTTTCTTAGTAATATCTTCAAATCTTGGGCTTGCTCCTCAGGTGTTCTTCTGCTTCCAGAATTACTGTATCCATATCCTCTTCTATTATATACAAATGTTTGAACATCATCATCTTTTAACTGCTCTACTATAGGTGACCATGCTTCTAATGTTGCACCTAAAGCTCCGTCAAATACTATAGAATATTTTCCTTCTCCTGATATTCTATAATCCATTCTCAAATCATCTACTGTTGTATAATCTACCTTTTCCCTTATTCTTTCACCATCAATAAAATTAGATATATTTTGAAAAATCATCCCTATAACTAATAAACTAATGAATATAATACAAAACAATTTTGCCTTTTCCTTAGGGCTTCTTTTCTTTTTTAAATTTGCTCTACGTACTCCGTTTGAATACGGTAAAAACTTCATTTTTTTATTCTCTCCCTATAATTTTATTGCATAAGAATATTTAAAATAAATTAAAGTTCTAATTCATCTCAAATATTCCTTTAGTAATATTCAACTGTATTTATTGTTTTATTAAAGCTTTAAATTTGGTTTTGCATTTAAATTTAAATCACTAATTTTTCCATTAATGTAGTTAAAATATGCTGCACTTCCTATCATTGCTGCATTATCAGTGCATAAAACAGGTGCTGGGAATAATACTTCTATTCCTTTTTTACTTGCCTCTTTAATAAGTGTTTCTCTTAAACTTGAATTAGATGCAACACCACCTGCAATAGCTATAGTTTTAACATTTTTCTTCTTACAAGTAGATAATACATTTTCTTTTAATACATCTATAACAGCATATTGGAAAGAAGCTGCTACATCAGCTTTATTAACTTCAATATTTTGCATCTTACACTTATTTAAGTAGTTAAGAACTGCCGACTTCACACCACTAAATGAAAAATCTAATGTTTCTTCATGGAAATTAGCTTTTGGGAATACTATTGCTTTTGGATTTCCTTCCTTTGCTAACTTATCTATTTTAGGTCCACCTGGATACCCAAGTCCTAATGCTCTTGCTACTTTATCATAAGCTTCACCTGCAGCATCATCCCTTGTTTGCCCTATTACTTCATATTCACCATAATTTTTAACATGCACTATAAATGTATGTCCTCCAGATACAACTAATGATACAAAAGGTGGTTTTAGTTCTTTATGTTGTATATAATTAGCACTAATATGTCCTTCGATATGATTTACTCCAACTAAAGGTTTTTTACTAGCAAATGCTAATCCTTTTGCAAATTGTAGTCCAACCAATAAAGCACCTACTAATCCTGGTCCATATGTAACTCCTATTGCATCTATTTTATCTAAAGTAACATTAGCCTCTTTAAGAGCTTCTTCTACTACTCCACTAATAACCTCTATATGTATTCTTGATGCAACCTCTGGTACTACTCCACCAAACTTTTGATGAGTATCTATTTGAGATGCAATTACATTAGATAATACCTCTCTTCCATTAACAACAACAGCTGCTGAAGTTTCATCACAACTTGATTCTATCGCCAAAATATATTTATTTTCCATTTATTTTTACCTCTTTTTTATAGTCTCTAACAACAATTTGTATTATATCTTAATAATAAATCATAATCAATTACTGCTTGTTTATATCAATATGCTACTGTATAGTTTACTTATATAATTGACAATTTATAATTATTACAATCAACTAATACTATAATTAATAAGTATTACAATATAATTATTAATATACTATGTGTATTATATACCTTTAATAGACTTTATTCATTATTTTTTACTATATTTTATATTTTTTTAAGTATATTAATAATTATTTAATAATTTCAATCTTATTTATATCTATTTTTATATTTTAATAAAATTTTCAGGAGAAATTTATGAAAGATTATGCGAAAGTAATAGTTTTAGGGTCACCTATAACTAAATCAAATTTTAAATTACATAATAAAGATGGTAGAGCCATATTGCCTTATAATACTGGAAAATCTCATGATAAATATGCGCTTTATGAGGAAGAAATAGCTTATTATGCTAGAAGTCAAAATCCTGATGTGATTTTAGAAGAATCACTTATTGCCATACTTAAGGTTTATTATAAAAGTGAAAAACGTCACCCAGATACTGCAAATATAACCAAAAGTATTTTTGATGGTATTGAAAAAAGTGGTTTAATCGTTAATGATGCTCAAATTAGAAGAATCATAGTAGAGGAATTTTATGATAAAGAAAATCCAAGATTTGAATTGGAGCTCTTTGGAGAAAGTTCATATTCTATTTCTTATTCTATAAATGAAAAAGAAGTTAAGGATGAACAAAGATTATATTCATCATTAAAAAAATCAACTGCTAAAAATAAAGAAATAATAAAAACCAATTCTAATAAAACTTTAACTTCTACTAATAACTTAAGTACCCAAAATAAATGTTCAATATGTAATAGTTTATTAAAAGATAATAATTTTATAACTGCCGATAAAGGCAAAACATTAATTTGTAAATCTTGTTTTAATAAACTTTTTTAAAAGGAGAAAATTATATGAATGATACTTACGTATTTTTAGGTGATAGTTTAACCTTTGGTTATGGTGTAAAACCCAAGGAAAATTGGGTAAATAAATTAAAACAAAAATATAACTTATGTATTTATAATAAAGGAGTTAATGGTAGTACTACAACAGATATGCTTTTTAGATTTCAGGAAGATGTATTAGATTTAAATCCTAATAAATTATTTATAATGGGTGGAACTAATGATCTTCTTTCCAATAGATCCATAGATTCTATAATTTCTAATATTGAATTAATGATAAAGGATTCTTTATGTAATAATATTTCTGTAATAATAGGTATTCCCCCAACTATAATACCTGAAGTTGCAAATGAACTTTTTATGAAATGTGATACTTATGAATATTGTAAAAAAAATTTATCACAGCTAAGAATTAATCTTATTGCTCTTTGCACTAAATATTCATTACCATACTTAGATTTCTACAGTGCTATTTTAAGTTCTAAAAATAAACTAGAAATTTATTCAGATGGAATTCATTTTTCCCCTAAAGGACAGGATATATTATTTAAGGAATCTGAAAATTTAATATTAATGTAATATTAAAATATTTTTATTTATTAAAAATATTATTCTTTAATTAAAGGGAGTAATTTACTATCTAATCTATTAAATAAATAGCATCTTACTCCCTATATTAATTCACTTCTTATAATTTAAAACATTTAATATTTAACCTTATTTAAATAATCAGCAGCTATCTTCCCTACCTTAAGTCCACTTTCTCCACTATTAAATAATGATTCAATTCCATTCTCCATAGTTCCACAAACAAATATCCCTTGAACTGAAGTTTCACTATTTGTAGTATTAATCATTTCTCCATCCATCATAATACTCATTTTTCTTAAGAAATCTACTTCTGGCAAATATCCTATGGATAATACTAAGGAGTCACATTCTATTGTGCTTATTTCATTTTTTTCAAAATTATTTACTTTAACTAAGTTGACTCTCTCTTCACCATCAACTTCAACTACTTCACTTTGATATACTATTGGAATATTAAATCCATTAATAATATCTAATTCATCCCTATTAAAGCACTTTCTTTCAGTTATTAATCCTCTTATATTAGCGCCCTCAATTACTAATCTTCTTGCTAATATAAGTGTCCATATGTCATTTCCACATATAACAACTTCTTTGCCTGGTAAATATCCAGTAAGATTAATTAATCTATGTGCTGAAGCTGTTGTAAATATTCCTGTAAATTTATCAACTGGAACTATAATATTTCCTGTATATTTTTCTCTACAACCAGCAGCTAAAACTATAGACTCTGCTTCAATTGATTTAATTCCCTCACTTGGATTAACATAAGTAATTACCTTATCCCTATTTACCTCTAAGACTTTCGTATTAATCTTAACTTTACCGCCTAAACTAATAAAATTCTCGATTAATATACTTCCAAGTTCCGGACCTGTTACAGTTTCATTTAAGTAATATTCTCCAAAGCCATTATTAATAAATAAATTTAGATTTCCGCCAAGGACATCTTCTTTCTCCAAAATTAAAACATTTTTAATTCCAGACTTTAAAGCTGAAACTGCTGCTGATAATCCCGATGCTCCTGAACCAATTACAACTAAATCATATTTATCCATTAATTAGACCCCTCTCCAGCAACAGAAAGCTCTCGTATCACAATACTAGGGCTTCCTACACTACTCATAGGGAATTTTAAATCACTTCCTATTTCCTTAATATCTTTTAATAAATTAAAGAAATTTCCTGCTACTGTTATTTGCTCTACTGGATGAACTTTAATTCCATTTTCTATATAAAAACCTTTTGCCGCTAATGAAAAATCTCCTGTTATTGAGTTTGCTCCAGAGTGTAATCCTGCAAAATCAGTTATCATTAACCCATTTCCCACTAAATTAATTAATTCTTCTATATTTTTAGAACCTGGCTCAATATAAAAATTAGTAGGACTTACTGATATTGGTGATGCATATGAATTTTTAAATCCATTTCCAGTTGATTTAACTCCAGCCTTATTAGCAGTCTTTAAATTGTGAAGTAAGCTTTCTAAAGTTCCTTCTTTTATTAAGTAAGTTTTATTAGTTGCAACACCTTCATCATCAAATGCAACAGATGCTAATCCATCTACTAAATGTGGATCATCAACTAAATTAACATTATTTGCTGCAATAACTTCTCCTTCTTTACCTTTTAAAAGACTTAATCCTTTTTGTACTGCATCTGCACTAAATATTCCTGCAAAAGTTGATAAAAGAGAAACCATTGCTTCATTATTTATTATTACCTTATAGTTTCCTGATTTAACAGAAGTCGCTCCTATTTTACTTAAAGCTTCATCAACTCCCATTTTTGCTATTTTCTTAGCATCAACTTCATCTAATGATTTTGCAACAACATACCCAAATCCATCAATCATGTTATTTCCTTCTTTAATTACAGGAACAACATATGCTGTTAATATATTAGATTTGTTGTGTAAATTTAATCCTTTTGAGTTAATAATTCCATACTTACCTGAGCTATAAGAAACTGCACACCCACTAAAACTTTCAACCTTATCACAATAATTTTTAGCTTCATTTTCCATGTCTAATGCAATTTTAATTAATTTATCTGCTGGTAAATTTTCTAAGGCATCAGAATACGTACTAATATCCTTATATTCTTTATCTCCTTCATAAATAAACTGAACATCTTCACTTTCAATAGCTAAAACATTTTCCTTAGCTCTATTTACAAGCATTTCTATAGCAGCTTCATCTAATATTTCTGTATAAGAATATCCTATTTTATCTCCAAGCTTTGCTCTAAAAGATAAACCATATGAGTTATTTAAATTATATTTTTCAACTTCACCCTTATATACACTTATACTTAGGCTTTCTTTATCTACATAGTAAACCTCATATTCAGAAAATCCTGCTTCTTTAGCCTTTTTAAATAGAGACTTAACAAATACATCTAATTCCATATATATCCCCTCCTATCTTCCACCAACTGTTATTTCTCTAACTCTAATCATTGGTTGACCTACGTTTGCTGCAATACTTCCTGATACTGAACCACACATACCTTGACCTTGAGTCATATTATTACCAACCATATCAATATCCATTAATATTTCGCTACCTTTTCCAATTAAGCTAGCTCCTCTAACAGGCTCTTGTATAACCCCATTTTTAACTAAATATCCTTCAGATACAGCAAAGTTAAATTCTCCTGTTACAGGATTTACAGAACCCCCGCCCATCTTTTTAGCATATAATCCATCACTAATTGACTTAATTATATCTTCTGGATTATCATCACCATTAGCTATATAAGTATTAGTCATTCTAGAAGTTGGTGCAAATTTATAACTTTGTCTTCTACCACTTCCTGTTGGCGCCATACCCATTCTACGCCCATTTAATTTATCAATCATATATGATTTTAATATTCCATTTTCAATAAGTACATTCTTCTGAGTTTTATTTCCTTCATCATCAATATTTAATGATCCCCATGCATTTGGAATTGTCCCATCATCAATAGCAGTAACTTTTGTAGATGCTATTTGCTTTCCAAGCATTCCTGTAAACACTGAATTGCCCTTTGCAACAGATGTAGCTTCTAAAGAATGTCCACATGCCTCATGGAATATAACACCTCCAAATCCGTTATCTATAGCAACAGTCATTCTTCCTGCAGGACAATTCTTTGCATGTAGCATTGTATAAGCTTGTTTAGCAGCCTCTCTACCATAATACTCTGGATCTATTTCTTTAAACATTTCAAATCCCATATGTCTACCAGGCCCCTCAGTTCCTGTTTGATTTTCCCCATTTGCTGATGCAATTGCATTTACAGTCAATCTAGTTCTGACTCTTCTGTCTTCTGTATACAATCCTTCTGTGTTTGCAATTAAAACATGTTGGTCTTTATCTAGGTATCCTACTCCAACTTGAGCTATTTCACTATGATAATTTTTAGCAGCATTATATGCAACCTTCATCACGCCAATTTTTTTATTTAACTCTACTGTTGATGGAGTAATTATTATAGGATTAAAGCTTATAGTCTCTCTTTCATTTAAAACTATCATTTTATCTTCCTTTAATTCACCTAATGCTAATGCTGCTTTTTGGGCAACATTTAAAAGTGATGTTAAACTATTATTGTTTGTATATGCATAAACGCTCTTCAAGCCTTTAAATATTCTTATACCTATTCCGTAAGCTCTTCCTCCTACAGAATTTTCTACCTTACCATTTAGTATACTTATTGAATTATCTATAGTATCTTCTTCAAAAATTTCAGCAAAATCTCCACCAGTTATTAAACATCTTCCAAGCACCCTTTGTGCTACTTCACGAGATAACATATGCCACTCCTCCTTTTATATAATGAATTATATATTATTAATTATATACCATAAATCCTATTATTTACTATAAATTTATATCTTATGATTTTTAATAAAAAAATAAGAGATACTATTATAATTTAGTATCTCTTATTCTATATAAACTATCATTTTTTATATTAGTATTTCTTTTTCCATAATGATGGACTAAACAATATAAGCATTGGATATATCTCAAGTCTACCTGCAAGCATACAGAAAGATAATACTATCTTACTTAATCCTGAAAATGCTGCAAAATTTCCTGTAGGACCTACCATTTCAAGTCCTGGACCTATATTACTTAGTGTAGCTATTACTGATGTAACAGTTGTTGTAACATCAAAATTATCAAAAGATACTATAAATATAGCTATAAGCGCTATGATTATATATGCAAATATAAATAAAAATACACCTGATATAGTTTCTTCTTCTACTACATTTCCATCAATTTTTACACTCTTAACTCTTCTAGGATGTAATATTTTATCTATTTCTCTTCTTATTGCTTTAAAAACTATTACTATTCTTACAGTTTTAATACCTCCACCTGTAGAACCAGCCATTGCTCCCATAAACATAAGCATAACTAAAATCATTTTACTAAGTGTTGGCCATAAATTAAAATCAGCTGTTGCATATCCTGTAGTGGTTACTATGGATGCTACTTGGAAAGATGAATCTCTTATAGATTTTACTACATCTCCTGTATTAAATGGTATTATATTCACTGTTATAATTGCTATTGAAGCCATTACCGCAATTATATACCACTTTAATTCTTCGCTTTTAAAGAATGATTTTATATTTCCTCTTATAATTTGAAAGTATAAAACAAAATTTACTCCAAATAAAAGCATGAATACAGTAATAATCCATTCTACAGCAGGATTATTAAAAGCAGCAACACTTGCATTCATATTAGAAAACCCACCTGTACCAGCAGTTCCTAAAGCATGAATTATAGAGTCATACCATGACATACCAGCAATCTTTAAAAAGCCAGTTTCAATTAAAGTCAATACAAAATAAATTGCATATAATATTTTTGCTGTTTGATTAATTTTAGGAACTATTTTTCCTGGAGTTGGTCCTGGGCTTTCAGCCTTTAATAAATGTATAGTATTTCCACCAAAAGAAGGCATTAGAGCTAAAATAAATATTAAAAATCCCATACCTCCAACCCAATGGGTAAAACTTCTCCAAAATAATATTCCCTTAGGTAATGATTGTATTTCTGTTAATATAGATGCACCTGTTGTTGTAAATCCTGATGCTGTCTCAAAAAATGCATCTATAAAAGATGGAATTGCTCCACTAAAAATAAATGGTAATGCTCCAAATATAGAAATTACTATCCATGCTAATCCAACTGTTAAAAAACCTTCCTTAGCATATATTTCTTTTCTTTTAGATTTTATTTTAGTTAAAATTAAAGATATAGGAATCATTAATAATATCGTATATAAAAATGCACTTGCATCTCCTTGACCATAATAAATTGCTACAAAATATGGTATTAATAATAACAATAATTCATACTTTATTACGTGGCCTAATATATTCAATATAACTGGAAAATTCATTATCTAAATCCTCCAGAAACTAAATCATTAATGCCACTAACTTTATCTTTTTTTGATATTATTATTATTCTATCTCCAAATTCTATTTTATCATCTCCAGATGGAATAATTATTTTATCATTTCTAACTATAGTAGCTATAATCACATCTTTCATTAAGCTTACATCTTTTAATTTTTTATTTAAAAAACTAACATTATTATTAACCAATAATTCAACTGCTTCAGCTTTTTCATCAAATATCTTATAAACATTTTCAATAGAACACTTATTTCTATCCTTTAAAAATCTTATGTATTTTAATATTTTATTAGCAGTTATAGTTTTAGGACTTATTATAGTATCTAACCCAACATTTTTAGCAATTACATTATAATTAAATCTAGTAATTTTAGTAATTACATTCTTAACATTATTATTCATTGCAAATAATGATGTTATTATATTCTCTTCATCTCTTCCAGTTAATGCTATAAAAGCATCTGAACACTCTAGGTTTTCTGATAAAAGTAATTCATGATCAGTTCCATCACCATTAATTACTATAGCATCAGGTAATGATTCATTTAACTCTCTACATTTTTCTATATTAAATTCAATAATTTTAGGAGTAACACCTATTTTATCTATTATATTAACTAAATAATGTGTTATTCTTCCACCACCTATTATCAAAGGATTTTTTATTTTATCTTGAAATCTTCCTAGCTTTTTAAAGAAAGTTTCTATTTTTTTATGTTCACCTATTACATATATTTTATCATCTTTACGTAATATAAAATCCCCAGTAGGTATATAAACTATACCATTTCGTTCAACTCCTGATATTAATATAGAATCCTTAAGAGCTTTTATTTGACATATAGCGTTTCCATCTAGCCCATCACTTTCTAGTATAGTAAATCCAACTAAATCAACCATTCCTTTTGCAAAAGTATCTACACTTCTTACAGATGGGAACTTAATTAATTTTACTATCTCCAAAGCTGCTTCTTTTTCTGGATTTATAACTAAGTCAATTCCTAACTCATCCTTTAGCATAATTATTTCTTCAGAGTACTGTGGTGCTCTAACTCTAGCAATTGTATATTTTGCTCCTAGTTTTTTAGCTGTTAATGAGCATAACATATTAACTTCATCACTATTTGTAACTGAAATTACTACATCAGCTTTTTTTATTCCAGCTTCATGAAGAACTTTTAAACTAGTACCGTTGCCCTTTAGCCCCATTACATCTAATTTTTCCATAATAGCATTTAATGCATTAATGTTGCTATCAATTACAGTAATATTATCTCCTTCATCCGAAAGATATTTAGCCAAGGTATAACCAACTTTACCGGCTCCGATAATTATAACTTCCATTTTTTTTACCCCTCATTAGTAATAATATATTTGAATTAATTTAATCGTCACATTAATCAATTATATGATAAAATATTATTTTTTTCACCTATTTTTATTTAATATAGTTATTATTTATTTAAATAAACAAAAAAGATTAGTAAATTTATGTTTTATCTACTAACCTCATATAAAATTTATATTTATTTTTTATTAATAACAAAAAATAAGTTAGAATCACTTAGTTGTAATTCTAACTTATATGGCTCCGCGAAGAGGACTCGAACCCCAGCCTATCGGTTAACAGCCGAATGCTCCTCCATTGAGCTATCGCGGATTATTCTAAGAGATTTATTCTCTGAAAATTGCATATGAATTATTTTATATTTTGGTCAAGCCCTCGACCTATTAGTATCAGTC
>NZ_KB291624.1 GCF_000320405.1 Clostridium celatum DSM 1785 | reverse complement strand
ACTATATTACACAAAATTATCTACAGTCTCGATAGCTAAGGATCTATAATATTATTTATATATCTGTTATTATAAAATACTGCCTATAATAATTCATTATAGTTATATATGTAGTTATCACATTCTTCTTTTAAAAGAGCTTCTTGGTGTTTAGAGTGCTCATCATATACACCTATAACTTTCATTCCAGCTAATTTAGCTCCTCTCGCAGCAGCAATTATATCTTCGAATACTATACAGTTTTCAGGCTCTACACCTAATTTTTGAGCTGCTAAAAGATATATATCAGGATTACTTTTACTTTTATTGACTTCATCAGTAACTGTTATAGCATCGAATAAGTCATAAGCTTTATTGCTTTTAAGAGTTGCCTCTAATAAAGGAATGGAATTGCTAGTAGCTAGTCCTATTTTTATACCAGAAGCTTTAAGTTTAATTAGAAATTCCAATGCATTATCTTTAAGTTTTACATTATTTTTATAATGATTATAAGCCATTTCATTCCAAGTATTCATAATTACTTCTATAGAATCGTCTATAGAAAATCTATTTTTAAAGTATTCTGCAGTTTGTCTAAAACTTAAGTGTGTTATTTCATCAGTTAGATTTAATGGAACTGTGTGACCTTTTGATGTTAAGTAGTCTATATCTATTTGTGACCATACCCACATCGAATTTATTAAAGTTCCATCTAAATCAAAAATTGCAGCTTTTATATTATTCAAATTAGTATCCTCCTAAGTATAAATAGTCAATATTAATATAATACATAAGTAATAAAAAGGTATATGTATTTAATTGATGTATATAAACAAAAAAAGAGATAGATAAAAATCTATCTCTTTGGTCGGGGTGACAGGGATCGAACCTGCGACCTCATGGTCCCAAACCACGCGCGCTCCCATCTGCGCTACACCCCGGAGCACATAAAATATTATATAAATAAATTAAGTATATGTCAACACTTTTTTTAAGAAAATAAAAATCTTTTAATTTTTATCTAGGATTATTGTGTTGGATAAGATCGAAGCAGAATTTATATATTATTAGTTAATATTATGTATAATTAAATTTCAAAAAAATGTATTGATGTTATATAATAGTTTATTATATAAGTATAAAATTTATTAAGAGGTGTTGTTTTGAATATGACTGTTTTAGTAATAATTTTAGTCAGTATAGGTTTTTTAGGCATAGGAACTTTTATATTAAATAATAAATATATTAAAAATGCTGATTTAGAAGATGATTTTGTAGCAAGGGAAATAAAAGCAATGAAAATAAGTGGAACCGTAAATATATTAAATGGATGTATAGGGCTTATAATTTCAATATTATGTTTAATAATAGCAAAATGGACTAAGGAATTATTAATTATTTTTGTTGTTTGTATAGTTATATTAACTTCAATTCAATATATATTAAATAAATCAGTTAGAAAGTAAGAAAAAGTATCATAAAAGTAAATTTATATGAATATTTTATTATAGTGAATTTGTTTATTATTATGGTGTAAATGTATATAAACGGAATAAAAATACTGTTTAGAATACATTTACATCTAGTAATATCAAGGAAATTTCAAATTACCATTGTTCTTCCTTTTCATAAGTGGTATAATGGTAAAGAACAACAAAGGAGAGGGGGAAGGTCTAAAAAGGCCTATAAGGAGTATGAAAAGAAAAGTTATATCGGCTGTATTAGCAGTAACACTAGCATTTACACTAGCGGTTACATCAGCAATGCCTGCCTTTGCAACGCCAAATGAGGAAGTTATTGAAAATCAAAAAAAGTATGATGAATATACAAAGAAGATAGATGAAATAACAGGTAAAATAATTGCATTTAATGCAGAAATTGAACCATTAATAGAAAAAATAGATAATAATAATGCACAAATGGAAGAAATAAAGGTAGAAATAAAAAATACTGAAGTTGAAATCGAAAGTGCAAAAGAAGACATAGCTAAACAAGAAGAAGTATTAGGAAAAAGAGTTAGAGAACTTTATAAATCAGGTGGACAGACTAGTTACATAATGCTTTTATTTAGTGCAGAAAGCTTTAATGATTTAATAAGTAAAATTGAATCAACTAACAGATTAGTAAAGATTGATAAAGAAATTGTTAAGGAATTAAAGGACAAGCAAGAAAATCTTGATACTAAAGTTAAGTCTTTAGATGAGAAAAGTAAAGAAATTCAAGCTATAAATGAAGAAAATAAAAAATCTCTAGCAGATTTAGAGGAAAAGAAGGCAGAACAACAAAAATTAGCGGATGAGGCAGCTGCAGAGCAAGCTGAATTTGAAAAAGAATTCTTAGTTGTTTCTGAAAGAACTTTAGTTGAATATCAGTTTAGTGTAATAGCAGATTCAACAAGTTCTATAGATTCATTAAGAAGTGCCATAACTCAGCTAAGAAGTATTAGAGATACTCAAATAAAGAGTAGTATTGTTGTAGAGGAAATTAACGAACAAATTGAAATAGCAAAATCAAGAGTAGAAGAACTTGAAGCAAAAGAGGCAGCTAGTAATACTATAGATGCAAATAGAGGTGAAATTTCATCTACAGGTAATGGAATAGTTGATTTTGCATACCAATATCTTGGAGCACCATATGTATGGGGAGCAACAGGTCCAACATCATTTGACTGTTCTGGATTTACAAGCTTTGTATATGCAAATGCAGCAGGTATAGATATAACAAGAACAACTTACTCTCAAATGGGAGTAGGAACTCCAGTATCTTATAGCGAACTTCAACCAGGGGATTTAGTATTCACTTATGGTGGAGATCACGTAGGTATATATGTTGGAGGTGGACAATATGTTCATGCGCCAATGCCAGGTCAAGGAGTTAAGGTAGGAAATATAACTGATTTCTACACAGCAAGAAGAGTTTTATAATGAAATTTTAAAGCTAGGGATTACATTCCTAGCTTTTTTGTGCATAATAAAATAGTATTGTATAATGATAATCGTAAATATTAATTAGTATTAAGACGATATAAAAAGTTTTAGTAATTGAATAATGAAGACAAAGTATTTTACAAAAGAAAGAGGTGCTATATGGAAGTTAATATAAATAATGATGAGAGTATTGATGATTTACAACTAAATGGACTTAGATTAATACAAAAAGAAAAAGGATTTAGATTTGGAGTTGATGCAGTCTTACTTTCTCATTTTGCAAACATAAAGAAAAAGCATAGAGTAATAGATTTATGTACAGGTACAGGAATAGTACCGTTTTTGGTTTATGGTAAATATAGTCCTCAAGAGGTGATAGGACTAGAGATTCAAGAAGATATGGTTGAAATGGCTAATAGAAGTTCAATACTTAATAATACTGAAGATAAAGTTAAGTTTATAAATGGAGATTTAAAGGATAAAAAAATAATAGATTCTATAGGAAAATTTGATGTTGTTACTGTTAATCCACCATATAAGCTAAATAATGCAGGAATAGTCAATCCTGAAGATAAACTTGCAATTGCAAGACATGAAATAATGTGTACTTTAGAAGATGTAATAATAGCCTCTAGAAGATTATTAAAGGATAATGGAAGAATGTTTATTGTACATAGACCAGAAAGGTTAGCTGATATATTTGGACTTATGAGAAAATATAAAATAGAGCCTAAAAGGGTAAGAATGATACAGCCAAATACTAAAAAAGCACCTAATATAGTTTTAGTTGAGGGACAAAGAGATGGTGGAGCATTTTTAAAATGGGAAGAGCCATTATATGTATATGATGATAATGGAAATTATAGTGAAGAAATAGATAGAATTTATGGGAGGAATTAAATTATGGAATATGGAAAGGTATATTTAGTACCAACACCAATAGGTAATTTAAAAGATATAACATTAAGAGCTTTAGAGGTATTAGAGAATGTTGATGAAATTGCTGCAGAAGATACTAGGCAAAGCTTAAAGCTATTAAATCATTTTAATATTAAGAAGCCTTTATTTAGTTATCATCAACATAATGAGCAAGGAAAAAGCGACGATATAATAAATAAATTAATGGAAGGTAAAAATATAGCAATAGTTACTGATGCAGGAACACCAGGAATATCAGATCCAGGTAGTGTTGTTGTTAAGAAGTGTATTGAAAACAATATAGCATTTGAAGTGTTACCAGGAGCTACTGCAATTACAACGGCATTGGTTTATTCAGGGTTAGATACAACAAAATTTATATTTAGAGGATTTATACCAAGAGAAACTAAGGAAAGAAAAAAATTAACTGAAGAAATAAAAGATAAGAAAGAGACACTAATTTTTTATGAATCTCCACATAGATTAATTGAATCATTAAATTATCTTAAAGAATCGCTAGGAAATAGAAATATAGCCGTTTGCAGAGAGTTAACTAAGTTGCATGAGGATATTTATAGAGGAAGTATCGAAGAAGCTTACAATTGGTTTTTAGAAAATAAACCAAGAGGAGAATTTGTTCTAGTAATAGCAGGTAAAAGTGAAAGTGAATTTAAAGCAGAAAAAGAACAAGAACTAAGTGGAATAACTATAGAACAACATTTAATTAATTTAATTAATGAGGGTATGGATAAAAAGGAAGCTATAAAAATTGTGGCTAAGGAAAGAGAAATTCCTAAAAAAGAAGTATATAAAATATCTATAAATATATAAAATATTTACTTTAAAAAAATTATGTAAGCAAAAAAAGCACCTTTTTAGGTGCTTTTTTATATATGTATATAATTAATTTAGAAAATTATCTTCCAACCTTTAATTCTTCCATACAGTTTTTGCAGATATTTTTACCTTTGTAGTTAACAACATCTCTAGCATCACCACAGAAAATACAAGCTGGTTCATATTTCTTTAATATGATTTGTTCACCATCTACGTATATTTCTAAAGCATCTTTTTCAGCTATATCTAATGTTCTTCTTAATTCTATAGGAATAACTATTCTTCCTAATTCATCTACTCTTCTAACAACTCCAGTTGATTTCATATATAATTCCTCCTTAACAAGTTTCGACATTTAGCAGATTAATATTAGCAGATATGTAATTAAAAGTCAATAAAAAACTTTAAAAAAAAGTTTAATTTACAAAAATACCGCTTATCAAACTCATAAATAAACTATACTACCATAATTTTGAAAAGTCAATACAAAATTTAAAAAAAATATTTAAAGAAAAATATTTCAAAAATGGCTTAAATACTATGTTTAGAAAGTGATATATATTTTGATTTAATTAAATTTAAATAAAAATATATAAAAAAAGAAAAAAAAGTAAAAGAAAAAATATAAATATAGAATAAAATAATAAATAAATCATATAAGATAGGTGAAATTAACTTGTAATAAGTTTATAGTTACTATATAATGATATTAACGAATAAAATATGAGGTGAACTTAAATATGGTTAATAAAGTTGATAATAACTATATAAAAGAAGTTGCTGAAGAAATATCAAAAACCTCTATGGTATCTTATGAGGATTTACCGAAATACGATCTTTTTCTATCACAAGTTATAGATTTTTTAAATGATAAATTTGTTGAAGATAAATATACTAATAATATTGTACAAAATTATATTAAAAGTGAAGTAATAAGTAAGCCTGAAGATGGCAAAAAAAGAGGTTATACAAAAATTCATTTAGTTCAACTTGTTTTATTAAGTTACATGAGACCAATACTTACAACTGAAGAAATAAAAAAAGTGTTTAGTTTAGCGTTTAATGAAATAAATGATAGGTCTGACGATATTATAGATTGGGAAACTGCATATAAGTTATTTACAGAAACACAAAATGAAAGTTTTAATAAATATCTAGATGCAACGGCATTAAATGATGATAAATTAGATTCTATAATTAAGGATTTAAACCTAGAAGAAAAAGACGAAAATAGTATAAGAACTTTCGTTGTTGTTATGTCTTTAATAGCTCAAGCAAGTGCAATTAAAAAATTAGTTCAGAAAATAGTAAATGAATATCATTCATAAAATAAAGTTATCAAATATAAAGCGTATCTTTTACTAAGATAGTTTTAATGTTTGATAACTTTTTTGTTATAATAGTTTTATTGAATAGGGAAGGAAAAATAAAATGAGTGATAAAGTAGTATTTAAGGAATCGGTGAGAGGACTAATTGAATATATTCTAAAGAGTGGAAGTTTAGATGATAGATTTTTATCAAGGGGACGCGCGCTAGAAGGAACTGTTGCTCATGGAAAGTTACAAAAAAGCAATGCTGAAATTTATAAAGAGTATGAAAAAGAAGTAAAATTAAATTACGAATTTCAGAGAGAAGATGTTATTTTACAGGTAGAAGGAAGAGCCGATGGAATAATAAAGGATAATGGAAATGTAATAATAGAAGAAATTAAATCAACATATAAAAATTTAATTTATATTGATGAGGATTTTAATGAATTACACTGGGCACAGGGCAAAATTTATGCATATATATATTGTAAGTTAAATTCTATGACAAAAATATATATTAGATTAAGTTACTACAATATAAATACTGATGAAGTTAGATCTTTTGAAAAGAAATTTCAAATTAAAGAGTTAGAAGAGTATACATACGAAATAATATATAAATATTTAGACGATATTATTTTAAAGAATAATCTTAAAATTATTAGAAATAACAGTATTGAAAATTTAAGTTTTCCATTTAAATCTTATAGAAAAGGACAAAGGGAACTTGCAATAAATTGTTATAATAGCATAAAGCAAAATGGGGTATTATTTGTTCAGGCTCCCACAGGTATAGGAAAGACCATTTCAACAATTTTTCCTGCTGTTAAGAGTATAGGAGAGGGACGAGGAGAAAAAATAATTTATTTAACAGCAAAGACAATAACTAGGTCTGTAGCTGAAGAAGGATTTATTAAATTACTTAATAATGGATTAAAATTTAAAGTAGTAACTATAACAGCAAAAGAGAAAATGTGCTTAAATAGTGAAGTAAAATGTAATCCAGATGATTGTATATATGCACGAGATTATTTTACAAAAATAAATGATGTAATTAAAAAATTAATAGCTAGAGAAAACATATTTACTAGAGCTAAGGTAATAGAATATGCTAAGGAATTTAATTTGTGTCCATTTGAACTTTCTTTAGATTTAACTGAATGGTGTGATAGTGTTATTTGTGATTATAACTACGCATTTGATCCAAGAGTTAGATTAAGGAGAATTTTTGAGGATCATAATAGTGAGAATATATTATTAGTCGATGAGGCACATAATTTAGTAGATAGAGCAAGAAATATGTATAGTTGTGAAATACTTAAGAGTAAGGTGATGGATGCAAGTAAGATATTAAAAGGGAAAGTACCTAATTTATATAAGATAGTAAACTTAATTAATAAAGAAATGATAAATATCAGAAGAGAATTAGAAGAGGTAAATGAGAATGTAACTTATAAAAATATAATTTATAAGGATTTAATAAAGCTATTAAGGATGTTTATTAATGAAGCAGAGGAATATTTAATAAAATCAAAAGGGACTAGTGGATACGAAAATATATTAGAATTTTATTATGACACAAGGAATTTCATAGCATTGAGCGAATTATATTCTAAGGAGTATACAACGATACTAAAAAATAGTAGAAATGAATTTAGTATAAAAATATTTTGCATAGATCCGTCTAAAAATCTTAGCAAAATAGTTAATTCGGCATATTCGACAGTAATATTTTCAGCAACACTTTCTCCAATTAAGTACTATGTTGATTTATTAGGGGGAGAGGAAAATAGTTTTAGAGTAAGATTTAATTCACCTTTTAATAAAGAAAATTTACAAATATATATAAAAGATTTAGATATGAGATATGCAAGTAGAGATAAAAATAATAATTGAAGTATGTAAGAATATTAATAGGTTTGTTCAAGAAAAACAAGGGAATTACATTGTATTTTTACCATCTTTTGATTATTTAAATAAGGTATATAAAGAATATGTGCGTATTTATGGAGATGAAAATATTTTGCTTCAAGAAGAAAATTTATCTGAAGAAAAAAAAGAAGAATTTTTGAGTAATTTTAAAATAGGAGCTAATAAAATTGGATTTTCTGTTGTTGGTGGTATGTTTTCAGAGGGTGTGGATTTGCCAGGAGAAAGACTTATTGGCGCAGTAGTAGTAGGTGTAGGATTTCCGAGGATATCGGTAGAAAATAATATAATAGCAGAGTATTTTGAGCAGAATGGTTTTGATTATTCATATACTTATCCAGGAATGAATAAAGTTTTTCAATCAGTAGGTAGGGTAATAAGAACAGAAACAGATAAAGGTAGAGTATTATTGATAGATAATAGATATTTAAATAATAAATATAAAAGAATGTTACCACAAGAATGGAATATAAAATTATATAAATGATTAAAATAAAAAAATAGCTAGTTAAAATGTAAAAATAAAAAGAAAGGATTGAAATAAAATATGGCTAAAGGACATACAAATAAAGGGAAGTCTATAGTTAGCTTCTTAATATATTTTATAGTTAAAATAAAAGACGATGATATTTTTGCTTTAGCGGCTCAATTAGCATATTACTTAATACTATCATTTTTTCCTTTCTTAATATTTCTTCTGACATTAATAGGTCTAAGTGAATTAGATTCTATGGAAGTTTTAGGTGGATTAAGAGCTATTTTACCGAGTAGTACTTTTAAATTTGTTTATACAACAATTGTTGAAATAGTAGATACCCAAAATACAGGATTATTAAGTGCTTCATTATTGTTAATTATTTGGTCAGCATCATCAGCATTTAGAGCTGTTATAAAGGGTATTAATAAAGCATATGGAGTTAAGGAGAAGAGATCTTTTATAGTAAGGTCAATTATTGCTATAATATGTACATTTGCATTAGCTTTTCTAATAATAGCAACTTTAATATTATTGGTATTTGGTAAGTTACTAGGTGATTTATTAGTTTCATATCTACCATTTCCGATTATAATATACCAATTATGGAATTTATTAAGATATTTAATAATAATAGCAATGATGATTTTAATTTTTGCAGTAATGTATAGGTACACACCATCTATACGATTAACATGGAGAGAGGTCTTTCCAGGTGCTGTAGTATGTACTGTTGGATGGTTAATTGTTTCATTAATATTTTCATTTTATATAAATAATTTTAGTAATTACTCTAAAATATATGGAAGTTTAGGAGCAATAATAATTTTAATCACTTGGCTTTATATAACATCAATAATACTCATTTTAGGTGGAGAGGTTAATTCAGTTATGGTAATAAGAAAAAATAATTTATCCATACGTTAAAAGAAAAATGCACTTTTATGAATAGAAAGTATATAAATGGATATACTTCAAGATGAAATATTCAGGAGGTGCGATAAAATGAATAAAATAGTATTATTAGGAAAATTAATTAAGGACCCTGAACTAAAAACTATTGATAATGGTGAAAAAGTTTTTACTAGGTTTATAGTTGCAGTGGAGAGGAATTTTAAGTCAGCAGATGGTACTAGAAAATCAGATTTAATACCAGTAACTATGTGGGGAAGAAAAGCTGAAGTAATATGTAAGTTCATGAAAAAAGGAAGTTATATAAGCTTAAGTGGAAGATTAAAAACAGGAAGCTATGAAGATAAGCAAGGTAACAAGAAATATTTAGCTGAAGTTGTAGCAGAGGATTTTAAGTTTGTAGGAAATAGAAGAGAACCAAAGGATGGCAATGAAGTAATCGGTGAGGAATAAAAAAATTTCGAAGTATATATGATATACTTCGAATTTTTTTTATTTTCGACAATATTAGGATGATGATAAATAAAAGATAAATTATAAATATATATAATTCAATAAAAAAAGTGAAATTTATTACATTTATGTTGAAAAGTGAAGGAAAATTTGAAAAATAATATACCATCGTTTGACATAAAAGTATTATAAAATATGTTATTGTTTTATTAGTACATTATGTAAAGGGGTGGGGGAATGAAAATTATAGAATCTTTAAGTATGGAACTTAATGAAGAAGAGAAAAATATGAAATATTTCTATAGAGTTACAGAAGGAAATATACTAAATGATACAGTATATGGTATAGAAATAGAAAGACATGATTTCATAGATGGAAAGGTGGTTAATTTAGAAAGGGATTTTATAAATGTAGTATCTAATAACAAAGAAAAAGTAGAAGATATCGCTAAGATGTTATGTAGTAAGGTAGTATCTCCTATTCATCTAGTAGATATAGTTGGAGAATACTCAGATGAATACGTAATGAGTTTAAGTAATTAATTATTTAATAAAATTTAAACAAAATATAAGATAAAAATAGAATATTAACAAAAGAGGTGATTAAGTGATTTTAGGAATTGGTACAGACATTATAGAAATTGATAGAATAAAAAAGGCAATAATAAATACACCTAAATTTTTAGATAAGTTATTCACTGAAAGAGAGTTGAAGCAATTCAATTTAGATAATCCTAGAATTGAAAGTATTGCTGGGAACTTTGCAGTAAAAGAGGCAGTTAGTAAAGCACTAGGAACTGGAATGAGGGAAATAGGATTTAAAGATATTGAAGTTTTTAGGGACAATCTTGGAAAGCCATTTATAGAAGTATCTGAAAAAATAGATAAAGTAATAAAAGAAGAAAAATATAACTTTCATGTATCAATATCCCATAATAAAACAAGTGCAATTGCGTTTGTAATTTTGGAGGTATAAGGATGTATATAATGTCATCTTGTAATTGTAAAGAGATAGATAAGTATGCAATAGAGAAGTTAAAAATACCTAGCATAATATTGATGGAAAATGCAGCTAATGAAATATATTTAAGAATTAAAAATAAGTACGATAAATTCTTAATTATTTGTGGTACTGGAAACAATGGAGGAGACGCATTAGCCATTGGAAGAAAGTTATTATTAAATAATTATCAAGTTAAGATTATAATAATTAATCCTAAAAAAAATTATAGTAGTGATTTTAATATTAATTATGAAATATTAAAAAATTTAAATTCAGATATAGAGTATATAAGTGATTTTAAAGGAATAGGGCAACTTAAATATACAATAAAAGAATATGATGTTATTATTGATGGAATATTTGGAGTTGGATTAAATAGGACATTAAATGAATTTTATTGTCACTTAATTAATGAAATAAATTTATCTAACAAAGATATTTTATCAATAGATGTTCCATCTGGATTAGATTGTAACGAAGGCATACCATTAGGAAATTCAATTAGAGCAAATAGTACATATACATTTGAAGTAATAAAAAAAGGATTTTTAAATTATAAAGCTATAGAATATTTAGGTAAAATAGAAACTATATCTATTGGAATTCCTAATGAAGTTAAAGAAAAGTTTAGTGAGAACGTATATATTTTTGACGATGATTATTATAAAGGTTTAATAAAGAAGAGAGCAATCTATGGTCATAAAGGAGATTATGGAAAATGCGTACTTGTTGCAGGAAGTCTAGGATTTTCAGGAGCTTCTTATATATGCACTGAATCATGTGTTAAAACTGGAGCAGGATTAACTACACTTATTACAACAGAAGAATGTCAAAAGATAGTCAGTAATCAATTAATAGAAGCTATGACTATTAACTATACAGAACTAGATAGAGTTAAAAGTGTAGTAAAAAATGCGAATGTAATTGCATTTGGACCAGGAATTAGAGGGGATGAAAAAGATAAAAATATTTTAAACTGCATAATAGATGACTATAGTAACTCTATAGTAGTAGATGCTGAAGGAATAAATATGTTAAGTAGGGATAAAAGCTTACTTAAAAAATTACAAGATAGAGTTGTATTGACGCCTCATTTAGGTGAAATGTCTAGATTAGTAAATAAGACAATAGGAGAAATTGAAAAAGATAGAATAAATATAGCTAAAAATTATGCTAAAGATAATAGATGTGTATTAGTTTTAAAAGGTTACAATACCGTAATAACAGATGGAAATAAAGTATATGTAAATAATACAGGAAGCAGTAAGATGGCAACAGGTGGCATGGGGGATTGTTTAACAGGAATAATTACTTCATTAATTGGCCAAGGATATAGCAAATTAAATGCATGTTTACTTGGAGTATATTTACATGGGAAATGTGGAGATATAGTAGCAGAAGATAAATATTCTGTATTAGCAACAGATATAATAAAAAAATACCATTTGTTATGAATGATTTGATATAAATTATGAATAAATTTAAGAACAACATAATATTAGTAATAATGGAATAATGATTATAGGAGGAAAAATGAAAAAGAAAATCATTTTATCGTTATTATTAATAATACCATTTATATCAATATTAATAGTTATTATTTTTAGGGGATTTTTAATGCCAAGCAATGAGGAGATAATAAAATCACTAAAAAATATAAATTATTATGAAACAAAAGTAGAGTACATAATTAGAAACGATAGAGGAGAAGAAACAGAAGAAACAACTCAATATTATAGCAGTGAGGAAGGCGTTAGAGTTGAGTTTGGTGATGATAGAGTAAAAATTTATAAAAATGATGGCATTTACGTAAAAGATAATATATCAAATACTGAATATGTAATTGATGTTAGTATGGATTATCTACATTCTATTGCATTTATGAATAAAATATTATCATGCCCTTTAAAAAGTGATTCATTAAAAGAAGGACAAGAAGAGTGGGGAGATACAATATATATACAAGTAGATGCAGAGTTATTTTTACAAAATGATCATCTTAATACTGCTAGAATATTTATAGATAAAAAAAATAAAGCGCCAATAGGAATAGTAATATATGATAAATCAGGAAAAGAAACAGTAAGAATCATATATAAGGATTTTAATAAAGTTAAGGAAATAGATAGTGATAAATTTTCAACTTAAATTTAATTTGTAGATAAATAATTATAGAATTAATGATTTAGTTAGGTGATTATACTTCACCTAACTAAATAAAAGAACTATTTATATAGTAAGATAAACTTTTATTCTTTTATAGAATAGAGAATATTATAACGATAAATTATTAAAAGTAAAAATTATTATAATAAATTATAAAAATAATTAATAAAAAATAGCCAAAGTATTCAGGAAAATCAGATATAGTTTAATATAAGTGAGATAGAGTACATATTGTATTAAATATAAAATGAATAGATGATATAACTTGACAATAAAACACTATTTTTTACAAAAATACAAAAAATATATAAAAAAATACAAGATAAGTGACATTTCTATTTACAAATTGACATAATTTGAAATATAATTTTCTTATACATAGAAATGATGAACTCTTAGGAGGTCGATTATGTCAAAAGATATAAGTAGTACAAAAGTCCGTAAAATAAATGTAGATTTTTCAAAAAGTAGTAAATTTATAAAGGAAAGTTTAATAATATATAGTGAGGATAAAGAATCCAAGGAGTTTTTTGAATTAATGAAAAATGGTTATAAAGAAATGGCCAATATTAATTTAGAACTTGCAAGGGATGTAAATCCATCACGAAAGTCTCTTAAATATAAATTTGATGATATAAATGAATATGAGAAATGGCTTTGCGGAGTGTGAGATTTTTAAATGACGACTATGGTTGTAAAAAGAGGGGATATTTTTTATGCAGATTTAAGTCCAGTTATAGGCTCTGAGCAAGGAGGAATTAGACCTGTTATAATAATTCAAAATGATATCGGGAATAAATATAGTCCTACAGTTATTGTAGCTGCTATAACTTCTCAAATTAATAAGGCTAAACTTCCAACCCATGTAGAAATTTCTTCAGAAGAGTATGGACTAAATAGAGATTCTGTTGTACTTTTAGAGCAAATTAGAACTTTAGATAAAAAAAGACTTAAAGAAAAAATTGGCCATATGACTGAAGCCGATATGAAAAAGGTAGACAAGTCTTTACTTATAAGTATAAGCTTAGCTTAAATTTACAATATTAAAAGTAAATTAACTTAAATGTTAATTTACTTTTATTTTTTTATATTACACTATAATAATGTAAAAATTATTAATTGAATATACTAAATTTGATTAAATTAATATTTGGTATATTGAAATTATGATATGTACCAGTGATTATGATTACATATGTTAAAGGTGATATACTATAAACAAATAAAAAATAAATAGTATACACTAATTAAAAAATAGTATATACAAAGTCGACAATTTATGATAAAATAATTTTAAGATAACTTACATAATATAGAGATAAGCAAATACATATTATGAATTGTAATGTAGGAGGATTTTTAATGGTTAATAATGTACAAGAATTAAAATCAATGGCAAAACTAATTAGAAAAGATATAGTTTCAATGTTAACAGAATCAGCATCAGGACATCCAGGGGGATCATTATCAGCGGCTGATATAGTAACAACACTTTTCTTTAAAGAAATGAATATAGATGCCAATAATCCAAAGAATCCAGATAGAGATAGATTTGTATTATCAAAGGGGCATGCAGCACCAGTTTTATATAGTGCATTAGCAAGAAAGGGATTTTTCCCAGTAGAAGAATTAACTACATTAAGAAAGTTTGGATCAAGATTACAAGGTCATCCAAGTATGAAGTGTTTACCAGGAATAGATATGTCAACTGGATCTTTAGGGCAAGGGATTTCAAGTGCTGTTGGGATGGCTTTAGCTGGTAAAATAGATAAGAAATCATATAGAGTTTATACTATTTTAGGTGATGGAGAATTAGAAGAAGGTCAAGTTTGGGAAGCAGCAATGTCAGCGGCTCATTATGAGTTAGATAATTTAACTGCATTTGTAGATTTCAATGGATTACAAATCGATGGAGATATAGAAAAAGTAATGAATCCATGTCCAATAGACAAAAAGTTTGAAGCTTTTGGATGGAATGTATTAGTTATAGATGGACATAATTTCGAAGAAATAATAGATGCTATAGAAAAAGCGAAGGCTTGCAGCGGTAAGCCAACAGTTGTTGTTTGTAAAACAGTTAAAGGTAAAGGTGTATCATTCATGGAGAATGAAGCAGGATGGCACGGAACAGCACCAAGCAAGGAACAATGTGAAATGGCTTTAGCTGAGATTGGAGGAGACAAATAATGAGTAAAAAGATTGCTACAAGAGAAGCGTATGGAAAAGCATTAGCAGAATTAGCAAAAGAGAATGAAAATGTAATAGTATTAGATGCAGATCTTTCTAAATCTACTAAAACAGCTGATTTTAAAGCAGTTTGCCCAGAAAGATTTTTCAATATGGGAATAGCTGAAGGAAATATGATGGGAGTTGCAGCAGGATTATCAACTTGTGGAAAAATTCCATTTGTAAGTACCTTTGCTATGTTTGCAGCAGGAAGAGCTTTTGAACAAATAAGAAACTCAATATGTTATCCTAAATTAAATGTTAAAGTTTGTGCTACTCATGCTGGATTAACAGTAGGAGAAGATGGAGCATCTCATCAAACTGTTGAAGATTTATCATTAATGAGAAGTATTCCTAATATGGTAGTTGTATCGCCTGCAGATGCTGTTGAAACTGCAGCAGCAATTAAGGCTATAGCAAAGTATGAAGGACCTTGCTATGTAAGATTAGGAAGAGCAGCAGTTAATGTTATAAATGATGAAAATACTTATGAATTTAAATTAGGAAAAGGTGTTGTTGTATCAGAAGGTAAAGATGCTACAATAGTTGCTACTGGTATAATGGTAGATGCTGCAATTGAAGCTAAAGAAATTTTAGCTAAAGAGGGAATTGATGCTAAGGTTATAAACATACATACAATTAAACCTTTAGATAATGAGTTAATAATTAATGCAGCAAAAAAAACTGGGGTTATTATAACTGCTGAAGAACATAGTGTAATTGGAGGATTAGGTTCAGCTGTTGCTGAAGTTATATCAGAAAATTATCCAATTCCAGTTTTAAGAGTTGGGGTTAAAGATGTATTTGGTGAAAGTGGTAAACCAGAAGAATTATTAAAAGCTTATGGTTTAACTGCACAAGATATAGTTAATAAAGTAAAAGAGGCAATTGCTTTAAAAAAATAGATTTAAACTAAAACCACAAAACAGTTATTTTTTACCACCAAAACTGCGATTAAAAATCGCAGTTTTTTTTGAATTTAAAAAGATATATAATTAAAGAGAATAAAGAGACTTAGGATAAATTTGTATAAATGAGGAAAAATAATAAATATTTATAATAATTTATCAGAGGGAGCAGAATTTTATGAGTAAAAATAAGTTTAGAGAGTTTACCCTAATAACTATTGGAATATTGCTAGTGGCAATATCTGTGGTTTATTTTTTTGAACCTAATAATATAGCAGCAGGAGGAATTACAGGATTAGCTATAGTAATAAATAATTATATACCATTTATATCAATAGGACCTTTAGTATTAATAATGGATGTATGTTTATTTATTGTAGCGTTTTTAGTAATAGGAGGTAAATTTGGGGCAAAAACAATATACTCAAGTCTTTTGTTATCTTCATCTATGTGGATAATGCAAAAGTTCTTACCTTATACAGTTACTAATGACTTGATTATTTCAACTATATTTGGCACACTAATAAGTGCATGTGGGATGGCGCTTGTATTTAATGCAAATGCTTCTACTGGAGGTACTGATATAATTGCAAAAATATTAAATAGATTTTTCCATTTTGATATAGGAAAGTCTTTATTAATGGTTGATTTTTTTGTAACGTTACTTGGTGCATTAACTTTTGGTATAGATATAGGACTTTATGGATTATTATCAGTAATAATAAATGGAGTAGTAATAGATAAAATAATAGCTGGATTTAATGTTAGAAATGAAATAACAATAATAAGCAAAAGTAACAAAGAAATAAGTAAATTTATTTTAAATGATTTAGAGAGAGGATGTACTTTTATAAAAGGAATGGGGGGATTTACAGGAGAAGATACTGCAATTCTTTACACAATATTAGAAAGAAATGAGTTTATAAAGTTAAAACAGCATATTAGTAATATTGATAAGAATGCATTTATCACAGTTGGAGAAGTACATGAAGTTATGGGTGAAGGGTTTAAGCATATAGATGATGAATAAAAATTAAAAGTTATAGGAGATACTTATGGAAAAAATTAAAGAATATTTATTAACAACATTAGGGATAGCACTAACGGCAATAGCACTAGAATATTTTTTCTTCCCGTGTGATATTGCTGCAGGTGGTGTGTCTGGAATAGGTTTAGTTATTAATAAACTGATAGGGTTAGATACAAGTGTAGTTGTATTATTTCTTAATATATTACTATTTATATTGGCATTTGTTGTATTAGGAAAGTCTTTTGGAGGCAAGAGTATTTATGCAACTATAATGCTTTCGGTATTTATGTGGATAATAGAGAATTTTTTTACACCAGGAATATTAACAGAAAATATGTTTTTAGCTAGTTTCTTTGGATCAGCCATATTAGGTATGGGAGCAGCTATAGTATTTCATCAAGGAGCATCAACAGGTGGAACAAGTATTATAGCAGCAATTATTAGTAAATTTACTCCTATAGGAATTGGTATATCAGTATTACTTACAGATTCATTTGTTTGTATTATGGCAATTAGCGTATTTGGTGTTGATAAAGGATTATTCGGCTTCTTTAGCGTTATATTAATAGGCTTAGTTATTGATAAATTTATTGATGGATTTAATACATGTAAGCAAGTATTTATTGTAACAAGCAAGGAAAAGTTAATAGCTCAATATATAACTAAAAACATAGATAGAGGATGTACTATATTAAATGGTAATGGTGGATATACAGGAAGTAATGTTAAAATAATATATACTGTTCTAAATACTAAACAATTTATAACATTAAAGAAGTATTTAAAAGAAGAAGATCCTGATGCTTTTATAACTGTTAATGAATCTACAGAAGTCCTAGGAAAGGGTTTTACAGATTATTAAAAAACGGAAAATATAGGGAAAGAGCTCTTAAATGTTGGTGTTATGTCAGTTCTATGATATAATGACTCTATAGGTTTAGTATTTTGGCTAAATTAATGAGGTAAGAGGTGTTAAGTTATGATAGAATTTAAGGACGTATCTAAGATATATAATAACAATGTAAAAGCTTTATCTAATGTAAGCATAAAAATAAAATCAGGAGATTTCGTTTTCTTAGTTGGAGCATCTGGTGCAGGTAAATCTACATTTATTAAGATGCTTTTAAAAGAAGTTGATCCAACTACAGGGGAAATAATAGTTGCAGGGAAAGAGCTTTCAAAAATTACTAGAAGGCAAACTCCTTATTATAGAAGAAAAATAGGAATGGTATTCCAAGATTTTAGATTAATTCCAACATTAAATGTATATGAAAATGTTGCATTTGCAATGAGAGTTGTTGAAGCATCACCAAGGGAAATAAGAAAAAGAGTTCCTGAGGTATTAGCTAAAGTTGGACTAGATCGTAAGTATAAAATGTTCCCTAATGAGTTATCAGGAGGAGAGCAACAAAGAGTTTCTTTAGCAAGAGCTATAGTTAATAAACCAAGTCTTTTAATAGCGGACGAACCTACAGGAAACCTTGACCCAGAAACAGCTAATGGGATAATGGAGTTACTTGATGAAATAAATAAATCAGGGACTACGATATTAATGGCAACACATGCAAAAGATATAGTTGATAATATGAAAAAGAGAGTTATAGCAATAGATAAGGGTACTGTAATAAGGGATGATAGAAAGGGGATGTACGAAAATGAAAATTAGTAGTTTAAATTATGTTATAGTGGATGCTTTTAAAAGCATAAAGAGAAATAGAACAATAAGTTTTGCAGCTATGATAACAGTACTAATAACATTCTTTATTTTTGGTACATTTACTCTATTAGCACTTAACTTTAACAAGAGTATAGAAGATGTAGCATCAAAAATTCAAATTCAGGTCTATTTAAATGATGACATAAAGTTAGTTGATCAAAGAGAAATAGAAATTAAATTAGCAGAACAACCACAAGTAAGTGAAGTTACATATGAATCAAAAGATGAGGCATTTTTAAACTTACAAGAAAATTTAGGTGATAACAAAGGGTTAATGGAAGGTTATGATTTAAATAATAATCCATTACCAAGTTCATTTATAGTTAAATTAAAGGATCCTTCAGCAGCAACTGAAGTAACAAAAGCTGTAGAAGGTATGACCGGTGTTGAAAGCATAGGAAATCAACAAGAAGTCATAGATACAATAAGTAAATTTGTTAATATAATTCAAATAGTAGGTATTGGATTATTTATAGTATTTATAGGTGTTTCTGTATTCTTAATAATGAATACAATAAAGCTTACTGTTTACTCAAGAAGAAGAGAAGTTGGAATTATGAAATTCGTTGGTGCTACAGATTGGTTTATAAGATGGCCATTTGTAATAGAAGGAATAGTAATAGGTGCAATAGGATCAGTAGCTTCTACAATATTACTATACTTTACTTATAGTGGAGTATTTAATTGGATAGTAAATTCAATGTTTATCGTAAATTTAGTTGCACCACAATTTGTATTAACTACATTATTAGGATTATTCCTTATTGGTGGAGTAATAGTTGGAGCAATAGGAAGTATATTTGCATTAAGAAAGTTCTTAGTTGTTTAGTATATAGAATTAAATAATAGGTAAAATAATAAATATTAGTTAAAGATAAAACTACAACTTCTTTATTTGAAGTTGTAGTTTTAAATAAATATAAATAAATTTAAGGTGTGAAAGGAAGAAAGAAATGGAGAGCAATGAGAGTAAAAAAAATAAACAAAAGTTTAAACCTATAAAGTATACCATTATAGTAATAATACTTTTAATAACATATTGTGGTGTGTTTTACTTAGGAAATACTCTAGCTGTTAAAGGGTTAGTCTTAAATAGTATTCCTAGCAATGCATTAAACGATTTAAAAAATATAGAGGATTCTGATAAATATTCTAATTTATTTGGATTAAGAAGTTTATTGTTTGCAAAATATGATGGTGAAATTGATGATAATAAATTATTAGAAGGTGCTATGAAGGGAATGGCTGAATCTTTAGGTGATCCATATACAGTTTATATGGATAATGAAGAGTTTAAGACTTTTTTAGAATCCAGTGAAGGTAGTTTTTATGGAATAGGAGCTCAGCTTGGAGTTAGAAATAATCAAATAACAATTATAGCGCCATTAGAGGGTTCACCAGCAGAAAAAGCCGGGTTAAAAGCTGGGGATGTAGTTATTAAAGTTGATGATTATGAAGTTGTTGATTTAAATACTGATGCAGTTGTTTCAAGGGTTAGAGGAGACGAAGGAGTTCCTGTAACATTAACCATTGTACGTGGAGATTCAGAACCATTTGAAGTGGAAATTGTAAGAGAGGAAATACAAACTGAATCAGTAAAAGGTGAGATATTAGAAGATGATATAGGATATATTCAAATAACTACTTTTAGTGATAAAGAAGTTAGTCAAAAATTTACTAACAAATTAAATGAATTAAAAGATAAAGGAATGAAGAAACTAATATTAGATTTAAGAGGAAACCCAGGTGGATACTTAGATCAATGCGTTGAAATAGCATCTAATTTTATTGAAAAAGGTAATGTAGTTACTTATACTGTTGATAAATATGATGAGAAGATAGTTTCTGACTCAATAGGAGGAGATGCTATAGGAATGCCATTAGTTATATTAGTTGATGGTGGTAGTGCAAGTGCATCAGAGGTTGTAACAGGAGCATTAAGAGATTATAATGCAGGAACAATAATAGGAACAAATACTTTTGGTAAAGGAATAGTTCAACAATTAATACCACTTTCAAATGATATGGGTGGATTAAAGGTAACTACATCAAAGTACTATACTCCAAATGGTGAAAATATTCATGGAACTGGTATAGCACCAGATATAGTAGTTGAAATCCCTCAAGAAATAGCAACAATGGAGTATGACAGAAGTATAGATCCTCAATTCCAAAAAGCATTAGAGGTAATAAGAGAAAAGACTAATTAGGAGGCTCAAGATGGATTTAATAATCTATAGCTTAAAAGCTGTAGCAGTAGCAATAGTTGAGCCATTGCATTTACTGATGCTTATTATATTTGGGATATTGTTTTATTTGAAAAATAAAAAAATATCAGCTATTCAAAGGATGACAATAGGGGAGAGGATAAACTCTCCCTTAGAATTAACTTTATCTCAAATTGTATTAGGAATATTAGCAGGTGCAATTGGTACTATAATATTAACTATTTTAGGAGTAACTTTTAAAGAAAATTCAGGCATAGAGTTTTTATTTATAATATCAATATTAATGCTTTTTTATAAAAAGAAATTTATTTCTTTTGCGTATACTGGAGCTATTTTAGGAGCAATAGGAATAGTTATGAATATTGTTCAAGTAATAGTAGGTAAAAAATTATATTTTGATGTAGATATACTAGCACTTACTACATTTATAGCAGTTATGTACATAATAGAAGCTTTATTGATTATGATAGATGGAGGAAGAGGCGCAATTCCTGTATTTACGAAAAAAGATAATAAAATAATAGGTGGATTTTCTTTTAATAGATATTGGGCGCTACCAATTGCTATATTAATGATATTTAACAATGAATTGATATCATCATCTAGTACTATAGCTATAGAAACGCCAAATTGGTGGCCAATAATAAAGACAAATGGAATATTAGATTTATTAACTACTGCAATGATGGCATGTATTCCTTTATATGGAGTGATGGGATATAATAGCGTTACTTTTACAAAGGAAAAGAATAAAAAACCATTGTTATCAGGATTGTTAATATTTATATTAGGAATATCCATATTAGTTATCGCACAACTTTCTAGGTTAAATATAATAGGGCAAATAATTGCTATAGCTTTTATGCCATTAGCATATGAATTTATAATTAGATATGATAGAAAGCTTGAAAATGATAATAATCATCATTTATATGTTAGTGATGATGAGGGAATTATGATTCTTGAAGTAGCACCAAATTTACCAGGATATGAGGCGGGAATTAGAAGTGGTGATAAAATACTAAGTATAAATGGGACATCTGTTACATCAGAAGCAGATATTTTAAAAGCTGCTAAAGATGGTATGTTTAAAATGCAATTGAGTGTTAAGAAAAAATCTGGACAAGTATTAGAATATTTTGTTCAACCTAGAAATAAAAGGATTGGAATTTTATTAGTGCCTAAAATGGTTAAAGTTGAAGATATTGTTGGTGCTGATACAGAAGATTTCAAGAGGATACTAGAGGAACTTAAAAGTAAAAAATGATATATAAGTGAAGTAAAAAGATTTATATTTTGTTATTGAGATACATAGATTCAACAAAAGAAAGTATTCTTCACATAAATAGAGACTGTACAAATCAAATTTGTAACAGTCTCTATTTAGTTTAAGAAGAGATTTAGAGTGTAATATATTTAATATTATTTTTTATTTATATAGAATTTTCTAAGTTATTTGTATAGAATATAGGTTAATACAGATAGGGGAAAATATTTGAATACAGTAAAATTTAAAAGTAAAATATAATTAATATATATGAGAACACTTGGAGTTGATATAATGGGAGAATTTAAGATACATTCAAAATTTAAACCAACAGGAGACCAACCGCAAGCTATAGAGAGTTTAGCAAATGGAATTAATAAAAATGAAAAATATCAGACTCTATTAGGAGTAACTGGTTCTGGTAAGACATATACAATGGCAAATATTATAGAAAAAGTTCAAAAGCCAACTTTAGTTTTAGCACATAATAAGACATTAGCAGCACAATTATGTTCAGAATTTAAAGAATTCTTTCCTGATAATATAGTTGAATACTTTGTTTCTTATTATGATTACTATCAACCGGAAGCTTATGTACCACAAACTGATACTTTTATTGAAAAAGATGCATCTATAAATGATGAAATAGATAAATTAAGACACTCAGCTACATCAGCTTTATTTGAGAGAAGAGATGTTATCATAGTGGCTTCAGTATCTTGTATTTATGGATTAGGTAATCCAGATGAATATAAAAAGCTTACTATTTCATTAAGAGTTGGTATGGAAAAAGAAAGAGATGAAGTAATAAAGAAACTTATAGAAATTCAATATGAGAGAAATGATATTGATTTTTCAAGAGGAACTTTTAGAGTAAGGGGAGATTCATTAGATATTATTCCGGCATCATCTTCAACAAAAGGAATAAGAATTGAATTCTTTGGAGATGAAATAGATAGAATAAGAGAGTTTGATGTTTTAACAGGTAAGATATTAGGAGAAAGGGAGCATGTTGCTATATTCCCAGCATCACACTTTGCAACATCTAAAGAAACTTTAGATAAAGCTATAAGTAAAATTGAAGATGAATTAGAAGAAAGGTTAAGAGAGCTAACATCTCAAGATAAATTATTAGAAGCTCAAAGATTAAGACAAAGAACAAATTATGATATAGAAATGATTAAGGAAATGGGATATTGCAGTGGGATAGAAAATTATTCAAGAATTTTAGATGGAAGAGCACCAGGAACACCACCTAAAACATTATTAGATTTCTTTCCAGAAGATTATTTGATGTTTATAGATGAAAGTCATGTTACATTACCACAATGTAGGGCAATGTATGCAGGAGATAGATCTAGAAAGGATACACTTGTTGAGTATGGATTTAGATTACCATGTGCTTATGATAATAGACCATTAAAGTTTGAGGAATTTGAAAATAAAATTAATCAGATTGTATTTGTTTCAGCAACACCAGCGCAATATGAATTAGATCATTCTACTAATATAGCAGAACAAATAATTAGACCAACAGGACTATTAGATCCAGTAGTTGAAATAAGACCAGTAACAGGACAGATAGATGACCTTTATGCAGAGATTTTAAAGACTACAGAAAGAGGATTTAGAACATTAGTAACAACATTAACTAAGAGAATGGCAGAGGATTTAACTAAATATTTAACTGAACTTGGAGTTAAGACAACTTATATGCATTCTGATATAAAAACTATTGAAAGAATGGAGATAATAAGAGATTTAAGATTAGGTGAGTTTGATGTTCTTGTTGGAATCAATCTTTTAAGAGAAGGATTAGATATTCCAGAAGTAGCACTTGTTGCAATTTTAGATGCTGATAAAGAAGGCTTTTTACGTTCTGAAACTTCAATGATTCAAACTATAGGAAGAGCTGCAAGAAACTCTGAGAGCAAAGTAGTAATGTATGCTGATAAAATAACTGGCTCTATGGATAGAGCAATTAAAGAAACTAATAGAAGAAGAGAAATTCAGATGAAGTATAATGAAGAACATGGCATTACACCTAAGACTATTATTAAAGAGATAAGAGATGTAATTGAAGCAACCAAGGTTGCTGAAGACTCTGCAGAATATAATGTAGAAGAAGCTGTTGAATTAAGTGCTAAAGATAAGAAAAAGTTAATTAAACAATACACTGATGAAATGAAAGATGCTGCTAAAAATCTTCAGTTTGAAAGAGCTGCAGAACTTAGAGATATGATTAATAAACTTAAAGAGTAAAATAAGGTGTATGAAAATAACTATATGTAGAGATTGAATTTTAATATAGTATCTAATTATTAACAATTTTTATATTTATCATTTATAATATTCATAATTGAATTTATTTAGCTGTGATATAATAAATGAGAAATGTTTTGAAATATAGTTATTAGAAGTATTAAATTTATTTAAGATAAAAGTTTTATAAATTATTATAAAAGAAAAACATTTAGTACTTCAAACTATCATAGCAAATAACATATACAACTGATTTCTATAATCTATAGAAATCAGTATTTTTTATTTAAAAAGAAATAAGACTTGTATCTATAGATAGTATTATAGTATTTTTATATTTAAAGATAACGGTATAATACTAATTAATTTTAAATTTGGTATAATTTATATAGTTAATTGGTTTATAGGAGAAAGAAAAATGAATTTAAATAAAAAAATATTAGTAGTAGAAGATGATTGGGATATTAATGGACTTTTATGTAAAATATTAATTCAAAACGGTTATGAAGTAAGAGGTGCATATTCAGGAACTGAAGCTAAAATGTGTGTTGAACAATATGAATATGATCTTATTATTTTAGATTTAATGCTACCTGGAATATGTGGTGAAGAGTTAATAAAGGAAATAAGAAAGTTACATGTTATGCCTATAATAGTAGCATCGGCTAAAACTAGCTCAGAAGATAAAATTAACGTATTAAAAATGGGAGCTGATGATTTTATAAGTAAGCCTTTTGATATTAATGAAGTATTAGCTAGGGTTGAAGCACAGTTAAGAAGATATACTAGATTTTCACATCAAGATAATAGAAATAACAAATTGAAGCATAAAAACTTAGTATTAGACATTGATAGCAGGCAAGTTCATGTTAATAATATAGAAATAAATTTAACAGCTAGAGAGTTCGATATATTAGAACTTTTAATTACTAATCCTAATAAAGTTTTTACTAGAGCAAACCTTTTTGAATCTGTGTGGAAAGATGATTTTATTGGAGATGATAATACTGTTAATGTTCATATTAGTAATCTAAGGTCTAAAATATCTAAGACTGATAAAGAGAATGAATATATTCAAACTGTATGGGGTATTGGATTTAAATTAAAAGAATAATAAGTTTATACTTAAAATTAATAATAGTGAAATTTATTAAAGATTGTTTTGGGAGTAGTAAGTGGAGTAATAACAGTTTTATTAGCAGTAGTATTATTAAAATATTTTTAATGAATAGAAAAAAATCAGCAAGGAAATAACCAGGCTGATTTTTTTGCTTTTTTACAAACTTAATACTTTCTTAATATTTTCTTTAAGCTATCTTATAACTGTAAATATACACTGTAATTTACAGTAGAGAATTAAATAAGGAATAGCTAATGAGTAATAGATAATTTTAATAAGGAGGTAAATTAAAAGTGAAAGAACTTATATTAAAGACATATAACCTTACAAAAAAATATGGTAATCAAATAGTTGTAGATAATGTTAATATGACAATTAAAAAAGGAGATATATATGGTTTTATAGGCCAAAATGGAGCGGGAAAGACAACCTTAATTAGACTTATAACAGGATTAATTCATAAAAGTAATGGAGAGATAGAATTATTTGGTGGTAGTGGTGAAAAAGCATTAAATGAAGCAAGAACTATGATAGGAAGTTTAATTGAAACACCATCATTTTATGGGAATATGACTGCAAGAGAAAACCTTGAAGTATCTAGATTAGTAAGAGACATACCAGGAAAGAATTGTATAGACGAGGTATTAAATTTAGTTGGATTAAATGATGTTGAAAAGAAAAAGGTTAAAAACTTTTCTTTAGGTATGAGACAAAGATTAGGAATTGCAAATGCATTAATGGGAAATCCCAAATTACTTATACTAGATGAACCTATAAATGGGCTTGATCCAATGGGAATTGTTGAAATAAGAGAGTTATTAAAGAAGATAAATAAAGAAAAGGATATGACAATATTAATATCCAGCCATATATTAAGTGAATTATCAGAACTTGCAACCACATATGGAATAATATCTAAGGGTAGATTGATTGAAGAAATAACTGCAAATGAATTAAATGAAAAGTGTAGACAATATATAGATTTAATAGTGGATGATACAGCAAAAGCTGTTGCTTTGTTAGAAAGGGAATTAGATATAAGTGATTATGAAGTTTGGGAAGGTAATAAAATAAAGATATTTTCAAATCTAGATAGCATTGGTATCATTAATTCAACTATTTCTAAAGCTGGAGTTATAGTTGAGAGTATAGGAATAAAAGGAGAAAATTTAGAAGAATACTTTATGAATGTTATTGGAGGTGATTTAAATGATTAAATCGCTAAAAGCAGAATTATATAAGTTATTCAAAAATAGGACATTTAAAGTTATAGTTACTATAGTAATTGCCATGTCAATCTTAACAGTTGTTATGGCATCATCTGTTATAGAAAAAATTTTAATGGATAGCTTAGGGGATATGCCCGAGAATCAAAAAGAAATATTTATACAAGAAATGATGAATTCAGTAGAAAGTGAAGCTATAGTTACCCCAGGGGCGTTAGGAATTCAAATTCAAGCAAAAGATATAATGAATCCAACAGCATTGGAAATATATCATTCTTCATTTGGATCTGGTTTTATGGAGATATTAATAGGAATTTTAGTAGCTTCATTAATGGCTAAGGAATATTCACAAGGAACTATTAAGAATTTCCTAGCTTATGGAAAGAAAAGAGAGGAGTTTTATATATCAAAGTTTTTAGCAATGGTAATAGCAATTACAATACTGTTAGCATTATTAACAATAATTCCAACCATAGGTACAACTATTATTAATGGATGGGGACAAAATTTTGAATTATCACAATTATTAGGAATGATGAAGGTATTTATAGCTGCAATTCTAACCAATTTAGCAGTTGCATCATTAATAATGATTATAGCTACATTAGTTAAAAGTAATGGTGCTACTATAGGGATAGCAGTTGCATTGTTTATAGGAGCTCCAACACTAGGGGGATTTCTTTATGGGATCTATCCGTGGTTTGATAAGATATATGAAGTATTACCATTTTATAATTCAGCATTAGCTGTTTCGATTTATTCAAGTAATACTGATGTATTAAGAGCCATGATAATAGCTTCAATAACCATTGTAATTGCATTAATATTTGGAATAAAAATATTTAAGACTCAGGATATAAAATAAAGACAAAGATAGTATAACAACAATTAATGAGGACGGGTAAAAAGAGATGGAAAATAGAAAATTATCAAATTATATTAAATTAGGCTTTGGCATATTAATTGCTATTTTAGGAATTGTTTCATTTTGGCTATTGCCAGATAAAGTAGGAATGCAAATTTCAGCTAGTGGGCAATTACAAAACTATATGCCAAAAGTATTGGCTGTTATTTTACCTATTGGAGTATATGCATTAGGATTTTTACCTAATAAGAATGGTAAAACTGATCAGTGGAAAAGACAGTTAATTATTTCAGTTTTAGCTATATTTATTCAAGTTTTTGCATTAATCTCAAATTTATAAATTAGGATAAATAGATCAATGATAAAAAGGGGAGTTAGTATGTTAGATATAAAGAATTTTTCTAAGGAATATTCAAAAGGACAAAAAGCAGTAGACAATATATCTTTAAATGTAAATGGTGGAGAAATATTTGGCTTTATAGGACATAATGGAGCAGGAAAAACTACAACAATTAAAGCTATTGTAGGAATATTAGATTTTAATGATGGAGATATATTAGTTAATGGAAAATCAATTAAAAATGATACAATAGAATGTAAAAAAATTATGGCCTATATACCTGATAATCCAGATCTTTATGAAGCGTTAACTGGCATTCAGTATTTAAGCTTTATTGCAGATATATATAAGGTTGGTAAAGCTCAAAGAGAAAAATTAATTAAATATTATGGAGATAAATTAGAGTTAACTAAGTATTTAGGGGATTTAATATCGTCATATTCGCATGGTATGAAGCAAAAGCTAGCTGTTATATCAGCATTAATTCATAAGCCAAAGCTATTAATTTTAGATGAACCTTTTGTTGGACTAGACCCTAAGGCAGCTCATACGCTTAAAGAAATAATGAGAGAAATATGTAATGAAGGAAGTTCTATATTTTTCTCAACTCATGTATTAGAAGTTGCTGAAAAATTATGTGATAAGATTGCAATTATTAAAGGTGGAAAGATTGTAGCAGAAGGAACTATGGAAGAGGTTAAAGGAAATAGCTCTTTAGAAGATGTATTTATGGAGTTGATTGATAATGAGTAATTTATTAGTTATATTAAAAAATTCATTTATAAATAATACAGGTATTAATTCTTTAGCTAATGGAATAAATGGAGGTAAAGAGAAGAAAAAGCTATTATTTTCAACATTTATGTTGATATTTATTGGAGCTTTAATTTGCTTTATGTCAACGACATATTCATTAATGATGGCGGAAGCATTACAAGAAATAGGTTATTTAGATTTATTATTAGTAATGGCTATATTGGTAAGTTGTATGTTAGGACTTTTTACATCAATATACAAGGCTCAAGGTGTTTTATTTAATGCAAAAGATTATGATTTATTAATGTCTTTGCCTATAAAGAACACCACAATATTAGCTAGTAAAATAATTAGCCTTATGTCTATAAATTTTATAAGCTCAGCACTTATATTAATACCAGCATCTATAGTTTATTTTAGATATAATGGAAGTTTATCATGGATGTATTTTTTAATATTAACAATATCATTAATATTTGTACCAATGATACCTATAGTAGCAGCTTCAATAATCGCAGTTATAATAACATTTATATCATCAAGATTTAAGCATAAAAATATAGCAACTGTAATAGTAGGAATGATAATTTTACTTGGTATTATGGCAGTCTCATTTAATTCACAAAAATATGTTAATGAATTTATAGCTAATAGTGAATCAATAGTAAATGGATTATCTAGTATATATCCACCGGCTTTATATTTAAAAAATGCATTAATAAATATTGATTTTATTAGTTTAGTTAAGTTTATAATTATATCGATAATACCATTTATGATTTTTATATTTGTATTTGCAAAAACATTTAAGATTATTAATGGAAAGCTATCTGAAACTTATAGAAGAGCCAATTATAAGGTTGGAAGTTTAGAAGAAAAAAGTATCCTAAAAGCATTAATGATACAAGAATTAAGGAGATATATAGCAACACCAATATATATTTTTAATACAGCATTTGCAATGGTATTGCTAGTATCAGCATCTGTTGTCAGTTTATTTTTAAGTAGAGAACAGATTTTAGTTTTATTAGGGTATCAAGGAATGGAAGATTTAATTCCTATGATGGCATTAGTATTAATGGTATTTACTATAGGGTTATCATGTACTACTAATTCATCAATTTCATTAGAAGGTAATAGATTATGGATAATTAAATCACTACCTATTGATACTGTAAAAATATTTAAAGGTAAGATTTTAATGAATTTAATTATAACAGTTCCTGCTACAATTATTTCTAATATATTGTTATTTATAGGATTAAATTATGAAATTAAGTATTTAATATTTAATCTTGTAATAAGCTTAATATTTTCATTATTATCACCAGTTGTAGGATTGATAGGAAATTTATATTTCCCTAAATTGGACTGGACAAACCCTACAGTAGTAGTAAAACAAAGCACAAGTGTATTTATTACAATGGTATTTGTTATGGCCACAATTGGATTAGGAATAGGTGCAGTATATTTATTTAGAATAAGTAATTTTATAATGTTTTTAAGTATAGTTGCTATAATATTATTAGTAATGTTAGTAGTTGCATGGGAAGTATTAATTAATCAAGGAGTAACTAAATTTAAAGAACTTTAGTATAAAAAAGTAATAGTTTTAATTAATGAATAAAAATGGTCGGTAACTATAACCGATCATTTTTTTAGAATTATGAATAATATTGAAGGTGAAATTATTTATTATGTTTATAAAGGTATTATATTGGAAATATTTAATACTTAGAATATAATTAAGTAATTACTATAGTGTTAAATTTAATGATAAAAATACAATAAGATAGATATATAATATTGATATGTAGAAAAGGAGAATTAATGGGAATAATATATCTTTTAATAGTGGTAATTATTGTTTTAATAAGTATTATTATTAAAAATAAAACAGAATTAAGAAAAATAAGTATGCAAATTGAAAAAAACTTAAATGAATATACTAATATAAAAACTTCAACTATTGATAAAGATATAGAAAAATTAGTGATTAATATCAACTTGCTATATGACGAAAGACAAAAAGTAGTAGCTGCAAAAAAGAAGACAGAAGAAGAATTAAGACAAAGTATATCTAATATGTCTCATGATTTGAGAACACCGTTAACTTCTATAATGGGATATATGCAAATGGTTAAGGAAAAGGATCTTTCAGAAATTGAAAGAAAAGAGTATTTAGAAATAATAGAGAAGAGGACAAAGTCCTTGCAAGAATTAATTAATGGTTTTTATGATTTATCAAGAATTGAAGGAAATGAATATAAATTTAATTATAAAAAAATAAATTTAAGCAAAATATTATGTGAAAATATTGCATTGTTCTATAATGATTTTATAAATAATAATATTGAGCCTATTATAGAAATAGATGAAAATATAAGAGATATAATATGTGATGAAAGTGCTGTAATTAGAATATTTTCAAATTTAATAGGTAATATGATTAAACATGGAGAAAAGTTTGTAAAAATAACTTTAAAACAAAAAGACGATATCATAATAACAGAATTTATTAACAAAGCAATAGGATTAAATGAACAAAATGTGGATAAGATTTTTGATAGATTTTATACTGTGGATAAATCAAGAAGCGATAGAAATACAGGATTAGGTTTATATATAACTAATGTTTTAGTGGAGAAGTTAGGCCAGAGAATAAGTGCTGAAGTAGAGGATGAGAATTTAAAAATAACTATTGTATGGAATTAATATATTTTTTAGGTAAATAATTTAATAAATATTTTTATTAAGGAAGCAATTATATATTTATATAGTTGCTTTTTATAGTTGTGAACTAATTTAGTAATAAATAAGTAGTTGAAATGTGGAAATTAATATGCTAGTATACACTAGTATAAATACTTTCGTATAAAGTAAATTTATAATTATTATATTTGAGTTAGTACCATTCTTTTATACTTAAGCAATATTACCAAAATTTGATGTTATTAGGGAATTGGAAAATTTTAATAATACTCAAAAGTCTACACACTGATTTGAAGTACTAACTCCAAATATAATATAAAAATACAATAGTAGTTGACAAGATGAGTAATATATTAGAAAAGTTTATAAAAAATAAAGATTTTCTTATTTGTATAGATTCTGATGGATGTGAAATAGATACTATGGATATAAAGCATATAAAGTGTTTTGGACCTTGTATGATTACAGAATGGAATCTTGAAAAGTGGAGAAAGACTATATTAGATAGTTGGAATGAAGTTAATCTTTATACATTAACTAGGGGAATAAATAGATTTAAGGGGTTAGCAGTAGCTCTTACTGAAATTAATGATAAATATATAAAAATTGAAGGTTTAGATGAATTTTTAAAATGGACAGAGGAAACTTTAGAACTTTCCAATGAATCTTTAGAAGCTGAATTAGAAAAGACAAATAATATTTGTATAAAAAGGGCTTTAGAATGGTCAAAAGCTGTAAATAAATCAATAGATTTATTAAGTGACGATGAAAAATGTCCATTCGAAGGAGTAAAAGAGGCTATAATAGCAGCTAAAAAAATTGCAGATATAGCAATAGTATCATCTGCAAATGAAAAAGCAGTTTTAGATGAATGGAGTCATAATGGACTTTTAGAAAATGTTGATATAGTTTTAACTCAAAATATTGGATCAAAGGCTTATTGTATAAGTAAGCTTATTGAAAAGGGATATGATAGAACAAAGGTTTTAATGGTAGGTGATGCTTTAGGAGATCTTAAAGCTGCTGAATCAAATGAAGTTTTATATTATCCAATAATGGTTAAAAAAGAAAAAGATTCTTGGGAAAGATTTACTAAAGAGGCTTTAGAAAAATTTATTGGTGATTTATATATAGGTGAATATCAAGAAAAAGTTATAAATGAATTTAGATTAAATTTATCTAAATAATCTTATATATAATTGGGAAAGGATAGGGGTAGGATGAGAAACATACAATTCAAAAGTAAAAAAGTATTAGGTTTTGGAGAAATAATGTTAAGACTTACGCCTCCTAATAATCAAAAAATAATACAAGCTAATTCTTTCGAGGCTGTATATTCTGGAGGAGAAGCAAATGTAATAGCAAGTCTTGCTATTATGGGTCATGATACTAAGTTTATAACTAAATTACCAAATAATTATTTAGGAGAAAAAGTCATAAGTAAGTTTAGGGGTTATAATGTAGATGTAAACGATGTTGTGATAGGTGAAGGTAGACTTGGTGTATATTATTCTGAAATAGGACATGGACTTAGAAGTACTGAAGTTATATATGATAGAAAGTATTCAGCAATTTCCATGGCTAAAAAAGAAGAATTTGATATAAAAAAAATGCTAAAAGATGTTGGATTAGTTCATTTATCAGGAATAACTCCAGCTTTAAGCAATAATTTAAAAGAGTTAATAATAGATATTGTAAAGGAATGTAGAAGACAAGGAATACTAGTTTCTTATGATTCTAATTATAGATCGAAGTTATGGTCTATAGATGAGGCAAAGGAAGTTTTAGAAGAAATATTACCATATATAGATTTTGCTTTTTTAGGACAGCTAGATATGGAAAATATATTAAAGTTTGAGGATAATAATTTAGGGGTTGAGGAAAAATTACAATATAATTACGAGAAGCTATTTAAAAAATATCCAAATTTAAAATATGTAGCATGTACTAAGAGAATTGTAAATTCAATAAACAATAATACTTTACAGGGGTATTTATTTGATGGAAATCAGTTATTTAAATCAAATAAGCATACATTTGACATATTAGATAGAGTTGGTGGTGGTGATGCTTTTACAGCAGGGATACTTCACGGAATTTTAAATGAAATGAAAAATGAAAGAATTGTAGAATTTGGAACATGTGCTAGTGCTTTGAAGCATTCAATAATAGGAGATATAAATATTATTGATGAAGATACAATTAATTCAGTTATAGATAATGGATTATGCAATGTAAAAAGGTAAAATTTTAAAAAAATAATAAATTTTATTAAAATAAATTTTTGGAGGGGTTATTATGTTATATCCAATAGTTACAGAATCAAGACAATTAATAGATTTAAATGGTATATGGAAGTTTAAACTAGATAAGGAATATGGCCTTACAGAAGAATGGAGAAAATCACCATTAAAAAATACTATAGAAATGGCTGTACCAGCTTCATATAATGATTTAGTAGAAAATCAAGAAATTAGAGATCATGTTGGATGGGTATGGTATGAAAGAAATTTTATTGTTCCTAAGTTTTTAACTAATGAAAGAATAGTGTTAAGATTTGGGTCAGTAACTCATGAAGCAAAAGTATATTTAAATGGAGAATTATTAGTTGAGCATAAGGGAGGATTTACTCCTTTTGAGGCTGAAATAAATAATCTATTGGTACAAGGTGAAAATAGATTAACTGTTGCTGTAAATAATATAATAGATGAGAGCACTTTACCAGTTGGATTAGTAAAAGAGGTAGAGGTTAATGGAAAAAGAGTTGTAAAAAATTTAGTTAATTTTGACTTTTTCAATTATGCAGGAATACATAGACCTGTAAAAATTTATACAACTCCTAAGAATTATATAGAAGACATAACAATTGTTACTGATTTTAAAGAAACAGTAGGATATGTTAATTATGAAATTAAGACTGTAGGAGAAGGGAATATTAATGTATCAATTATTGATGAGAATAATAATGTAGTTTCACAAGAAACAGGAAAGTGTGGAAATTTAGTTATAGATAATGTTAAGTTATGGGAACCTATGAATGCATATCTATATAAATTAAAAGTTGAATTATTAAATGATAATACAGTAATCGATACTTATTTTGAAGATTTTGGTGTAAGAACAGTTAAAGTTAAAGAAGGAAAGTTCTTAATTAATAATAAGCCATTCTATTTTAAAGGATTTGGAAAACATGAAGATTCTTATATAAATGGAAGAGGAATGAACGAAGCTGTTAATATAAAAGATTTTAATTTAATGAAATGGATTGGAGCAAACTCATTTAGAACTGCACATTATCCTTATTCAGAGGAAATAATGAGACTTGCAGATAGAGAAGGAATAGTTGTAATTGATGAAACTCCAGCAGTGGGATTACATTTAAACTTTATGGCCACTGGATTATTTGGTGATTCTGTAAAAAGGGATACATGGAAAGAGATAGGTACTAAAGAAGCACATGAACAAGTCTTACGAGAATTAGTTTCAAGAGATAAAAATCATCCATGTGTTGTAATGTGGTCTGTAGCAAATGAACCAGATTCTGATTCAGAAGGAGCAAAGGAATATTTTGAACCATTAATAAAGTTAACAAAGGAATTAGATCCTCAAAAGAGACCTGTGACTGTAGTTACATATTTATACTCTACTCCGGATAAATGTAAAGTTGGGGATATAGTAGATGTATTATGCCTTAATAGATATTATGGATGGTATGTAGCAGGTGGAGATTTAGAGGAAGCTAAAAGAATGCTTGCTGAAGAACTAAGAGGTTGGGAAGAAAGATGTCCTAATACGCCTATAATGTTTACAGAGTATGGTGCAGACACTGTTGCAGGAATGCATGATACAGTACCAGTTATGTTTACTGAAGAATATCAAGTACAATATTATGAAGCTAATCATGAAGTTGTAGACAAATGTAAAAACTTTGTTGGAGAACAAACGTGGAATTTTGCAGATTTTGCTACAAGTCAAGGTATAATAAGAGTCCAAGGTAATAAAAAGGGGATATTTACTAGAGAAAGAAAGCCTAAGATGATAGCTCATTCTTTACGTGAAAGATGGACTAATATACCAAATTTCGGCTATAAGAAATAAGATATTAATAAAATTAATAAAAAAATTAGGTATAGTATATATACCTAATTTTTTTATGATATAATAAAATGTAATTATACTAGTGTACTAGGATAAAAGGTCTCGTAATTTATAAATTAGCAAAAATATTAGGGGGTAATTATAGGTGATACTTTATGATAAGTTAGATAAAGAAACTGGAAAAGATTATGTATATAGAGTATTAAAAGATAATATTATGTGTTTAGAATTAAAGCCAGGCGAGTTGTTAAGTGAGTCAGAATTAGCAAAACGCTTAAATGTATCAAGAACACCAATAAGAGAGGTTTTAATAAAACTTAAGGCTGAAAAGTTGATAGAAGTTAAGCCACAGGCAGGAACTTATGTTTCGTTAATAGATTGGAATTTAATAGAAGAAGCTATTTTTATTAGATATAACTTAGAAAAAGAAGCATTAAAAGAAGCATGTGAAAAATTTTCAGAAGATACATTAATGGAAATGGAGAAATGTTTATTTGCACAAAAATTAGTTGCACAAAAAGGTGATAATTTATTGGAATTCCATAACTTAGATAAAGAATTTCATAAATTATTATTTAAAGGTATAAATAAGGTTAATGTATGGGAATCTATTTGTAATATAAGTACTCATTATAATAGAATGAGATTATTAGCTGAATTAAAGTTAAATAAAGAATTTTTAGTTGACCAACATATAACGTATTTAGATATTATAAAAAATAAAGATATAAATCATATTGAAGAGGTTGTATCACATCATATAAAAGAACCAGTTGAGCAATGGAAGAAACTGATAAAAGAGAACTCTGAAATAGCAAAATATATAGTTTAATTAAAAAATATATTTAAATAATGAGAGAAAATATTGAAGAATTAATAAATAAATTTATTAAAAATATAAATAATAATATAAAAGGAAGCCATATAATATTAAAGTTAATATTATATGGTTTTTTTAGTATATAAAAAAATTTAAATGTTTTCAAAAAAGTTATTGTAATTTATATATTAATATGCTAGTATACAAGTATAGTAATTGCAAGGAGGAATGGAAAATGAAATTACCATTTAATATTGATTTAAAAGATAAAGTTTGCGTTGTAACAGGTGGTACAGGAATTCTTTGCGGAGCAATGGCTGATGCACTTGCAGAATGTGGAGCAAAAATTGCAATTTTAGCATTAGGACAAGAGGCTTGTGATAATAAAGCTAAAGAGATAAATGAAAAAGGTGGAATAGCAATTGGTATTGAAGCCAATGTTTTAGATAAAGAAAGTTTAAGAAAGGCTCATGAAATAATTCTTAAAGAATTTGGGTCAGTTGACATATTAATAAATGGAGCTGGAGGAAATCATCCAAAAGGAACTACAACTAAAGAATACTTAGAAATTGAAGATTTAGAAAATGATGAATTAACAACATTCTTTGATTTAGATCCAAAAGGTGTAGAATTTGTATTTAATTTAAATTTCTTAGGTACATTACTTCCATCACAAGAATTTAGTAAGGATATGCTTAATAAAGATGGTGCTACAATAATCAACATATCATCTATGAATGCATTTACACCACTTACAAAGATACCAGCATATTCAGGGGCAAAAGCAGCAGTAAGCAATTTTACTCAATGGCTTGCGGTACATATGTCTAAAGTAGGGGTTAGAGTTAATGCAATAGCACCAGGGTTTTTTGTAACAGCTCAAAATCAAAAATTATTATTTAATGAAGATGGAACACCAACAGCAAGAACTGAAAAGATTCTTAATAGTACACCTATGAGAAGATTTGGTGAAGCTGATGAACTAATAGGAACATTACTATATTTAGTATCTGAAGAAGCATCAGGATTTGTAAATGGAGTAGTTATTCCAGTAGATGGAGCATTTTCTGCTTATTCAGGAGTATAAGGGGGAAAGGGAAAATGATTTTAAATGAATTAAAAGCAAATGGAATTGTAGCTGTAGTTAGAGGTAAAAGTCATGAAGAAGCTAGAGGTTACATGGAAGCTTGCTTAAGAGGCGGAATTAAATCATTGGAACTTACTTATACAATACCCAATGTATGTGATCTTATAAAAGAATATACCTCACATACAGAAGCATTAATTGGAGTTGGAAGTGTTTTAAATGGTAAAATGGCTTCAGACGCAATTGAAGCTGGTGCAAAGTATGTTGTAAGTCCAGGATATAGTGAGGAAGTTAATGAGGTTTGTAAAGAAAGGAAAGTTCTTTATTTACCAGGTTGTATGACAGTAAGTGAAATAATGAAAGCTATGGATGCTGGAAATAAAATGATTAAGCTATTCCCAGGTGATGTTTTTGGTGCAAAATATGTAAAAGCAATAAAAGCACCTATTCCACATGTTGAAATAATGCCAACAGGTGGAGTATCAGTAGATAATATTGATGAATGGTTTGCAAATGGAGTTTCTTGTGTTGGAGTTGGAAGCTCATTAATAAAAGGAACACTTGAGGATATAGAAAATACAGCTAAAGCTTTCGTTAAAAAAATGGATAAAATTAAAGCTTAAAATTTTTAAGAAAACTTGTATACTAGTATTTACAAGGATGTAGCATTGAAGTTTGAAAATAATAATTAAATTATTAAAATGGAGGAAAAATCATGGAAATGACGTTCAGATGGTATGGAAAAGATGATCCAGTTAAAATTGAATACATCAAGCAAATACCAGGTATGAAAGGAATAGTTACGGCTATATATGATATTCCAGTTGGAGAAGTATGGCCATTAGAAAGAATTTTAGAATTAAAGAATGAGATAGAAAGTCATGGATTAAAGCTTTCTGTAATAGAAAGTGTACCAGTACATGAAGATATAAAGCTTGGGTTACCAACAAGAGATAAATATATAGATAATTATATACAAACAATCAGAAATTTAGCAGAGGCTGGGATAGATACAATCTGTTACAACTTTATGCCAGTATTTGATTGGACAAGATCTGATTTAAATTATGAATTAGAGGATGGTTCAACTTGTCTAATATATGATGAAGAGCAAGTTAAAAAGATGGATCCGGCATTAGGTGAATTAGAATTACCAGGATGGGATACATCTTATGGTGAAGGTGGACTTAAAGGTTTACTAGAGCAATATAAAGATATAGATGAAGAAATATTATGGAGTAATTTAAATTATTTTATACAAAGAATAATGAAAGTTGCTGATGAAGTAAGAATGAAAATGGCAATACATCCGGATGATCCACCATGGGGAATATTTGGATTACCAAGAATTATAACTAATTTTGATAATTTAAAGAGATTTATAGATTTATATGATAGTCCTTATCATGGAGTAACATTATGTACAGGCTCTCTAGGGTGTACAAAAGTTAATGATATGGTTGAAATGGTTAATTATTTTGGAAAAGAAAGAAATAGAATACATTTTGCTCATCTTAGAAATGTAAAAATAACAGGAGATAGTAGCTTTAATGAAGTAGCTCATTTATCCGAAGCCGGTTCTTTAGATTTTTATGAAATAGTTAAAGCTTACTGTGATTATGATTTCCAAGGGCCTTACAGACCAGACCATGGAAGAATGATTTGGGGAGAAACAGGTAGACCAGGATATGGATTATATGATAGAGCATTAGGTGCAGTGTATATTAATGGACTAATTGAGGCAATTAAAAAGAATAAACAAGAATAATTAATTTGTAAGGGGATATTAAAATGAAGAAATTTATGGATAAAGACTTTTTACTAGAAAATGAAGTATCAAAAGTTTTATACCATAATTACGCTTCAAAGGTGCCAGTGTTTGACTATCACTGTCACCTAGTTCCTATGGAAATAGCCACAGATCATGAATTTAAAAATATAACAGAAATGTGGCTATACCATGACCACTATAAGTGGAGAGCTATGAGAAGCTTTGGTATAGATGAAAAATACATAACTGGAGATGCTAGTGATTATGATAAGTTCTATCAATTTGCAAAAATGATGCCTTATTTAATAGGAAATCCAATTTATCACTGGTCACATTTAGAGCTTAAGAAATTCTTTGGAGTTGAAGAAACATTAAGTGAAAAAACAGCAGATATAATTTGGAAAAAATGCAATAAAGCAATAAAAGAAAATAAATTAACAGCAAAAAAGTTAATAGATATGGCAAATGTAGTTTATATTGGAACTACAGATGATCCTATAGATGATTTAAGATATCATAAAGAAATAAAAGAGGATAATAATTTTAAATGTTCAGTTAATCCAAGCTTTAGACCAGAAAGAGCAATGAAGATACAAAATAAAGGATTTAAAGAATATATAAATAAATTATCAGAAGTTAGTAAGATTGAAATAAAATCATTTAGTGATTTAGAAAAGGCTCTAGAGGTTAGATTAGACTATTTTTATGACAACGGATGCATGATTACTGATCATAGCTTAGAAAGAGTTATTTTTTATAATTACTCATGTGAAGAAATTAACAAGATTTTTACTAAGGCATTAAATGATGAGTACGTAACAAATGAAGAAGCATCAAAATACTCAAGCGCATTATTAATAGCATTAGGAAAGATGTATTCAGAAAGAAAAATGATAATGCAACTTCATATAGGAGCATTAAGAAATAATAATACAAGAATGTTTAATAGAGTAGGAGCAGATGCAGGATTTGATAGTATTGATGATGGAGAAATAGCATATTCACTTTCAAGAATACTAGATGAATTAGATAAGGAAGATAAACTTCCAAAGACAATTTTATATTGCTTAAATCCTAAAGATAATGAAGTAATTGGAACAATGATTGGTAATTTTCAAAGCGGAAATATAGCTGGAAAGATTCAATTTGGATCTGGATGGTGGTTTAACGATCAAAAAGATGGAATGGAACGACAAATGATGGCATTATCTCAACTAGGCCTTATAAGTCAATTTGTAGGAATGGTAACTGATTCAAGAAGCTTTTTATCATATACAAGACATGAATATTTTAGAAGAATATTATGTAATTATTTAGGAGGTTTAGTGGAATCAGGTCAATATCCTTATGATGAAGAAATATTAGGGGAAATTATAGAAAATATTTGTTATAAAAACTCAGAGAAATATTTTAAAAGATAATCATTGATAAATTAGAATGGAAATTTCAAGCAGATGATTTTTCCATTCTATATAAAGGTACCATAAAAAATAAAATGTAAATGTATTCATGAAGAATTGTTTGGGAGGATAAATTAATTATGATTCTTGATTTAATAAGTAAAAAAGAAGAACAAGTGAAATCGTTTAATATGGGTGATAAAGTTGGATATGCATTTGGGGATTTTGGATGTGCAGCATTCTTTGCTTTTGTAAGTAGTTACTTAATGGTATTCTATACAGATGTTTTAGGAGTTAGTGCAGCAGCCGTAGGTACTCTATTTGTAGTAGCTAGATTTTGGGATGCTATTAATGATCCTATAATGGGAGTTCTTTTAGATAAGGCACAAGCTACTAAACATGGTAAATTTAGACCATATGTTATTAGATTTGGTTTACCAATGGTTATTGTTGGAATATTAGCTTTTACAGCAATACCAGGCTTACCAGATAATCTTAAGTTACCATATGCATATGTCACATATATTTTATATGGAATGTTGTATACAGCAGTTAATATACCTTATGGTTCATTAGCTTCAGTAATGACTAATGATTCTAATGAAAGAACAGCTTTATCAACTTTTAGAAATCTTGGATCTATGTTAGCTAATATTTTAGTAATGGTATTAGTACCAAAAATAATATTCAATGCACAAGGTGAAGTTACAGCAGAAGGATTTATAATTTGTGCAGTAATCTTAGCAATTATTTCAACAGTATCATTCTTCTTTAATTTTAGATTAACTAGAGAAAGAATAGTACACAAGACAACTAATAGTAAAAAAGGGATTATAGAAACAGTTGGATTATTATTTAGGAATAGAGCATTTTTAGGTGTAGCAATAGCTTCATTCTTAATGTTAGGTGGTACATTTACATTAAGCAGTTTAAATGTATATATATTCAAGGATTATTTTAAAGCTACTAATTTTACAGCTTTGGGTGGAATGATTGGTATGGTAGCCTCTGTAGTTGTAATACCATTTGCAGGAGCAATAGTTAGAAAACTTGGTAAAAAGGAATCAGCAGTGTTAGGATCAACTTTTGCAGCTTCTATGTATATAGTAATGTTATTTATTCCTAACTTAACAGTATCAATATTTCTTGTATTATCGTTTTTAGCAGGCTTAGGATCTGGTTTAGTAAATACAATAATTTGGGCATTAGTTTCAGATGCTATTGATTATCAAGAATATACTACAGGAGAAAGAAATGAAGGTACAGTTTATTCTTCATATTCATTAGCTAGAAAATTAGGACAAGTTATATCTGGTGGTATGGGAGGATTTGCCTTGTCTTTACTAGGATATCAATCAGGAGCTACAGTACAAGCAGAAAGTATTGGAATTGGTATTAAAAATATAGGGATAGGAATGGCTGCAGGAGGATTTATATTAACTACAATAGTTTTAATATTTGTATATAATCTTTCTAAGAAAAAAGTTGCTGAAATGAATAAAGCATTAGAAGAAAGAAGAGCAGCTTAATAAAATTAACTACAATAAGTATACGTATACTTAAAAATGTTAGAATATAAGGAGGAAACTTAAATGGTAAATTTAAAAGTAAAACCATATAATTTAGATGAAGAAGCTATAAAATGGGTAGAGGATACAATACACAATATGTCTATTGAAGAAAAAATAGGACAACTATTTGTAAACATGGGAGCGAGCCGTGATGAAGAATATTTAAAGGGTGTTTTAGATAATTATCACATAGGGGCTGTTCGTTACAATCCAGGCAAAGCTGAAGAAGTATATGAACAAAACAGAATATTACAAGAAAATTCTAAAATTCCACTATTAATAGCTGCTAATACAGAAATGGGTGGAAATGGAGCCTGTACAGATGGAACATATGTTGGTAATGAAGTGAAAATTGCTGCAACTCAAGATCCACACTATGCTTATGAATTAGGAAGAATATCTGGGGTTGAAGCATCTGCTATAGGATGTAATTGGAGTTTTGCCCCAATTGTTGATATAAATAGGAACTGGAGAAATCCAATAATATCTACTAGAACTTGGTCTGCAGATGCTGATCAAACTTTAGAATTATCTTTAGAGTATATGAGAGGTATAATGGAATCAGGAATTTTACCAGCTGCTAAGCATTTTCCAGGGGATGGTATAGATGAAAGAGATCAACACTTATCATTTGCTCCAAATACTTTATCAGTTGAAGATTGGAATGCTACTTTTGGAAAAGTATACTCTGGATTAATTGAAGCAGGTCTTCCATCAATAATGGCTGGACATATTGCTTTACCAGAATACGTAAGATACTTCAATCCAAATGCTACAATTCAAGAAATGAATATGCCTGCAACTTTAAGTAAATACGTATTAACAGATTTATTAAAAGGTCAAATGGGATTCAATGGATTAGTTGTAACTGATGCATCTCATATGGTTGCTATGACTTCTGCTATGAAGCGTAAAGATATGTTACCAACTGCAATTGCAGCAGGTAGTGATTTATTCTTATTTTTCAATGATCCAGATGAAGATTTCCAATGGATGATGGAAGGATATAAAAATGGAGTTATAACTGAAGAAAGACTTCATGATGCATTAGCTAGAATATTAGGTTTAAAAGCTTCTTTAGGATTACATAAGAAGGCTAAGGCTGAAATATTACAACCAAAAGAAGAAGCTATGGCCAAGATTGGTTTAGAAGAAAATAAGAAAGCGGCTTTAGAAATAGCTGATAAGGGAATAACTTTAGTTAAGAATAATGAAGATATATTCCCAATTTCACCAAATGAGACTAAAAAAGTATTACTTGTAAATGCTAAAGGTTTCGAAGGTGGATTTGGTAAATTTATAGCTCTTATGCAAGGAGTACAAAAAGGTCCTGTAGATATAATGAAAGAATTATTAGAAGAAGAGGGATTCCAAATAGAAATATATGAATCACCAATAGACAAAATTATGAAATTACCAAAAGAAGAAATGGGTGCAGCACTTGGAAATGTTTATGCTGGTAAGCGTCCAATAGCTGAATTAACTTCAAAATATGATTTAATTATAAATTTAGCTGATGTAGGGGCAAGTGTTGACCAGCGTCTTCAATGGCCACCAAGTAAAGGTACTCCAGATATTCCATTCTATGTAAATGAAATACCTACTATCTTTGTTTCAGTACAATGTCCATTCCATTTAGCTGATGTACCACAAGTTAAGACTTATATAAATACTTATGATAGTAAAGATTATACGCTTAAAGCATTAGTTGATAAAATGATGGGACGTTCAGAATTTAAGGGTGTAAGTCCAGTAGATGCATTCTGTGGATTAGAAGATACTAAGTATTAATATATATTTTGTTATACAGTTATTTTAAAAAACATAAAATTTTTACCACTACAAAATTATAGATATTAAAAATATATAGCCTATGAGATAGAATGTTAAAAACTATCTTATAGGTTTTTTTATGTTTAAAACTAATTAGTTTTTATTAAAATTAGTTATATTTAAAGGTTAAATGTAAAGAATGCTAAAATTTAATTGACAATAAAAAATAACAAATCTAAAATGAAATAAAGAATATTTGTTCGAGAGTAAATTAAACTCTTTCTGATAAAAATATAATAATAGAAGTTAAGGAAATGATTATTTAAATGGAAAGAATTTATGTGTAATTAAAGTTTTTATTTAGGCATAACTATCATTTTAAATTTATCATTTACTAGAGGGGTATAAAATGAAAGATAAAATTATAGTAAAAGGTGCTAGAGTACATAATTTAAAAAATGTATCTTTAGAAATACCAAGGGATAAGTTAATAGTTTTTACAGGGTTATCAGGTTCAGGGAAATCTTCTTTAGCTTTTGATACTTTATATGCAGAAGGTCAAAGAAGATACGTTGAATCTTTATCAGCATATGCAAGACAATTTTTAGGCCAAATGGATAAGCCAGACGTTGATTATATAGAAGGTTTATCACCAGCTATATCTATAGATCAAAAAACTACAAGTAAAAATCCAAGATCTACAGTAGGAACAATAACAGAAATATATGATTATTTAAGATTATTATACGCAAGAGTAGGTATTCCACATTGTCCTAAGTGTGGAAAGGTTATAAGTAAGCAATCAGTTGACCAAATAGTAGATCAAGTAATGTCTCTTGGGGATAGAACTAAAATACAAGTTTTAGCTCCAATTATAAGAGGAAAAAAGGGACTTCATGAAAAGGTATTAGAAAATATCAAGAAAAGCGGATATGTAAGAGCTAGAGTTGATGGCGAGATATATGAACTTTCGGAAGATGAAATAAAATTAGAAAAAAATAAAAAACATAATATAGAAGCAGTTGTTGACAGACTTATTATAAAAGAAGGAATAGAAGGTAGATTAAGTGAGTCCTTAGAAGCAGCTTTAAAGTTAGCAGAAGGATTGGTTATTATAAATGTAATTGGAGAACGAGATATTTTACTTAGTGAAAATTTTGCTTGTCCTGATTGTGGAATAAGTATACAAGAATTTGAGCCAAGAATGTTTTCTTTTAATGCTCCTTTTGGAAAATGTGAAAAATGTGATGGATTAGGAACATTAATGGAGATAGATCCAGATTTGGTTATTCCCAACAAAGAATTAAGTGTTATGGAAGGTGCTATATCTACTTGGGGTGAAGGAAGATTAAAAGAAGATTCATGGACATATGCCATATTAAAAGCCATGAGCGAAGAATATGATTTAGATTTAAATAGACCTATAAAGGAATTATCTAAGGAACATGTAGATTTATTACTTTATGGAACTAAAGGACATAAATTAACAGTTACATATACTAAAGAAGGTGTAACAGCTAAATATCTTTATTCTTATGATGGAGAAATAAATTCACTTCAAAGAAGATATATAGAAACAAATTCTGATGTATTAAAAGGTGAAATTGAGCAATATATGAGTAATAAATACTGTCCAAAATGTAAGGGGGCTAGACTTAATAATGAAGTATTAGCTGTTACAGTTGGAGATAAAAATATATATGAATTTACTCAAATGCCAATTAGGGAAGAGTTAGAGTTTATTAACTCAATAGAGTTTAGCGAAAAAGATAGAATAATAAGTGATCAAATAATAAAAGAGATTAAAAGTAGATTACAATTTTTAGTTAACGTAGGTTTAGATTATTTAAATCTTTCAAGAAGCTCAGGGACTTTATCTGGTGGAGAAGCACAAAGAATTAGACTTGCAACTCAAATTGGCTCTGCATTAATGGGAGTTTTATATATATTAGATGAGCCTAGTATTGGATTACATCAAAGAGATAATGACAAATTAATACAAACATTAAAGAACTTAAGAGATGTAGGAAATACTGTTATTGTTGTAGAACATGACGAAGATACAATGAAAGAGGCGGATTTTATTGTAGATATTGGTCCAAGAGCAGGGGAACATGGAGGACAAATAATTGCAGCAGGTACTGTTGATGAAATTATGGCTTGTAAGGAATCCAAAACTGGTCAGTACTTAACTGGTGAAAAGGAAGTTAAGATTCCTGAAGTAAGAAGGGAAGGAAATGGAAACTTTATTACAGTAGTTGGAGCTAAAGAAAATAATCTTAAGAATTTAACAGTTAAATTCCCATTAGGGATGTTAACAATGGTCACAGGGGTATCAGGTTCAGGTAAGAGTACATTAGTTAACGAAATTCTTTATAAAGGATTAAATAAAATAGTAAATAGAAGTAAAAATCCAACAGGTGAATATAAAGAAATTACAGGATATGAAAATATAGATAAGATAATTGATATTGATCAAAGTCCTATAGGTAGAACACCACGTTCAAATCCAGCAACTTATACAGGAACTTTTGATATTATAAGAGAGTTATTTGCTCAAACGCCAGAAGCTAAGATGAGGGGATATAAACCAGGAAGATTTAGCTTTAATGTTAAAGGTGGAAGATGTGAAGCTTGTTCTGGAGATGGAATTATAAGAATTGAAATGCAATTCCTTTCAGATGTTTATGTGCCTTGTGAAGTATGTAAAGGTAAGAGATATAACAGAGAGACATTAGAAGTAAAGTATAAGGGTAAAAATATTGATGATGTCTTAAATATGACAGTTGAAGAAGCATTAGAGTTCTTTGAAAATATTCCAAGAATAAAAAATAAACTTCAAACTTTAAATGATGTTGGTCTTGGATATATTAGATTAGGTCAACCATCTACACAACTATCAGGAGGGGAAGCTCAAAGAATTAAATTAGCATTTGAATTATCTAAGAGAAGCACAGGAAAAACATTGTATATTTTAGATGAGCCAACAACAGGACTTCATGTTGATGATGTTAATAGATTAGTTGAAATACTTCAAAGATTAGTTGATGCAGGAAATAGTGTAGTTGTTATAGAACATAATTTAGATATGATTAAGTGTGCTGATTATATAATTGATCTAGGTCCTGAAGGCGGAGATAAAGGTGGTACATTAGTAGCTCAAGGAAGGCCGGAAGATATAATAAAGAAAGAAAAGTCTTACACAGGTAAATATCTTAAGAAACTTTTAAGTTAATATGCTATGACTTGTTATTTTTTAGAAATAGATTTAATATATAATGGAGGATATTAGTTAAATTTTGAGGTGAAAATATGAATATTACCAAGTTAATGACTTTTATAGGTGGAATACTTTTTATTATAATATTATATTTAATAATATATTATTCATTAAAAATAATGTATAAAGATGTTAAAACCGGCGGAAAAACTAAAGGTAACAATTCAGATAGAGTATATGGGCTTGAAGTTATTGAGGCAGGAGTTAATTCAACTCTTGAACAAGGATCAGTTATACCTATAAGAGGAAATGTTACTTTAGGAAGAAAGCAAGATAACATAATTATTTTTACAGAACCTTTTGTATCAGGAAATCATGGAAAAATATATGTAAAGAATAATAGTTTATATATAGAAGATTTAAATAGTACTAATGGAATATATGTAAATGATCAAAAAATTGAGGAACAATTTAAACTTATGGCTGATGATGAAATTAAAATAGGAAGTGCTGTTTTTAAAGTATTAAGATCAGGTAAGTAACATTTTAAATCTTTAATTTAGTTAGTTTAGATTACATCTTTAACAATATGAAAAGGTGTTTCATTTAAATAATAGAGGTGAATTTATGAAGGCATTAAAGCAAGAAAAAAGATTATTAAGAATGATATATTTGCTATGCTTATTACTTTTCACTGTTTTAGGCTTTATAGAAAAGCCTTTTGATAAATTTGCAATAATTATGGGAGTAGTCTTATGTGTTTTAATAGGCTATTCCCACTTTGTAATTAGAAGATTTTTTCCAGATGGGGACAAATTCATATTAAATTTTGCAAGTGTATTAGCAGTAGTAGGAATAGCAACGTTATATAGGATAGATAAAATAACCGCAATTAAACAGTTAATTTGGGTTACAGTTGGAATTGTTGGTTACATATTAATAGTAGTTATATTGCCAGATTTGAAGAGTTTTGCAAAGTATAGAAAGCAATTTATGATAGTTACAATTGTAATAATGCCACTTGCACTGATATTTGGTAGCACATTTGGAGGAGCAAAGAACTGGATTGCAATTGGTCCATTTATGCTTCAACCATCAGAATTTGGTAAAATAGCTCTAGTTTTATATTTAGCTTCAGCACTACAACATATGAAAATAAACAGAATTTTAAAGAGGATTTTAAGCAATTATTAGAACCAGCATTAGTAGCGATATTTTCTTTAGGTTGTATGGTATTACAAGCAGATTTAGGTACCACTTTAATATTTTTTGGTATTTCAATAACATTATTATATGTTGCAACTTCAAAGAAAAAGTATGTGTTTACAGCTTTAGGATTATCAGTAATAGGAGCTATAGGGGGATATTTAGTATTTCCACATGTTCAAAGAAGAGTTATGATTTGGAAAAACTTGTGGGAATATAAATATGATGAATCACTTCAAATAGTTCAAGGTTTATATGGAATTTCTGCTGGTGGATTTACTGGAACAGGATTAGGGCAAGGATATATAGATAGTTTACCAGTAAGTGATAGTGATATGATTTATGCAGTAATATGCCAAGAGTTTGGGATAATATTTGCAATAGGAATAATGATAATATACTTCTTATTGTTCTATAGAGGAATAAGAGCAGCATTTATAACTAATGATAAATATTCACAGTTAATAGCAGTAGGATTTAGTACTATGATAGCTTGTCAAACATTAGTTATTATAGGTGGAATATTCTCAGTTATACCATTAACAGGTATAACTCTACCAATAATAAGTTATGGTGGATCATCAGTACTAACAATATTCTTTGCGTTAGGAATATTACAAAAGATTTCGGAGGAGGCATAGGATATGAATGATTTAGCTAAGAGGGTAAAAAATGTAATGACAATTTTTCTTTTTTGCTTTATAGCATTGATATCCTATATAGCATATTTTCAAATTTTTAAAGCGCCAGAAATAAATGCAATGCCAGGAAATACTATAGTTATGGCAAAGCAAAATGAAGTTTTAAGAGGAACTATATATGATAGAAATGGAGAAGCACTTACAGCAAGTGAAAAAACAAGTGAAACAACTCAAGATAGAACCTATCTTCAGGGAGATTTATTTGTTCATCCTTTAGGTTATGTAAGTTCAATATATGGAATAACAGGATTAGAAGAAGAGTATAATGATGAACTTACTAACTACAATATGTTTGGAAATAATTTTAGAAACTTTTTATCTAGTATAGATATTAAAGGACTTATATCAAATATTAAAAGCGATAAAGAGTCTACAGGAAGTGTTAATTTTAAAGAAAACTTCAATGAATTTATTAGTGAAATTAAATTTAATGAAATATTAGGTGAATCAGATAAAGTAGGAAATGGTGTAGTCACAACATTAGATACTACCTTACAAAGAGTTGCATATGATGCACTAGGAGATAATAGGGGTGCAGTAGTTGCAATAAACCCTAAAACTGGAGAGATATTAGCAATGGTATCAAAACCAAGTTACAATCCTAATGATTTAGATAGTGCAATGGAAGCAGCAAATGCAGGTAGTGCTGATGATACGCCATTAATAAATAGAGCTATAGATGGTATATATCCACCAGGTTCAGTATTTAAAACAGTAACATTAACAAGTGCTTTAGAAAATATACCTGGAGTTACAGAAGAAATATTCCATGATACAGGAAAAATTGAATTTGAAGATGGAACAACTTTAAATAATTATGCTTATCAAGCACATGGAGATATTGATTTAAAGTATGCATATAGAGTTTCAAGTAATTTTGTTTTTGGAACATTAGCAATGGAACTTGGAAATGATAAGTTAAAGGCAACTGCAGAGGATTTTGGATTTAACTCAGTAATTAGAGGACCAGGAGTAACTATATCTGCTAGTACATTTCCAACTTTAAATAGCTCAGAACTTGGTAATATGGCACAAAGTGGTATAGGTCAAGGTGCTGTTTTAGCAACTCCTATGCAAATGGCATTAGTAGCAGCAACAGTAGGAAATGATGGAGTTTTAATGACACCTAAATTAGTTAATTCTGTTGTTGATAAAGATAAAAATACTATTAAAACAGTAGATAGCAAAGAATTAAGGCAAGTTATGTCTGTAGAGGATGCACAAACAGTTCAAAGTTATATGAAATATTTAATTGATAATAATTTATGGAGATGGCCTGCATTTGAAGGAACTAATGCTGGTGGAAAAACAGGTACTGCAGATTATACATTAGAAGATGGAACTGAAGCAGTACCACATGGATGGTTTATTTCAGTAGCACCTATGGATGATCCACAAATAGCAGTAGCTGTCATAGTTGAAAATGGTGAAAGTGGAGCAGGATCAGCAGCCATAATAGCAAGTCAAGTAGTAAGGCAAGCAGTTTTAGGATACTAGAAGTAGTTAGATGTTAAGAGTTAGTGGTTAGGAATTGATGATAAAACTATGTACTTAAATTAAAAAAATATATATTTTAAAGTTAAAAAAGTTAATTTCATTCCTTAAACTACTAACTTCCTAGCTTCCTAGCTAGAAATCTAAACTATATAAAACGGAGGTGTTTTTATTTTTGATTTTGAGTATCATTTAAAGAATTTACCAGATAAGCCTGGTGTTTATTTAATGAAGAATTCTTTAGGTGAAGTAATTTATGTTGGAAAAGCTAAAATTTTAAAGAATCGTGTTAAAAGTTATTTTCAAAATGCGAAAAAGCACTCTGAAAAAGTTAGAGTTATGGTGAAAAATATTGCTGAATTTGAGTATATAGTTACTGATTCTGAAATGGAAGCATTAATATTAGAGTGTAATTTAATAAAGAAATATAGTCCCAAATATAATATACTATTAAAGGATGATAAATTTTATCCTTTTATAAAGATAACAATAAAGGATGATTTTCCTAGAGTTTTTGTAACGAGAAATTATGCTAAGGATGGTAGCAAATATTTTGGCCCATATACAAATGGGACAGCCGTTTACGAAACTATAAATTTAATAAACAAGATTTTTCCATTAAGAACTTGCAAATTAGCTATAAGAGAAAATGGTGAGAAGGTAAGGCCTTGCTTAAATTACCATATAAAAAAATGTTTAGGACCATGTGGTGGGCATGTATCAAAAGAACAATACGGAAAGATGATAAGTGATATTATAGACATACTTAGTGGAAAAGATACGTACATAACTAAAATGCTAAAAGCCGATATGGAAAAAGCAGCAGAAGAATTAGAATTTGAAAAGGCAGCGGCCTTAAGAGATAAAATACTATCAATAGAAGCTATAGTGGAGAAACAAAAGATATTTAAAACTATGGAAGGTGATGAGGATTTTATCAATATTGATTTTGATGAAAAAGATAGTTGTATTCAAGTATTTTTCTCAAGAGATGGAAAAGTAATTGGTAGAGAACATTTTATATTTGAAAATACTGCAAATGAGTCTATTGAAGAAATGCTTGAGGAATTTATAACATCATTTTATGGAGGCACTGCTAAAGTACCTAAAACTATATATGTACCAGCGATTTCTGATAATGACTTAATAGAGGAATATTTAACAATTAAAAGAGGGTCAAAGGTTTGGGTAAAAGTTCCTCAAAAAGGTCAAAAGAAAGAAATGCTAGAAATGGTTAAGAGCAATGCAAAAATAACTTTAGAAAAATTTAAAGATAAATTCTTTAAGGAAAAAGAGATTAATAGAGTATCTTTAGAAGAACTTCAAAATCTATTGGATTTAGAAGAATGGCCTACTAGAATAGAGGCATATGATATTTCAAATATTCAAGGCGTTGATTCTGTTGGAACACAATGATAGTATTTGAAGAAGGAAGAGCTAAAAATAGTGATTACAGAAGATTTAGAATCAAAACTGTAAAGGGTGCTAATGATTATGAGAGTATGAGAGAAATACTTACTAGAAGATTTAATCATGGTTTAGAGGAAATAAAAGCTATTCAAGAGAGGGAACTAAAATTCTCCGCAGGAAAATTTTCGAACTTTCCAGATTTAATAATGATGGATGGTGGAAAAGGACAGATTAATGTTGCATTAGAGGTTCTACAAAGCTTAAATATAGACATACCTGTATGTGGTCTTGTTAAAGATGATAAGCACCAAACAAGGGGGATTATATATAATAATAAAGAGTTAATTATTAATAGAAGTTCTAATTTAATGCAACTTATAAGAAGAATCCAAGATGAGGTGCATAGATTTGCAATAACATATCATAGAAGTTTAAGAGATAAAAGAACATTACATTCCATATTAGATGACATACCTTATGTTGGAGAAAAAAGACGAAGAGCTTTGCTTTTAAAGTTTGGTAGTGTAGATAATATAAAGAAAGCTACAATAGAAGAATTATTGGAAACACCATCAATAGATAAAAAATCGGCAGAAAGTATTTTTATTTACTTTAATGGCAATAATTAAAATAAATTCACTTGTTTAATAGCATAAATTAATTTATACTATTAAACTATAAAATAATTTGTAGTTTAAGGAGCTTATTAATGAATAAATACAGTAAATTTATAGGTTTATTTAATGAATTTTACAATGAAACAGATGTTAAAATAGATGAAAAGTTAAGTGGATATGTTAATTTTAAAGTTGGAGGACCAGCAGACATATTATTGATTCCTGAAAATGAAGAACAAGTATTAAAGAGCATTAATATTTGTAAAGAAAATAACATTCCATTTTATGTTATAGGTAACGGTTCTAATATATTAGTTAGAGATGGTGGATTTAGAGGTGTAGTTATATCATTAAAGAAGGTTAATAATATAACAGTAAAAGATGATAAAATAATAGCTGAATGTGGTGCTATGTTAAAGGCTGTTTCAGATAAAGCAATGGAAAATTCACTAACAGGATTTGAATTTGCTTGTGGAATTCCAGGGACTATAGGTGGTGCTGTATTTATGAATGCAGGAGCTTACGATGGAGAAATATCTCATGTAATTGAGAGTGCAGATGTAATAAATGAAGACGGAAAAGTAGTTACTCTTACAAAAGATGAGTTAGATTTTGGATATAGATCATCACTAGTGATGAAAAAAGGATATGTAGTATTATCTGCCACTTTTGCTTTAAAAAAAGGTACAGTTAAAACTATTAAAGAGTTAATTGATGATTTAACAAATAAGAGAGAGTCAAAACAACCACTTGAGTATCCATCAGCAGGAAGTACATTTAAGAGACCTACAGGTTACTTTGCAGGAAAACTTATACAAGATGCTGGATTAAAAGGTTATTCTATAGGTGGAGCAGCTGTTTCAGAAAAGCATTCTGGATTTGTTATAAATAAAGGAAATGCTACAGCTAAAGATATTACAGATTTAATAAAATACATTCAAGATGAAGTAAAAAGACAATTTGGTGTAGATCTTCATCCTGAAGTTAGAATAATAGGTGAAGAATAAAAAGTTGCTATTTAGCAACTTTTTTCATTTATTATTTGAAGAATATTGATAATAAGAAATTAGTAATAATAAAATATAAAATTTTAGGTTTTAGATAAGCATTTAGAAATAAGTAGTATGTTATAATGAAGTTATACTAGCAGTAAAAAACAGGATTTTGGAGGTATTAGATGAGATTTATTATAGTAACAGGATTATCAGGTGCAGGTAAGTCAGAAGCTACTAAAAGCTTAGAAGATATGGGGTATTTTTGTGTAGATAATTTACCACCAACTTTAATAACAAAATTTGCTGAAGCTTGCAGTCAAAGCGCTGGTAAAATAGACAAGGTTGCTTTAGTTATAGATATTAGAGGGGGAGTTTTCTTTAATGATTTATTCCAAAGTTTAAAGGAGTTATCTAAAGAACAATTTAAATATGAAATTCTATTTTTAGATGCAAGTGATGAAGTTCTTGTAAAAAGATTTAAAGAAAAGAGAAGAAGTCATCCGTTAGCTGGAAATGGTAGAGTTATAAAGGGAATTGAACTTGAAAGAGAAAAATTAAGAGAAGTAAAGGAAAATGCAGATATAATAATAGATACATCAAAATATAAAATTGGTGATTTAAGAGAAGAAATGACTAAAAGATTTGGTGATGAAATCATTCCAGAAAAACAAATGGCAATTACTGTGTTAAGTTTTGGTTTTAAGTATGGAATACCAGTAGATTCAGATTTAGTTTTTGATGTTAGATTTATACCAAATCCATTCTATATACCAGAATTAAAGCCTTTTTCAGGTTTAGATAAGCCTGTTAATGATTATGTATTAGAACAAGAAGAAACTATAGAATTCTTAGAAAAACTAAATGGCATGTTAGATTTCTTAATACCTAATTATAAAAAGGAAGGTAAGAGACAACTTATAGTTGCTATTGGATGTACAGGCGGTAGACATAGATCTGTAGCTATAGCTAATGAAATTTACAAAAGTTTACACGAGAAAAATTATAATGTATATATAGAGCATAGAGATATAAAAGAGGATGTTCATAAAGGGGATAAGAAATTATGATAATGGATTTTTTGATGAAACCAGGTATAAAAATTAAAAGATGGTTATTTACTGGTTTTATTGGATTAGTAATTTTGATATTTGGAATAATTAGATTAATTTCAAGTGTTGATAATACTTTAAGCCGAAAGGTTTTTAGTTTGTTTTTAACAATATTAGGAATTGTAATAATGGTTATTTCACTTTCTGAAATTATTAAATCTTCAATAGCATTAATTAATAGTGAAAAGGTTAAAATTACAATTAGCAATAAGAATATTGAAGAGTTAGTTGATGAAAAAAGAGTTCATGTCAATGGACCTAAGGTGGTAGTTATAGGTGGGGGAACTGGGCTTTCTACTATGCTTAGAGGACTTAAGCTTTACACAGATAATATAACAGCAATAGTAACTGTTGGTGATGATGGTGGTGGTTCAGGAAAGCTTAGGGCTGACCTTGGTATGCTTCCACCAGGGGATATACGTAACTGTATATTAGCTTTAGCAGATACTGAACCAATAATGGAGGATTTACTAAAATATAGATTTACAGAGGGAACGTTAAAAGGTCAAAACTTTGGTAATTTATTTTTAGCAGCAATGGCTGGAATAAGTGAGAATTTTGAAGATGCAGTACAAAAGATGAGTTCAGTACTTGCAGTAACAGGAAAGGTATTACCTGTTACTTTAGATGATATGAAATTAATAGCAGAGCTTGAAAATGGTAATATTATAGAAGGTGAGTCAATAATACCTAGTGAGGCTTTAAAACAAAATAGTAGAATAAAGACTCTTAAAATTAATCCAGAAAAAGCGAAACCGTTAGTAGATGCATTAATGGCTATAGAAGATGCCGATGCAATTATTATGGGGCCTGGAAGTCTTTATACTAGTATAATTCCTAATCTTTTAGTTGAAGATATTGTAGAAAGTATAGGAAGAAGTAATGCTATTAAAATTTATGTTTCTAATGTTATGACTCAACCAGGCGAAACAGATGATTTTACAGTATCAGATCATATTAAAACATTAATGAAATATAGTGGAAAAGACAGTGTGCAATATGTAATTGCTAATAATGGAACTATACCTAAAGATATTGAAGAAAGATATAAAAATGAAGGTTCAAAATTAGTGCAATTAGATTATGAAGAAATAGACAAATTAGGTGTTGAGGTTATAGAAACAGATTTAGTTAAAATAACAAAAGGATACGTAAAACACGATTCAAAGCATTTAGCACAAATATTAATGACTACTATCTTAGATAAGAAATTACTTTATGATAGAAAGAAAATAATTGAGTATATGTACGTATCAAAGAAGATATCAAAGAAAAAATAGAACTTTTATTGCAAATAAAAATTAAATGAAAAAGTATTGATATAATATTTTAGCAATAATTTTATATTTAGTTTAAGGAAGATTGATTAAGTTTTTAGTCATTTTATCGATTGAGTTGGCTATTAATTCAATTTTTCTTTTACTAAGTATTAAATTAGAATTTAGCATATATGTTGCGTTGATTTATATCAATATTTTTCAAATTTAAATTTAAATTTTGAGGAAAAGTTATTTAAGATAATGGTATTGATATAGTGATATAAAAATGAAATATAGATATTAATATTTATATAAAAATGAGTGTTTGAAATTTAGTTATTAATATAATAGTATTTATTAAAGTTTCCAATATTATAGTATGACACATACGGCACAGTTTATGATATAATGAAATATATTATTTAAGTAGTGAGGAGAATTAGTAAATGTCGTTTTCAGCGAAAGTAAAGGGAGAAATATGTAGGTACATAGACATATCTAAAGAGGAAGCTTTAGCAGAGCTTTCAGCAATAATGAAGGGTAGTGGAACTATAGGGTTTAGTGGGAAAGGTCTTAGCTTTAGAATAACAACGGAAAATCCAGCTTCAGCAAGACATATCTTCACTATATTAAAGGAACACTTTGATATACATTCAAAAATTAATGGTTAAGAAGAGTAATTCGTTAAAGAAGAATAATATATATATGGTTTTAATAGAAGAGGAAATGGGCGTTAGGGATTTATTAACAGAAACAGGAATATTTAAAGAAATTGATGGAGTATTAACTCTTGATTATAAAATAGATCCAGAAATGGTTAGGACAGAAGAATGCAAAAAAGCATATATTAGAGGTGCGTTTATAGGGGGAGGAAGTATTACTAATCCTGAAAAAACATATCATTTAGAATTTGTAACTCATAGTGAGGAGTATGCAATTGATTTGTGTAAACTTATCAATTCTTTTGGGTTAAACTCTAAAGTTATTCAAAGAAAAAATAGCTTTATAATATATATAAAAGAAGGTGAGCAAATAGTTGACCTTTTAAACATTGTTGGTGCTCATACGTCATTACTGGAACTTGAAAATATAAGAATAATGAAGGAAATGAGAAATAATGTAAATAGACTTGTTAATTGTGAAACGGCTAATCTTAGTAAAACAGTAAATGCAGCAGTAAGACAAGTTGAAAGTATAAAGCTTATTCAAAGTACCATAGGACTTAAAAGATTACCTAAAAATCTTCAAGAAGTTGCAGAACTTAGATTAAGTTATCCAGACGAATCACTTAAGGAATTAGGTGAAATGCTAGATCCACCAGTAGGTAAATCCGGAATAAATCATAGATTAAGAAAAATAGAAAAAATAGCAGAAGAAATTAGAAGTGGAAATTATTAATTTATTAATAGTGAAAAGATAAAAAGGAAAATCTTTAAATAGCTTTAATTTTTAGCTTTTCACTTTTAGTTTTCCAAAGGGGGTGTTTTTATTGAAAAATAAGGAGTTTTGTCATCTCCATTTGCATACAGAATATAGTTTGCTTGATAGTTCTGCTAAGATAAAAAAAGTTATTAGTAGAGCTAAAGAGCTTGGGATGAAAAGTATAGCAATTACTGATCATGGTGTTATGTATGGATGTGTAGCTTTTTATAAAGAGGCTATAGAACAAGGAATTAAACCTATACTTGGTTGTGAAGTTTATGTTGCGGGCAAGTCTATGGACATTAAAATCAATGATAAAGATAATGGTACATATCATTTAGTTTTATTAGTAAAGAATGAAGTTGGATATAAGAATTTAATGGAAATAGTATCAGCAGCATCTATTGATGGTTTTTATTATAAACCGAGAGTTGACCATGAGTTTTTAAGAAAACATAGTGAAGGGTTAATAGCTTTAAGTGCTTGTCTTGGTGGAGAAGTTCAAAAAAATTTATTAAATGAGAATTACGAAAAAGCTAAAGAAGTAGCTCTTATGTATAGAGACATATTTAAAGATGGCTTTTATTTAGAAATACAAGATCATGGAATGGAAGAGCAAAGAAAGGTTACAGAAGGAAACATTAAGTTATCTAGAGAAACGGGTATACCTTTAATTGCAACAAATGATGTTCACTATATAAAGCAAGAAGATTCAACGGCTCATGATATTCTTATGTGTATTCAAACTGGTAAAACTGTAGATGATGAAAATAGAAGAAGATATCCTTCAAATCAATTCTATTTAAAATCACCAGAAGAAATGTGGGATATGTTTTCTTACGTTCCAGAAGCATTAGAAAACACAGTTAAGATTGCAGAAGAGTGTAATTTTGATTATGAATTCCATGTATCTAAGTTACCTAATTTCCCTGTTCCAGAGGAGTATAAAACTCATTTTGATTACTTAGAAGAAGTTTGTTTTGATGGACTTGTAGAAAGATACGATGTATTTGATGAGTTTAGGGGGAAGCCTATAGATGTTAGTGCAATAAATGAGTTTAGTAAAAGTAATGAAGAAGCAAAATGTTATGTTGATAGACTTAATTATGAGCTTGGAGTAATTAATCAAATGGGATATGTTGATTATTTCTTGATTACATGGGATTTTATTAAATACTCAAATGATCATGGAATACCAACAGGACCAGGTAGAGGATCTGCTGCAGGTTCAATTGTTGCTTATACTCTTGGAATAACAAAAATTAACCCAATAAAATATAGTTTGCTATTTGAACGTTTCCTTAATCCAGAACGTGTGAGTATGCCTGATATAGATTCGGATTTTTGTTATGAAAGAAGACAAGAAGTAATTGACTATGTTGTTGATAAGTATGGAGTAAAAAATGTATCACAGATAATTACATTTGGTACAATGGCAGCTAGATTATGTTTAAGAGATGTAGGAAGGGCTATGAATTATTCTTATGCAGAAGTTGATAGAATAGCTAAGATGATTCCTACAATGCTTGGAATAACTATAGAAAAGGCATTAGATTTAAATCCAGAACTTAAGGCAGCATATGAAAGTGAAGATAGAGTAAAAACACTAATTGATGTTAGTAGAACTTTAGAGGGGTTACCTAGACATTCATCAACTCATGCTGCAGGTGTAGTTATAGCATCTAAGCCATTAGTTGAATATGTACCACTTCAAAGAAATGAAGACATGATAGTAACTCAATTTGATATGACAACATTAGAAGAACTTGGTCTTCTAAAGATGGATTTCCTTGGACTTAGAACTTTAACAGTTATGAGTGATGCTGTTAAGATGATTAAAGAAAATCGCGGAGTAGATATTGATTTAGATAAGATAGATTTTGAAGATAAAAATGTTTATAACATGATTGGTGAAGGAAAGACTGCTGGTGTATTCCAATTAGAATCTCCAGGAATGACATCATTCATGAAAGAATTAAAACCTGACTGCTTAGAAGATATTATAGCCGGTATATCTCTATATAGACCAGGTCCAATGTCAGAAATTCCAAGATATATAGAAGGTAAAAGAAATAAAGACAGTGTGCATTATGAGACACCAGAACTGGAAAGTATACTAGATGTTACATATGGAGTAATGGTATATCAAGAGCAGGTAATGCAAATAGTTAGAGATCTAGGAGGATACTCACTAGGTAGAAGTGATATGGTTAGAAGAGCCATGTCAAAGAAAAAGCACAGCGTTATGGAGCAAGAAAGAAAGAATTTTATTTATGGAATAGTTGATGAAAATGGCAATGTAGAAGTTCCAGGTTGCTTGAGAAATGGTATAAGTGAAAAAGCGGCTAATGAAATTTTCGACCAAATGATGGACTTTGCTTCATATGCATTTAATAAGAGTCATGCTGCAGCATATGCAGTAATAGGATATCAAACAGCATATTTAATGCATTACTATCCAGTTGAAACTATAGCAGCAATGGTTAATTCTGTTATGGGTATAAATGAGAAGGTAGCACATTATATAAAATTTGCAGAAAGCTTAGGAATACAAGTGTTACCACCAGATATAAATGAAAGTTACTCAAAGTTCACAGTTAAAGATGATAGTATTAGATTTGGTCTTGCAGCAATAAAAAATGTTGGTGTAAATGTTGTTGAAGGAATTGTAGCAGCTAGAAAAGAAAAAGGTAATTTTGAATCATTAGTTGATTTTATAAACAAAATAGATTTATCAACTATAAATAAGAGAGCAGTAGAAAGCTTAATTAAAGCAGGAGCTTTTGATGAATTTAAAGTGTTTAGATCTAAGCTTTTAGCTGTCTATGAAAAGCTTATGGATAGTATATCAAATGAAAAGAAAAGAAATATAGATGGACAAATTAGTCTTTTTGGAATGGCTGAGGAAAGTATTAAAGCACCGGAAGTAAAATATCCAGATATTAAAGAGTTTGCTAAAAATAATTTATTATCAATGGAAAAAGAAATGACTGGGCTTTATATAACTGGTCATCCTTTAGATGAATATGAAAAGAGCTTAAAGGTAATGACATCAACAACAGTAGAAACTATTTTTAATTCCTATGAAGCTATAATGGATGGATTAGGTGATGATGAATATTTAATTCAAGATAATCAAAGAGTTGTTTTAGGTGGAATACTGGCTGAAGTAAATCAAAAAGTAACTAGAAATAATTCTATGATGGCATTTTTAAAGTTAGAAGATTTAAGTGGTGTTATTGAGGTTGTTGTGTTTCCTAAGACACTAGATAAAGTTAGAAATTTAATAACTTTAGACTCTATGGTAATAATAAAAGGTAGAGTTAGTATTAAGGAAGATGAAGAGCCAAAGCTTATATGTGAAAGTATTGAGCCTCTAGAAAAAGTAAATAGTGAAAAACTTTATTTAAGAGTAGAAAGCTTAGAAAAAGCTAAAGAAATTAAACCGCAGTTAGTGCAGATAGTGAATGAATATAGAGGAAATACACCTATATATGTATTTACAGCAAAAGATAGAAAGAATTATCGTATGCCAAAAGAAATGTGGGTTGATTTAAATAGTGATGTAGTTATTGAATTAATAAAAAGCTTTGGAGAAGAGAATGTTAAAATTGTGGAATAGATAATAATGCATAATTTTAATAAATATGAAAATTAGAAAAAATATTTATAAAGTTCTTAGCAATAAACTTTGCTAAGAACTTTATTTTTTTAATTTTGTGAAAAATTACAATATAAAATATATTATAAATTTTATAAAATAAAAGAGGAAAGATTTTTTAATAAAAAATAGAAAAATATTTATTATTTCAAGTGAATTTTAGTTAATTTTACTTAAAAGCTATAAATTTGATATTATGTATAAATGAAAACAGTCTATAAAAGAATTTGGCAAGCGTATATAATATATATTTTCAATAAATATAGGGTATAATATACACATAATAATTTAAATAATCGATAAATTTAGACAATTTGATGTTTATTTTAGTTGCATTACTTTCAGTTTACAAGTAAAATAAATAAGGTGGTAAAAAGTTTAATAATAAACAATGTAAGAATAATAAGGAATATTTCAAAGTGTGTGGACATGCAGAGTCCTTAGTAGTATCGAGGAGGAATATTTTATGAAAAAAATAGCTGTTTTAACAAGTGGTGGAGATGCTCCAGGAATGAATGCTGCAATAAGAGCAGTAGTAAGAACTGCAATACATAACGGTATTGAAGTTATGGGAGTACAAAGAGGATATGCTGGATTAATTAATGGTGAGTTATTCCCAATGAATAGATCATCAGTTTCAGATATAATTCAAAGAGGCGGTACAATTTTAAGAACTGCTAGATGTTTAGAATTTAAACAAGAAGAAGTAAGAAAAGAAGCTGCACAAATACTTGCAGATAATGGTGTAGATGCTTTAGTAGTTATCGGTGGAGATGGATCTTTCACTGGTGCTAAATTATTATCAAAACTAGGAGTTAAAACAATAGGTTTACCTGGTACTATAGATAATGATTTAACTTACACTGATTATACAATAGGATTTGACACAGCATTAAATACTGTAGTTGATGCTATAGATAAAATTAGAGATACATCAACTTCTCACGAAAGAGTATCTATTGTAGAAGTTATGGGTAGAAACTGTGGAGATATCGCTCTTCACACAGGTGTTGCATGTGGAGCTGAATACATAATTACACCTGAAAAAGGATATGACAAAGATGAATTATGTAAAGTTATCCTAGAAGGTAAGAAATCAGGAAAAATGCATAACCTAGTTTTACTTGCTGAAGGTGTTGGTGGCGCTTCAGAATTAGCTAAATACGTAGAAGCTCAAACAGGAATTGAAACTAGAGCAACTGTTTTAGGTCACATCCAAAGAGGTGGAAGCCCAAGTGCTTTTGATAGAGTTTTAGCTTCAAGAATGGGTTCAAAAGCAATTGAACTATTAATGGAAGGTAAGACTTCAAGAGTTGTTGGAATTAAAGACAACGAAATATTTGACCAAGACATAGATGAAGCTTTAGCATTAGATAGAAAATTTGATGAAAAATTATATGAAATTTCAGAAGAAATTTCTAAATAATTAAATTCTAATTTGTAAATTAGATTAATATACTAATAATTTTATTTTAAATACATTATGATTTTAGAGATTAAAGGAGAGTTTTAAATGAGAAAGACAAAGATCATTTGCACTATCGGTCCAGCTAGTGAAAACCCAGAAATATTATCACAAATAATAGAAGCAGGAATGAATGTTTCAAGACACAACTTCTCTCACGGAGATCATGAAGAACATGCAGCAAGAATAAACTTAGTTAAAGAATTAGCTAAGAAGCACAACAAAGAAATAGCTGTTATGTTAGATACAAAAGGACCAGAAATCAGAACTGGTAAATTTGAACCTAAGAAGGTTGAATTACAAGCAGGAGCTAAATTCACTGTTCATGCAGGTGGAGATGTTGTTGGTAACACTGAAGAGTGTTCAGTAACTTATGCTGGATTAGCTAATGATGTTAAACCAGGAGATACTATCCTTATCGATGACGGTTTAGTAGGATTAACAGTTGAATCTATAGAAGGAAACAAGATTCACTGTACAGTTCAAAACACAGGATTTGTTGCAACTCACAAAGGAGTTAACGTTCCAGGAGTTTCAATCAAATTACCAGCTTTAACTGAAAAAGATATAGCTGACTTAAAATTCGGTTGTGAAATCGGAGTTAACGCTGTTGCTGCATCATTCATAAGAAAAGCTTCAGACGTTGAAACTATAAGACAAATATTAAATGAAAATGGTGGAGAACACATCATGATCATTTCTAAGATAGAAAACCAAGAAGGTGTTGATAATATAGATGCTATATTAGAAGCTTCAGACGGTTTAATGGTTGCTAGAGGAGATTTAGGAGTTGAAATTCCATTCGAAAAGTTACCAGCTGTTCAAAAGATGATGATCGAAAAATGTAATGCTGCTGGAAAGCCAGTTGTTACTGCAACTCAAATGTTAGATTCAATGATGAGAAACCCAAGACCAACAAGAGCAGAAGTTTCTGACGTTGCTAACGCTATATTAGATGGAACAGATGCAATCATGTTATCTGGTGAATCAGCTAACGGAGATTGGCCAGTAGAATCAGTTCAAACTATGGCTAAGATAGCTGTTGAAACTGAAAAGAAATTAAGCTACGAAACTGCTGTTTCTAAAGCTAAATCTCACACTCCAGCTATATCAGGAGTTATATCAAGAGCTGCTTGCAATGCCGCTAACGAATTAAAAGCTGCTGCAATAGTTTCTTCAACTAAGAGTGGATCAACTGCTAAGAGAATTTCTCAATGCAGACCAGATTGTCCAATCGTAGCTGTAACTCCATGTGAAAAAGTTGCTAAGAGCTTAGCATTTAGCTTTGGAGTATATCCAGTTGTTGCTGAAGATCAAAATTCAACAGATGCTATGATGGCTAACGCTACTAAATTAGCTGTTGAAAATGGATTTGCTAAGGCTGGAGACACAGTTGTAATAGCCGCTGGATTAGACAAAGTTGGATCAACAAACCTTTTAAAAGTAAGCGTAGTTGAATAATTAACATAAAATAAGAAGTGTAATTTTACACTTCTTATTTTTTTATATTATGAATACTAAAAAAATAGAATTTTAACTTTCTAAAAATTAAAGTTATATAGTTATATAGTGAGTTTTACACAAGAAAATGAATAAAAAAATTCATGATATTTATAAAATACAAAGAAAAATGCAAGAAAGACTAGCAAAAATGGCTATTTTCATAAAAAGTTAACAAAAAGTTAACAATTGCTATTGCAATTTTAGGGTATAATTGATAATATCATAGAAGTTCGAAAGAATTAAAATGGTAAAGGCAACTGATTCATTACTTGGCACCGAAAGGTGTCTTTTTTTTTGAATAATAAACATACTAGAGTAGATATTATGAGATGAATTTAGCTATAAGTGATTAATATAAATCTTCTAAATTTGAAGATAAACTAAATTATTTCTTAATTTACTTTTATTATGTTATAATTTAATATACTTAAGGATAAACAGAACAAATTTAATTAAGTGATAGGTGATAGATTTGGTAGAAAAGAATAAAGAGTACATAGTAGATATAGTTTCTCAAGGATATGAAGGAGAAGGTATAGCTAAAATAAATGATAGTTATCCTATATTTATAGAAGGAGCATTAAAAGGCGAAAAAGTAAATGTTAGAATAGTAAAAGTTAAGAAGAATTTTGCTTATGGAAAGCTTATTAATATAATAGAACCTTCAGTTGAAAGATGTGAAACTAGTTGTAAAATACATAATAGATGTGGTGGATGTAAATTACAGCATTCAAAATATAATGAACAATTAAACTTTAAATTTGAGAGAGTTAAGGATTGTATAAGTAAAATAGGAAAATTAGATTCAAGCTTAGTTAAATTTCCATTAGGTATGGAAGAACCATGGAGATACAGAAATAAAGTTCAATTACCTATAGGATTAGTTAATGGAGAGTTAAAGATAGGTTTCTTTGCGCCAAGAAGTCATGAAATAATTGATATGGAAACATGTCTAATTCAAGATGAAATAGCAGATAAGGTAGTTGAATTAACAAGAGAATGGATAAAAAAATATAATATAAAACCATACAATATAGATGGAAATTATGATGAAACAGGAATTGTTAGACATATAATGATAAGACGTGGCTTTACTAGTAATGAAGTTATGGTAGTATTAGTGACAAATGGTGAAAATCTACCTTATAAACAGGAATTTATAAATTTAATAGTAGATAATATACCAGGAATTAAAAGTGTAATTCAAAATGTTAATTCTAAGCCTACTAATGTTATATTAGGTGAGAAGTGTATAACACTATGGGGTGAGCCAACTATAAGTGATTATATAGATAAATTTAGATTCAATATTTCACCATTATCATTCTTCCAAGTAAATCCTATTCAAACTGAAGTTTTATATGGCAAGGCTTTAGAGTATGCAGGACTTACTGGAGATGAAACTGTATTTGATGCATATTGTGGTACTGGAACTATTACATTATTCTTATCACAAAAGGCTAAAAAGGTTTATGGAGTAGAAATTATTCCACAAGCTATTGAAAATGCAAATATAAATGCTAGAGAAAACAATGTAGATAATGTAGAGTTCTTTGTTGGTGAATCAGAAGTTGTTATTCCAGATTTAATAAATAGCGGAGTAAAAGCTGATGTAGTAGTTGTAGATCCACCTAGAAAGGGCTGTGATATTAAATTATTAAATGCAATAACTAATATAGATGCAGAAAGAATAGTATATGTGAGCTGTGATCCAAGCACATTAGCTAGAGATTTAGCTATATTAGAGGAAAATGGATACAAAACAATAGAAGTTCAGCCAGTAGACATGTTCCCACATACCGCTCATATTGAGAACGTAGCTTTACTTATCAAGGAGAGATAGCGACGAAGATAAGTATTTAGCACGTTCCATACAAGGGATGTCAAAGAGCGAACAAAGTGAGTGAGTTGATACATTCTACTGCTGAGAACGTAGCTTTACTTATCAGGGAGAGAGAGCGACGAAGATAAGTATTTAGCACGTTCCATACAAGGGATGTCAAAGAGCGAACAAAGTGAGTGAGTTGATACATCCTACTGCTGAGAACGTAGCTTTACTTATCAAGGAGACATTAAATTTTTAGTGAAATCATAGATTGAGCTTAGAATTTAAGTCCTCATTTCGTAGAGTAAGCGGAGAAATGTGTACATTAAACAATAGTAAGTATTTAGTAAATTTTTTAAGTAACCAATAGAGAATAAAAATATTTTAAAATACACATAATAATATTATGTGTATTTTCAGTTTGTTGAAAAACCCCCTGTTTA
>NZ_KB291623.1 GCF_000320405.1 Clostridium celatum DSM 1785 | reverse complement strand
TGCATAGCAAGTGGTTTTCTAAATACAATAAAAAAGGAATCGCTATTGCGATTCCTTATATATTATTCTTGTTCTAATATTATCTTCTTAGCAGTTAAGATTGATGTAGCACTCATTGAGAATTCATCTAATCCATATTCAACTAATGTAGGGATAGCAGCTTCGTCTCCTGCCATTTCTCCACACATTCCAACCCACTTACCATGTTTGTGAGCTCCATCTATAGTCATCTTTATTAATCTTAATACAGCTGGGTGCATTGGATTATAAAGGTATGATACTTTTTCGCTCATTCTGTCAGCAGCTAATGTGTATTGGATTAAGTCGTTTGTTCCTATTGAGAAGAAATCAACGTGCTTAGCTAATTCATCTGCATATACTGCTGCAGCTGGAATTTCAACCATGATACCCCATTGAGTTGTTTCTGAAGTTTGAACTCCTTCAGCATGTAATTCAGCTCTACATTCTTCAACGAATTCTTTAGCAGCTTGGAATTCTTCTAAGCCTGAAATCATTGGGAACATAACACAAAGGTTTCCGTATACAGAAGCTCTTAATAAAGCTCTGATTTGAACCTTGAATATATCTTTTCTATCTAAACATAATCTTATAGCTCTGTAGCCTAAGAATGGGTTCATTTCTTCTGGTAATGGTAAGTAAGGTAATACCTTATCTCCACCGATATCTAATGTTCTAATAACAACTTGCTTACCGTTAGCTTTTTCTAAAACAGTTTTATAAGCTGTAAATTGTTCTTCTTCAGTTGGAGCTTGATCTCTGTCCATGTATAAGAATTCAGTTCTGAATAATCCTACACCATCTCCACCGTTAGCTAAAACTTGATCTATATCTTCTGGCTTACCAATGTTACCGCAAACTTCTATTCTCTTACCTGATTTAGTTACAGTTTTAACTTCGATAAGTTTCTTTAATTCTTCTTGTTCTGCAGCAAATTTTTCTTTCTTAGCTACATATTCAGCAATAACTTCTTCTGATGGGTTAATTATTGCAAATCCTTCAATACCATCAACGATTATTGAATCACCATTTTTAACTGATGTAGTTATATCTCCTAGACCAACTACAGCTGGAATTTCTAATGTTCTAGCCATGATAGCAGAGTGAGAAGTTCTTCCTCCGATATCTGTTAAGAAACCAACAACTTTTGATCTATCTAATTGGGCTGTATCTGATGGTGTTAAGTCATAAGCAACAACAACTGTATTTGCTTCAGTTATAGCAAAAGCACTTCCACCTTTTCCTGCTAAGTTAGAGATGATTCTCTTAGAAACGTCTTTAATATCAGCAGCTCTTTCTCTCATATATGCATCATCCATTGATTCAAAAATCATAACGAATGTATCTGTAACATTTTGAACAGCTTTCATAGCATTTAAGCTTTCTGTTTCAACTGTCATTTCCATAGTTCCAGTAAACTCTGGGTCATCTAATAAAGTTAAATGAGCTTCGAAAACAGCAGCTTCATGTTCACCTATTTCAGCAAGTGTTTTTTCTTTAATTGCAGTTAATTGTTCTTTTGATGCTGCAAGAGCATTTTGTAATTTTTCCTTTTCTGCAGCTACATCTGAAACCTTAGCATCAGTTATAACTATTTCTTCGTGTTCTTGAATGAATACTTTACCTATTGCATACCCTTTTGATGCAGCGATACCTTTTTTCATTATTGAATTCCTCCTACACTTAAGCAAAATTTAGTACTTTTTTATTTATTTTAAATTTAATGTGTATTAACATATTTTTTCAAACTATAATGTATTATATCATATTTTTTTGATTTGTTAATAACGTTATCATGAAAATTTTGTTTTATATATTATTTTTTATGAATTTTTTTCCAAAATATACTTTTTTTGATTAATTTTATAATAAATTCAAAGTTATTTTGTAATTTTTTTAACTTTAAAATAGATAAATAACATTTTCAATAAGATTTTAAACAAAAATCATGCTTTAGTTAATGATTATAAATCATCAACTAAAACACTTGCTTTTGCATAAGCTGTAGACTTAGCTTCAAAGAAATCTGTTTTAACAGCATTAGCATTAGCTAATGAATCTACCCATGTTGCTGGATTTTTATCATATCCTTCAAATATAGGTTCTAATCCTATTTCTTTTAATCTTTTATTTCCTAAAAATTTAATATAACTTTCTATTAAATTTTTATTTATCCCTTGAATATTTTCACCAATTACGTAATTTCCCCACTTTATCTCATTTAGAACTCCTATTTCCATCATAGTTCTTAGTTCATTTATTAATTCCTTAGTAAATATTTCTTCCTCTTCTTTTTGAAGTTCTTTAATTAAATTTCTAAATAACCAAAGATGTGTATTTTCATCTCTATTTATATAACGAATTTCTTGTGCTGAACCTGGCATTTTCCCATTTCTTTCAAGGTTATAAAAGAACATAAATCCAGAATAGAAATAAATACCTTCCAAAATAAAGTTTGCCATAATAGTTTTTATAAGATTTTCCTTAGTCGGACTCTCTAAAAATTTATTATATTGTCGGCCTATAAACTTATTTCTTTCTAAAAGTATTTTGTCATCTTTCCATTGATAAAGAATTTCATTTCTTTTTTCCGGTGAGCAAATGGTATCAAGCATATAACTATAACTCTGAGAATGAACTGCTTCTTGGAATGCTTGAATAGTTAAGCATAAATTAATCTCACTAGCTGTTATATAATTATTTATATTACTTAAATTTGCTGTCTGTATGGAATCTAAAAATATTAAAAAAGATAAAATTTTATCATAAGCACTTCTTTCATATTCATCTAATTTACTATAATCTTTTAAATCTTGAGCTAAGTTTATCTCTTCTGGTATCCAAAAATTATTCATTGCTTGCCTATACCATTCACTTACCCATCCATACTTCATATTATTGAAGTCATTTAAATTAGTAGTGTTACCATTTATCATTTTTCTTTTACTTACTTCAATATCACCATTTTCATTAAATAAAGGCTTTTTATTTATATTCATTATTATTCTCCCGCTTCTATAAAAAATATCTAAGCTAAATTATGCTGAACAGCTTTCACATTCTGATATTTCTAATGATTTTGATCTTACATAGTAAATTGATTTAACTCCGCATTTATAAGCTTTTATATATAAATTCATTATTTGTCTCATAGTATAATCTGTTGTTATATATAAATTAAATGATTGACCTTGATCTATATGTCTTTGTCTTATTCCATTTATCTCAACACATAAATCTTGATCTATATTATATGCTGAATTATAATACCAGAAATTTTCCCAACTTAAATTTGGTGCTGTTTTAGGAACTATACTTCCCTTCTTCTCCTCAAGCCAGAATCTTGACATAACAGGATCTATCCCTTCACTTGTACCAGCAATTGTAGCTGTAGAACCATTAGGTGCAACTGCAAAAAGATATCCATTTCTTAAACCAAATTTATTAACTTCTTTCTTTAAGTCATTCCATTTATCTGAATTATAATTTCTTAAGTTAAAATACTCTCCATTATCCCAATCAGAACCTTCAAAGCATGAATATTTTCCTTTTTCCTTTGCAATATTCATACTAGCTTTAATAGCATAATAATTTACTTTTTCATAAACACTATCTGCAAATTCTAAATGTTTTTCTTCATTCCAATGAATTTTGTTATTTGCAAGCATATGATGGTATCCACTAGTACCTAAACCTATTGCTCTATACTTTTTGTTTGTAACTTCTGCAAATGGTACTGAATAATAATTTAAGTCTATAACATTGTCCATTGCTCTTATTTGAGTTTCTACTACATATTCAACCTCTTCATCTGAGGTTACATCTACATTTCCTAAAACTACAGATGATAAGTTACAAACAACAAAATCTCCTGCTTTAGTTTTTTCAACAATTATGGTATCTCCATTTTCATCAACTATGGTTGTTTCTTGTATATTCATTGGACTCATATTTTGCATTATTTCTGTACAAAGATTAGACGAGTAAATCATACCTTTATGTTTATTAGGATTCATCTTATTTACAGTATCTCTATAAAAGGCAAATGGAGTTCCAGTCTCTGCCGCACTTTTTATTATTAATCTAACTATATCTTTAACAGACATAACTCTTTTTTCTATTCTTTCATCATTTACACAGTCATAATATCTTTTTTCCCATTCTTCCCCATAAAAATCTTCAAGAGAATATCCTTTAATAGTTTTTATCTCATGAGGACACATCATGTACCAATTTGCATCAATATCATTTTCTGCAAGCTTCCAAAATAAATCTGGATAACAAAGGCCTGGGAAAATATCATGAGCCTTTTTTCTATCATCCCCATTATTAGTTCTAAGTTGTAAAAATTCTGGTACTTCTTTATGCCATGCATCAAGCCAAATTGCAACTGAACCATTTCTTACTCCTAATTGATCAACTGCAATTGCAGTATCATTAAATAGCTTTATCCATGGAATAACTCCTCCTGATGCACCTTTAAATCCTCTTATAGATGATCCAATAGCTCTTATTTTCCCTATATAAATACCCATTCCTCCACCGAATTTTGAAACTTCAGCAAAATTATCTATTGATTTATATATTCCCTTTAAGCTATCTTCAACTGTATCTATAAAGCATGAGCTTAATTGATAAAATGGCTTTCTAGCATTAGACATAGTAGGAGTGGCCATAGTAGCCTTTAAAGAACTTAAAACATCATAAAACCTCTTTGCCCACATAACTTTAGTTTCTTTTCTTTCTGGAATTGCTAAATGCATTGCTATTCCCATAAACATTTGTTGTGGAAGCTCAAGAGGTTTTCTATCATAATCTTGAATTAAATATCTCTTTGCTAATAAATCTATACCACTATAAGTAAATAAAAAATCCCTTTCAGGTTTTATTTCCTTTTCTAATTCTTTTATTTCATCTTCTGAATAGTTTTCTAAAATATATTTTCCATATAAATTTTTTTCAGTCATTTCACATATGAAATCAAAAAAATCAGTATATGGATTCATTTCAGATTCTATTTTTCTATTGCTTTTTATCTCATCATATAATCTATATACATAAAGCTTTGATGCAACATATTGCCACTTAGGTTCCTGTTCTGTTGTCAATTCTAAAGCTGCTTGTATTACAGAATTTCTAACACCATTGCTATCCATATTTTCTCTTATTATATTTTTGCAGCTTTCAAGAAGCTTTTCTTTAACATATACTCCTTGTGAATCACTAATTCCCTCAATTGCAAATTGGCATATATTTTCTAAATTACTCACCGTCGTTCCTCCACTATATATAGTATATTTATTATTCTCTCACACAATATATTGTTAATTATAATGGTGCTATTTATTCTTGTAAAACAATTAATAAAGCAAAAAAATTAAAAGAATACTTATAATTCATTAAATTACTACTATTTTCTTTGTTTATCTATAATAATTATTTTTTAATAATAATTATTACCGTTTTCTTATAAGCCTAAAATTTTATAAATAACTTAACATAAGCTTATATTTAATATATAATTTTTATAGATATTTAATTTATTACTTAAATGAGGTATCATTTTATGAAAGATTTTTTAAAAAATAAGCAATTTTATATCGATGTTGTTGTAATTGTATTAGGTTGTTTTATTTCATCTCTTGGTGTTAATTTATTCTTATCTAATGCACAATTACTAAGTGGTGGCGTTACAGGGATAGGTCTTATTTTACAATACCTTTTTGAAATACCATCAGGAATTACAGTTTTCATTCTTAATATTCCTTTATTTTTTATAAGCTATAAGTTTCTTAGCAAAAGATTTACTATTTATACCGCTATAGGTATGATTTCCTTTTCTACAGCTTTAATGATTACTAAACCATTATCTAGTTTAGTTAGTGTAGATGATACATTACTTTACTGTATATATGGTGGTTTATTAAGTGGAATTGGTTATGGATTAGTTTTCTTTAGAAATGGTTCTATAGGTGGAACTGATATTATAACTATGGTTATAAGAAAAAAATATTCTAATCTTGATATTGGAAAAGTTGGATTTGGATTTAACTTAGTTATAGTAACAATAGCAGCATTTATTTTTGGTGTTCCTAAAGCTTTATATACTCTTAAATCTCTCTTTATTACAAGTACAGTTTTAGATAAAGTTTTAAACGGATTTACAAGCAAAAAGCTGCTTCTTATATTAACTGAAAAAGAGGATGACATAATTAATTATGTTATTAAGGATATGAATCGTGGAATAACTAGTCTTATGGCTGAAGGTGGCTATACTCATAATAAGAAAAAATTATTATATGTTGCAGTAACAACCTCTCAAATGATTAGTTTAAAAAATAAAATCCTTAGAATTGATCCTAAGGCATTTATTACTATAATCGATGTATCAGAGGTTAAAGGAAAAGGCTTCCAAGCAATTTAATTGTTAGATAAAATCAAACCAAAAAGTGATGATATAACATTCAAAAAATGTTATATCATCACTTTTTTAACTAACACCTTAACTTTTGAATAAAACCTATATCACAAGATTTTATGCATCACAGTTTTTTACATTACAATTTAAATATTCATTTTGCCCTATTTGGTAGAGGTTATTTCCTTTTGCATCTATAATGACTACTAATGGCATATCTTTAACTTCTAGCTTTCTTATAGCTTCTGCTCCTAAATCATTATAAGCTACTACTTCTGATCTGATTATAGATTTACTTATTAAAGCTCCAGCTCCACCTATGGCACCAAAATATATAGCTTTATTTCTCTTAATAGATTCTATAACCTCTTCACTTCTAACTCCTTTACCAATCATTCCTTTTAGTCCTAAATCCAAAAGAGTTGGTGCATAACCATCCATTCTATAGCTTGTTGTTGGACCTGCTGATCCTATAACTTGACCTGGCTTTTCAGGAGTTGGTCCCACGTAATATATTATTTCATCTTTTAAATTTATAGGAAGTTCTTTTCCTTCATCTAATAAACTGATTAATCTACCATGAGCAGCATCCCTAGCTGTATATATTATTCCAGAAAGCAAAATACTATCTCCAGCCTTTAAGGATTCTGTTATTTCTCCTTTTAATGGTGTGCTTATTCTAATCATCGTTTATCCCCCTATATTTCTCTTTCTTTATGTCTTGTTGCATGACAATTAATATTTACTGCTACAGGTAATCCTGCAATATGAGTTGGATATACTTCTATGTTCACACCTAAGGCTGTAGTTTTTCCACCAAACCCCTGTGGTCCTATTCCAAGCTCATTTATAGATTCTAATAACTCATTTTCCATATCACTATAAAATTTTTCATCATTATTCTTATTTATTGGTCTTATTAATGCCTTTTTAGCTAAATAAGCAGCTTTATCAAAAGTCCCACCTATTCCAACTCCTATTACTATTGGAGGGCATGGATTAGGTCCTGCTAATTTTACAGTTTCAAGTACAAAGTCTTTAACACCGTTTACCCCATCAGATGGTTTAAGCATTTTTATTCTACTCATATTTTCAGAGCCAAATCCCTTAGGTGCAACTGTTATTTTTATCTTATTACCACCTACTATATCATAATAAATAATAGCAGGTGTATTATCCTTAGTATTTACTCTATTTAATGGATCCTTTACTACAGATTTTCTTAAAAAACCATCTTTATATCCCCTTCTAACCCCTTCATTAATAGCATCTTCAAGTAATCCTCCAACAACGTGTACATCTTGTCCAATCTCTACGAATATACATGCCATTCCTGTATCTTGGCATATTGGCATCTGTTCATTCTTTGCAATATTAGAGTTTAAAATTAATTTATCTAATATACTTTCAGCAAGTGGCCAAGTTTCTTTTTCTTTTGCATCACTCAAAGCTTCATTTATATCCTTAGATAAATAATAATTAGCCTCTATACATAATTCCTTTACTACTTCTATAATTTCTGATATATGTATTTCTCTCACAATTAAGCCCCCTTATATAATTTTTAATAACACGAATATTCTTTTATTTTTTTATAATATCGTTCTTATTTTATATTTTTAGTTTATTCTTTTTATAACATTTTTTCAATAACTATAATAATATATTTTCTAATAATTAATATTTACTTACTAATTATTAATGCTAATCTTTCTTACAAAAAAATTAGACTTTACTCAGTATTACTGGTATAGTCTAATTTTATCTAAATTTATTCTTTAATTTATTTTATTGTCATATTTCCAAGGAAATCTTTAAGCAGCATCATTAATTTCTATATTTTCATCAAAATACATATCAATTCCTTTCACGATTCCTTCAACTATTAAATTTTGATGTTCTTCACTCTTAAGTCTCATTTCTTCTTCTGGATTAGATAAAAATCCACATTCAACTAATATTGATGCTCCATCATATTTATCTCTTAAAATTAAGTAAGCTTCTGCTGCTGGTTTTGCTACTCTTTTATTATTGTCCTTTATTGTTTCTTTTAAAGAGTTTTGTATTAATGTTGCCAATTTATAGCTTTTATCATTTGAAGCAAACCAAACTTGTGCTCCAAAGCACTTACTTTGAGGAAACATATTTTGATGAATAGAAATAAATATATCACAAGATGTATCTACTTTCATTTTAGCCCTATTTTTTAAATCTTCTCTTTTCTTTTACTTTAATAGTAGTTCCCTTTTCATATAAACCTTCATCACTATCTCTTGTCATATAAACCTTATAGCCCTTTTCCTCTAAACAGTCTTTAAGTTTTAATGCAATTTGAAGATTTATATCTTTTTCAATTGTTCCATTTTTAGATTTAGCACCTCCATCGATTCCACCATGACCTGCATCAATTAAAATTATCTTTTCAGTGTCATCAATGGTTTTTGCATTAACTGGCATTGTGTAATAAAAAAACATTAGAACAGTAATCATAGCCACAACTAATTTCTTCATAATAAATCCTCCATCAATATTGATATCATATTTATTATGTTTATTTAAATAATTTATTATTCCATTAGAAGTAATCAATAAAAAAAGAGTCACTTTCGTGACTCTTTTTATTAGTTATTTTCTATAACTATTTCAGAAATATTTGTAGAGTGATCCCCTATTCTTTCTAAATTACTTAATAAATCTAGGAAGATTGCTCCTGCATATGCATTACACGTACCTTCATGTAATCTTCTTATGTGTAAATCTCTATATTTTTTATTTTGCTTATCTATTGCAGCTTCAATATCCACAATATTTTTAGCCTTTTCTGTATCTCTATTTTCATAACTTTCAATACATATATCTAATGCTTTTAGAGTAGTTTCATACATTTTAGTAATTTCCCCTAAAGCCTCTTCACTATATTGTAATTTTTTATTTATCTTTTGAATAGTTAAATCAGCAATATTTTCAGCATGATCACCTATTCTTTCAATATCATTTACAATATGGAAAGTAGATGCAACTATATTCTTTTCTTTATCTGATAATTCACACTTAGAAAGTTTAACTAAATAAGTAGTTATACATTCTTCTAAATTATTTATTACTTCTTCATTTTCATAAACTTTTTGTGCTGTACTTTCATCATTTTTCATAAATGCTGTCATTGCTAATTCTAAACTTGTTTTAGCCTTATTTGCCATTCTAAGAGTTTCTTTAACAACTTGTCCTGCTGCAATTACAGGTGTTTCTAGTAGTCTATCATCAATATATTTGGGCCCTACTTTTTCATCATCCTCACCTGGTATTATTTTCTCTACTATTTTACATAATACCGGAATTAAAGGTACCATTATTAATGTATTTACAATATTAAATATTGTATGAGAGTTAGCTATTTGTCTAGTTACATTATCACTAAAGTATGAAACTAAATCTCCAAGCCATCCTGTTAATAAGAATGGTAAGAATATTACTGTACCTGCAACATTAAATATAAAATGTAACATGGCAGCTCTATGAGCAGTTTTATTAGTTCCTATTGTAGCAAGCATTGCTGTTACACATGTACCAATATTACATCCAAATATTATTGGTAAAGCCATCTTTATATCTATAGCTCCTGCAGTTGCTAAAGCTACTAAAATACCAGTAGTTGCAGATGAACTTTGTAATACTGCAGTAATTACTGCCCCTGCTATTATTCCTAGATACCAGTGTTGTCCTACTGTTGTAAGTATTTCTTGGAATACAGGTAATGATGTTAATGGCTTCATTGCACCACTCATTGTACCCATACCAACAAATAATATACCGAATCCTAGTATTATATTACCAATTTCTCTTCTCTTCTTGCCTTTAACGAACATTACCATCATAGCACCAACAAAAACAAATATAGGTGCTATTGTATCTAGTTTAAATGCTACTAATTGTGCTGTAATAGTTGTCCCTATATTAGCCCCCATTATAATTCCTGCTGCTTGTGCTAAATTCATTAATCCTGCATTAACAAATCCAACTACCATTACTGTAGTAGCACTACTACTTTGAATAACCATAGTTACTATAGCACCTACTACAACCGCAATTATAGGGTTTTTAGTTACTTTCTCTAGTATCTTCTTTAACCCTTCTCCTGCTGCATTCTCTAGACCATCGCCCATTAACTTCATTCCGTAGATAAATAATCCTAATCCACCTAATAACTTAATTATTGTCATTAACGTATCCAAAATATATTCTCCTCACTTTTGAATATTTTATGTATTTATAAATATTTTACAAATTAAAGTTTACACCAACTTTTAACGTTTGTTAAGATATTTCAACAATTTTTAACATGGATTTAATATTTCTCTTTAATATTTTTAAATCTAACTTTATATATTAAATATAATCTCTAATTTAATATGCATAAAAAAAAGAGGCAAAAATGCCTCTTTCCTTGAAAAAAATACTATCTCTTTGAGAATTGAGATGCTTTTCTTGCCTTCTTAAGACCGTATTTCTTTCTTTCTTTCATTCTTGAGTCTCTAGTTACGAAACCAGCTTTCTTTAATTCAGATTTTAAGTTTTCATCTGATTTAATTAAAGCTCTTGTAATTCCGTGTCTGATAGCTCCAGCTTGACCTGTGAATCCACCACCGTGAACGTTAACTAAAACGTCATATTTGTCCTTAGTTTCAGTTAAAACTAATGGTTGGTTAACAATCATTCTTAAAGTTTCTAAACCAAAGAAAGTTTCGATGTCTCTATTGTTGATAGTAACTTTACCATTTCCTGGTACAAGTCTAACTCTTGCAACTGATTTTTTTCTTCTTCCAGTACCCATGTATTGAACTTTTGCCATTTTTTATTCCTCCTCCCGAGCCTGTATTAGTACTTTAATTCAAGTACTTCTGGTTGTTGAGCTGCATGTTCGTGCTCAGCACCTCTGTATACTTTTAACTTCTTAAGCATTTTTCTTCCTAATACTCCTGTTGGAAGCATTCTTCTAACAGCTTCTTCGAAAGCGAATTCTGGTTTCTTATCAAGAACTTCTCTGTATGGAACTTCCTTTAATCCACCAACGTAACCGCTGTATTTTCTCATCATTTTTTGATCTAACTTCTTACCAGTTAAAACAACTTTTTCAGCATTGATTACTATTACGTGATCTCCGCAGTCAACATTTGGTGTAAATGTTGGCTTATTTTTTCCTCTTAAGATTGAAGCAACTTGGCTAGCAACTCTTCCTAGTGGCTTACCAGCAGCATCAACAACATACCATTTTCTTTCAACTTCTTGTGCTTTTGCAATGTATGATTTCATGTTTTTCCCTCCCTGAACTTACATTTATCGCCGTACTATTTTTTAGTATAGCATTTATGTCAAGACCTTATGCTTCGGTCTTCCGTACATAAATTATTCTAACAAACAAATTAAATTATAATACACGCTTACGGGCGTGTCAACATATTTTATTAAAAATTTTTAATAATAAACCTCTTTTAATATTAAACCATTCGGTGGTACACAATCTCCTGCTAAAGTTCTATCTTTCTTATTTATAATATTGATTATATCAGTTGCATCAGTTTTACCTCTACCAACATTTATTAAAGTTCCAACTATTATTCTAACCATATTATATAAAAATCCATCACCTTTTACAGAAATTTTTATTATTTCATCGTTTTTTTCTACATTCACATCAAATATAGTCCTTATAGTACCCTTTACAGAACTACCTTGCGTTTTAAATGCCGCAAAATCATGAGTCCCTATAAATTGTTTTGCTGCTATCTTCATAGCTTCAACATCTAAATTATATTTATAATGATATACTGTATTTCTTATTAATGCAGATGGGACATCACTATTTAAAATAGAATATTCATATGTTTTACCTTTAGCACAATATCTTGCATGAAAACTCTCTTCCACCTCTTCTGATTTAACAACTACAATATCATTAGGTAATTTTACATTTAGTGCCTCTCTAAACTTATTTGGAGGCACCTTACTATTTGTTTTAAAATTAGCTATAAAACCTTTTGCATGAACTCCTGCATCTGTTCTAGAGCTTCCTGTTAAATCGCACTTTTCCTTAGTTACATTAAATATAGCTTCTTCCAATTCACCTTGTATTGTCTTCATTCCATTTTGTTTCTGCCAACCATAATAATTAGTTCCATCATATTCTAATGTTAATTTTATATTTTTCAAATTATCACCTTTTCAAGTTTAATTGCTATATAGCAAATTTAAATACTAATATTATTGCTAATAATATTGCAAATGATCCAAAAGCTATTGCATCCCTAGATGAAAATTTTAATACCTTCATTCTAGTTCTACCAGCTCCCCCTCTATAACATCTTGCTTCCATTGCCATAGCAAGTTCATCTGCCCTTCTAAAAGAACTAATAAATAGTGGTACTAATAATGGTATTAAACTTTTTGCCTTTTGAATTATATTACCACTTTCAAAATCTGCTCCTCTAGCTTTTTGAGCCTTCATAATTTTATCAGTTTCATCTATAAGTGTTGGAATAAATCTTAATGCAATAGTCATCATCATAGCTAGTTCATGAGCTATTTGTTTTCCTATTGGCTTTAATAATCTTTCTATTCCATCAGTTAACTCAATTGGCGATGTAGTTAATGTTAATACTGAAGTACCCATTATAAGCAGTATTAGCCTAATTGCCATAAACAATGCTGTTCTTATCCCTGAATCATAAATTTTTATAAATCCTAATTCAAAAAGTAATCTACCTTCTCTTAACATAAAAATATTTAAAATTGCAGTAAGTGCAATTAAAAAGAATACTGGTTTTAATCCTTTATATAAGTATTTAGGTGATATTTTAGCTATATAAACTACTAATGCTAAAAATGCCACTACAAATATATATGCTGTAAACTTATCTACAATAAAAAGACTAATTATAAATAAAAATGATATTAATATTTTGGTTCTAGGGTCTAATTTATGTATAAAAGACTCCCCTGGTATATATTGACCAATAGTTATATCTTTAATCATTTAAATATCCCCCCTTCTTAAATTATTTTTAGATAATATTCTTAGTAATTCTTTGCTCCCTTGTTCAACTGTAAATACTTCTTCAGAAACATCAAATCCCTTTTCTCTAAGAGCTCTCATTAAATAAGTTACTTGTGGTACAGCTAATCCTATACTCTCTAAAGTTTCTACCTCTTTAAAAATTTCTTCTGGCTTTCCTAAAAGTGCAATTTTTCCTTGATTCATTACTACAATTCTTTCTGCAAGCTTACCTACATCTTCCATACTATGACTAACTAAAACTATGGTCATTTTATATTTCTGATGTAGAATTTTTATTTGATCTAAAATATCATCTCTTCCTTTTGGATCTAATCCAGCTGTAGGTTCATCTAATATTAATACTTTTGGCTCCATTGCAATAACACCTGCTATAGCAACTCTTCTTTTTTGACCTCCACTTAAATCAAATGGTGAAACATCTTTATATGTTTCATAATCTAAACCAACCATCTCCATAGAAATTTTAACTCTTCTTAAAATTTCATCTTCATTCAACCCTAAATTAGTAGGTCCAAAGGCAATATCTTTTTCTATAGTTTCTTCAAATAATTGATATTCAGGATATTGGAATACTAATCCTATCTTTTTTCTTATATCAGTTAATTTAGTTTCTTTATTAGTTATATCAACATCATCTACTACTATTCTCCCAGAACTAGGTTCTAACAACCCATTAAGATGCTGTATAAGCGTTGATTTTCCTGATCCTGTATGACCTATTAACGCTAAAAATTCTCCATCTTCTATAACTAAATTTACATTATCTAAAGCCTTCTTTTCAAAAGGTGATTTTGGCATATATATATGTGTTAAATTTTCTATCTTAATTGACATAACGCACTCACCATCTCATTCACATTTAAAATTTTAGTATCTATATTAATTCCTGCTTTTTTAATTCATAACAAATTTCAGTTACTTGTGGAACATCTAGACCTATTTTTTTCATTGTTTCTACTTCTGAAAATACATCTCTTGGAATACCTTCAATAATAACCTTACCTTTATCCATTACTACTATTCTATCAGCTTCTGCAGCTTCATCCATATAGTGTGTTATTAAGATAACAGTTATTCCATGCTTTTTGTTTAACTCTTTAATATTATTAAGTACTTCTCTTCTCCCAGCAGGATCAAGCATTGCTGTTGGTTCATCAAATATTATACATTTAGGTTGCATTGCTAATATTCCTGCAATAGCAATTCTTTGTTTTTGTCCCCCTGATAATAAATGTGGTGCATGTCTTTTATATTCACTCATTCCAACCTTTTCTAATGCTTCATCAACTCTTTTTCTTATTTCCTCTGGTGGTACTCCTAAATTTTCTGGTCCAAAAGCTACATCTTCTTCAACTATAGTTGCAACTAATTGGTTATCAGGGTTTTGAAACACCATACCTGCACTTGATCTTATATCCCATAAATTATCTTCATTTGAGGTATCCATCCCATTTACTATTACAATTCCTTCACTTGGAGTTAGTAATGCATTCATATGTTTAGCTACTGTAGACTTTCCTGAACCATTATGTCCTAAGACTACTAAAAACTCACCTTTTTTAACTTCTAAATTTAATCCATCTATAGCCACCTTCGGAATTTCACCTTCAGTTGCTGAATATCTAAAAACTACATTTTTACATTCTATCATTTTCTCCATAATATTAATCCCTCCTTTTAAATAAAGTGCAATTATTATATACCTAAGTTCTATAAATTTTTATATAAATTTCCATAACTTAATTATATATAAGCGCCATTTAAATACAAGTAATTTTAAAAATCAACTTTTTATTCTCACATATATTATAGTTCTACTTTTAATTATTATATATAATTTAAAGATAGCTTCAATACTAAAATAATTCTTTATATACGAAAAAGGGATTAAGCTTAGCTTAATCCCTACTGAAATTATACTAATTCAAGTATAACAACTTCAGCACCGTCTCCTCTTCTAGGACCTTTTTTGATCATTCTAGTGTATCCGCCGTTTCTATCAGCGTACTTTGGAGCGATTTCTTCAAATAATGTCTTAACTACTTCTTCTTCTAAAACGTAAGCTAAAACTTGTCTTCTAGCGTGAAGATCTCCTCTTTTACCAAGAGTAATCATCTTTTCAGCTATTGATCTAGCTTCTTTAGCTCTAGTTTCAGTAGTTTCTATTCTACCATGCTTTAAGAAGCTAGTAACAAGACTTCTAAGCATAGCTCTTCTTTGGTCTGTAGAAAGACCTAACTTACGATAACCTGCCATGGATTTACCTCCCTACTCGTCGCTTAGTTTTAAGGCTAAACCTAATTCCTTAAGCTTTCTTTCAACTTCTTCTAAGGATTTCTTTCCTAGATTTCTTACTTTCATCATGTCATCCATTGATTTAGTTGCAAGTTCTTGAACAGTATTGATACCAGCTCTCTTTAAGCAGTTATAAGATCTAACTGAAAGATCTAGCTCTTCAACTGTCATTTCTAGGACTTTTTCCTTCTTATCTTCTTCTTTTTCTATCATAATTTCAACATCATTAGTAGCTACGCCTAATGACATGAATAATTTAAAGTGCTCTATTAATATTTTAGCTGATAAGCTTATAGCTTCATCAATCTTAATAGTTCCATTAGTCCAAATTTCTAATGTTAATTTGTCATAATCAGTGATTTGACCAACTCTTGTATTATCAACAGTAAAGTTAACTCTCTTTACAGGAGTGTATATTGAATCAATAGCTATAGCTGAAAGTGGTAATGCATCACTCTTATTCTTGTTTTGAGTAACATATCCTCTTCCTCTATTAACTGTTAATTCCATATATAATTTACCATCTTCATCAAGTGTTGCAATGTGTAAATCCTTATTTATAACTTCAACATTTCCATCAGTCTTTATGTCCGCACCTGTAACAACTCCTGGTCCTTTTGCATCTATATAAATAGTTTGTGGACCTTCACCTTCCATTGTTAATGCTAAAGATTTAATGTTTAGAATTAATTCTGTAACATCTTCTTTAACACCTTGTACAGTTGAGAATTCGTGAAGCACTCCATCAATTTTAATTGATGTAGTTGCTACACCTGGAAGTGATGATAAAAGTATTCTTCTCATCGCATTTCCAAGAGTAATTCCGTATCCTCTTTCTAATGGTTCAACTACATATTTACCATATGTACCATCCTCATTTGATTCTATACACTCAATTATTGGCTTTTCTATTTCTAACATGTACAAACCCTCCTTATATATAAAATGGCAACTTTTTATGAGGGCAACTGATTCAATTTATAATATTAAGATAAAAATCTTAATATTATAAATTAGAATTTATTACTTGCTGTATAATTCGACAATTAGAGTTTCGTTAACTGGAACGTCAATGTCTTCTCTAGCTGGCGCAGCAACAACCTTACCTTCATAGTTTTCAACGTTAGCTTCTAACCATTTTGGTAATGTCTTTGGATTTTCTACGAAAGTCTTGAACTTTTCAGTTCCTCTGCTCTTTTCGCAAACTGAAATTACATCATTAACAGATACTCTGTATGATGGAATATCAACTTTTTTACCATTTACTAAGAAATGACCGTGAGTAACTAATTGTCTAGCTTCGTTTCTTGAAGCACCGTATCCTAATCTGTACGCAACGTTATCTAATCTCATTTCTAGTAACATTAATAAGTTTTCCCCAGTGATTCCCTTCATGTGGTCAGCCTTTTCATAGTATTTTCTGAATTGGCCTTCTAAAACACCGTATATTCTTCTAGCTTTTTGCTTTTCTCTTAATTGTACTCCGTAGTTAGATAACTTTTTCTTAGCTGCTCCGTGTTGTCCTGGTGCGTAGCTTCTTCTTACGAAAGCACATTTATCTGTGAAACATCTATCTCCCTTAAGGAATAGCTTTTGACCTTCTCTTCTACATAATCTACATGTAGCTCCAGTATATCTTGCCATTCGTTACACCTCCTGTTGAATTTAAATAAATTAGACTCTTCTTCTCTTTGGTGGTCTACATCCGTTGTGTGGAATTGGAGTAACGTCTTTAATTAGAGTTACTTCTAATCCTGCAGCTTGTAATGATCTTATAGCTGCTTCTCTACCAGCACCTGGTCCTTTAACGTATACTTCTATACTCTTTAAACCGTGTTCCATAGCTGCTTTAGCTGCAGTTTCTGCTGCCATTTGTGATGCAAATGGTGTGCTCTTTCTTGAACCTCTGAAACCTAATGCTCCAGCACTTGACCATGATAAAGCATTTCCAGCCGCATCAGTTAAAGTAACTATTGAGTTATTGAAAGTTGATTGGATGTGTGCAGCACCATGCTCAACATTCTTTCTTTCTTTTCTTCTTCTAGTAGTCTTTTTGACTTTTTGAGCCATCGAAATCCCTCCTCACTACTTCTTCTTATTTGCGATAGTCTTCTTAGGACCTTTTCTAGTTCTAGCATTAGTCTTAGTTTTTTGTCCTCTAACTGGAAGACCTTTTCTATGTCTAATTCCTCTGTAACAACCTATTTCAACTAATCTCTTTATGTTTAAAGCAACATCTCTTCTTAAGTCACCTTCAACCATTAAGTTCTTGTTTACATAGTTTCTGATTTCATTTACTTCATCTTCAGTAAGATCCTTAATTCTAGTATCTGGGTTAATTCCAGTAGTAGCTAGTATCTTTTGAGAAGTAGATAAACCAACTCCGTATATATATGTTAGACCTATCTCAACTCTTTTTTCCTTTGGTAGGTCAACTCCTGATATTCTTGCCATTCGAACTTACACCTCCTGTATATTGAAATGCAATTTTTATTTTGCTTTTGGTAAAATTTATATTAAAATCTTAGGTCAATAGATAAAATCTATTGTCAGCCGTACCTAAAATCAATAAGCTGATTTAAACGCCTATATAATAATATTGAACTTTCAAATAAAAGTCAATATATTAATAATTGTAAATTATTCTGCCTAATATTGAATCATATTAGCCTTGTTTTTGCTTGTGCTTAGGATTTTCACAGATTACCATTACTCTTCCTTTTCTTCTTATAATCTTGCACTTTTCGCAAATAGGCTTAACTGATGGTCTTACTTTCATCGCTAACCCTCCTTGTGTAATTTATGGTAAACTTTTTACCTTATTTTGCTCTCCAAGTAATTCTTCCTCTTGTTAGGTCATATGGAGAAAGCTCTATAGTAACCTTATCTCCAGGTAGAATTCTTATGAAGTTCATTCTTAATTTTCCTGATATGTGAGCTAAAATTTTATGACCACTTTCTAACTCAACTTGAAACATTGCATTTGGTAAAGCCTCTAAGACTACACCTTGCATTTCTATTACATCATCTTTTGACATAAGGTAATCAACCCTCCTTAACAATGCCTTTTAGTTTTAGAAATCTCTTTATCTTTAAATCAGTACCTTTTTCTTTTAACATAATTGATGCTTTAATCTCATCATCTACATCTTCTAAAACATTAAAATGTTTTAATTTTTTCTTCTTAGGCATCTGAACTTTCTTATTACTTCCATTACTAAGAAGGTAATAATCATCATCTACTTTATCAACAATAACGTAATAATGATCCTTATCTCTTCCGCATTTTGAAAGAACAATTTTCCCAATTAAGTCATTGTTTTGCAAATTTTTCACCTCGATGATTACCTTAGCCATAAATTTACAAGCCACCTTTTGGTATCATGCGAATTTATAACTAAGCAACACTTATTTAATCAGTGTTAATATCTCTGGTCCATCTGGTAAAATTACAACAGTGTTTTCGTAGTGAGCCGAAAGACTCTTATCTGCTGAGACTACTGTCCAATCATCACCTAAAGTAGCCACTCTATATGTTCCCATATTAACCATAGGTTCTATAGCTAAGGTCATACCAGCAACTAATTTTGGACCTCGGCCTGGTCTTCCGAAGTTAGGAACTTCTGGATCCTCATGGACTGATTTTCCTATCCCGTGACCTACGAAATCTCTTACAACTGAGAAACCTGAAGCCTCAACATAGCGTTGTATTTCATGTGAGATATATCAGTTAGTCTATTTCCTGGCTTAGCAAATTCAATTCCTTTAAAGAATGATTCTTCAGTTACTTGAATAAGCCTTTTTGCTTCATCAGAAATATTCCCTACAGCAAATGTTCTTGCTGCATCACCATGGAATCCATTAATATGTGCTCCACAGTCTACACTAATAATATCTCCTTCTTTTAATACATACCCTCCTGGTATTCCATGAACTACTTGCTCATTAACAGATATACATAGTGAAGCAGGAAATCCATAGAGCCCTTTAAATGAAGGGATTGCTCCATGCTTAGTTATAAATTCTTCTGCTATCCTGTCTAATTCAGCAGTAGTTATCCCTGGTTTAACGTGTTTTTCAACAAGCAGTAGAGTTTCTGCTACTATTTTTCCAGCTATCCTCATTAGGTCGATTTCTTTATCATTTTTGATAATAATCATTAGTTTACACTCCCTAATATTTCGCAGATACCTTCAAATACTTCATTAATAGCTTTTGTTCCATCTACTGTGGAAAGTAAATTCTTTCCTTTGTAAAAATCAATCAGTGGTTGTGTTTGTCTTTCATAGACATCTAGTCTCTCTTTAACAGTTTCTTCAACATCATCTTTTCTTTGGATAATGTTGTCACCACATAAATCGCAAACACCATCAACCGCTGGTGGGTTAAACTTAACATGATAGCTAGCTCCACATGATAAACAAACTCTTCTTCCTGTCATTCTTTCAAGAATAAAATCACTAGGTACTTCAATGCATAATGCTGTATCTAAGCTTTCATTTCTTCCAGCTAAAAACTCTTGTAGAGCTTCAGCTTGAGCAACAGTTCTTGGGAAACCATCTAATAAATATCCATTTTTACAGTCTTCCCATGTTAGTCTATCCTTAACCATATTAATAGTTACTTCATCTGGAACTAACTGACCATTGTCAATATATGTTTTTGCTTCTATTCCTAGAGGGGTTTCTTCGGAAATATTTTTTCTAAAGATATCCCCTGTAGAAATATGTGGTATAGAGTATCTATTACTAATTGATTTTGCCTGTGTTCCTTTTCCAGCCCCAGGAGGACCTAATAATACTATCTTCACGGGCATCATCTCCATTATAAATCTATTTTAAGAATCCTTGGTAGTGTCTCATAACTAATTGTGAATCTAATTGTCTAGAGAAATCTAAACCAACTCCAATTAATATTAATAATGATGTTCCACCAAATTGTATTCCTTGAAACGGTGTATAATTAGCTATTATTATTGGACTTACAGCAAGAACTGCTGCAAATAATCCCCCAATTAAAGATACTTTTGTAAGTAACTTTTCAAAATACTTCTCTGTAGCTTCACCTGGTCTTATACCTGGTACAAAGCCTGCAGACTTATGAAGATTTTCAGCCATCTCATCTGGTTTTAAATGTTATTTGAGTATAGAACCATGTAAAGAATATAGTTAATACTGCATAACATACTGGATACATCCATGTAGACTCATTAAATATGCTATATGGACTTGTTAATATCCAAGTAGACCATCCCTTACCTGGGAAGAAATTAGCTATTGTTGCAGGGAACATCATTACAGACATTGCAAATATTATTGCAATAACTGCTGATCAATTAAACTTAATGGTATATGAGTAGATTGACCTCTCATAACCTTAGTACCAACAGCCTTTCCAGCATATTGGATTGGAACTCTTCTCTCTGCTAATGAGAAGAATATTGTTACTACTAATAGTGCTAACGCACCAATTAAGAATAATGCTATTTCAATTATAGTAATTTCTTTTGCTTTCTCTAATGTAAATAATGACATTAAAGTAACTGGCAACTGAGATACTATATTAACGAATATTAATATTGAAACTCCATTTCCAAATCCTTTTGCAGTTATTTGGTCACCAAGCCACATACAGAAAGTAGATCCTACAACTAGTGATATTAATACTACAGCTTTTTGAGCTGTGCTTAATCCAGTTGCTGCACCTTGCGATGCAATCATTGAGAAAATACCAATTGCTAATACAAATCCTATCGCTATTGAAAGATATCTTGTAATAGATTGAATTTTCTTTCTACCTTCTTCACCTTCTTTAGAAAGTTGTTCTAATGAAGGAATTGCAATTGTTAATAATTGAATTATGATTGATGCATTAATATATGGTGAAACACTTAGTGCAAATATACTAAATTTACTTAAAGCACCACCAGATATTAAGTTATAAAAACCAAGTAATCCACTTGAATTTGTCATTTCGTTTAAATAACTAGTATCAATTCCAGGAACAGGAATGTGAATCCCCATCCTGAAAATTGCTACTAAAAATATCGTCCATAAAAATTTCTTTTTAAGTTCCGGAACCTTCCAGGCATTACGTAGGGTTGATAGCATATTAAATCACCTCAACTTTTCCTCCAGCTGCTTCTATCTTTTCTGCCGCTGACTTAGATACCTTGCATCCTTGTACAGTTAGGCTTTTTTCTAATGTTCCGTTTCCTAATATCTTAACTCCGTCTAAAACTTTAGATATTACTCTTGTTTCAAGTAATAATTCTGGAGTTACTACTGTGCCGTTTTCGAATCCGTTTAATCTATCAACGTTGATAGAAACGATTTTCTTAGCGAAGATATTAGTGAATCCTCTCTTAGGAAGTCTTCTGTATAATGGCATTTGACCACCTTCAAAACCTGGTCTAACTCCACCGCCTGATCTAGCGTTTTGTCCTTTTTCACCTTTACCAGCGTTTCTTCCTAAACCTGAACCAGTACCTCTACCAACTCTTTTAGGAGCCTTCTTGCTACCAGCTGCTGGCTTTAATTCATGAAGTTTCATATCTTAGTGCACCTCCTCTTTATTATACTTCTTCTACTTTTAATAAGTAGTCAACTTTGTTGATCATACCTCTGATTTGAGGAGTATCCTCATGCTCTACAGTTTTGTTGATCTTTCTTAGACCAAGAGCATTTGCAGTAGCGATATGGTCTTTCTTTCTGCCGATTAAGCTTTTAACTAAAGTAACCTTTATCTTTGCCATTGCGTAATACCTCCTAACCTAAAATTTCTTCAACAGTTTTGCCTCTTAATCTAGCTATATCTTCAGCTGTTCTTAAGTTTGCTAAACCATTAATTGTAGCATTTACCATGTTTCTTGGATTGTTTGAACCTAAAGACTTAGCTCTAACGTCCTTTAATCCTGCTAATTCTAATACAGCTCTTGCTGGTCCACCAGCGATAACTCCTGTACCTTCTTTAGCTGGCATGATTAAAACTTTACCAGTTCCAAACTTACCATATATTTCATGAGGAACTGTTGTTCCAACTATAGCAACGCTAACCATATGTTTCTTAGCGTCTTCGATACCTTTTTTAATTGCTTCTGGGATTTCGATTGACTTACCCATTCCTACGCCTACGTGTCCGTTCTCATCACCAACAACTACTAACGCGCTGAATCTGAAGTTTCTACCACCCTTAACAACCTTAGTAACTCTGTTTATAAAAACAACCTTTTCCTTAAGGTCTAGTGTGCTAGGATCGATTCTCATTGATTTCCCTCCTTGTTTTATTAGAATTTTAAACCTGCTTCTCTAGCGCTTTCTGCTAAAGTTTGAACTCTTCCGTGATATACGTATCCACCTCTATCGAATACAACTTCAGTAATACCTTTATCTAAAGCTCTCTTAGCAACTAGTTCACCAACTAACTTAGCAGCTTCTTTATTTCCGCCTACTTTAACATCAACATCTTTATCTAGTGTTGAAGCAGATACTAAAGTAACAGCATTTATATCATCTATGATTTGAGCATATATATTCTTTTCACTTCTATATACTGAAAGTCTTGGTCTTTCAGGAGTACCAGAAACTTTCTTACGTACTCTAAGGTGACGTTTTGCTCTACTTGCTTTTTTGTCTGCCTTCTTGAACATAAGGTTCACTCCTTCCTAATTATTTCTTACCAGTTTTACCTTCTTTACGTCTGATAACTTCGCCTTCGAACTTAATTCCTTTACCCTTATATGGCTCAGGTTTTCTCCACTTTCTGATATCAGCAGCAGCAGCACCAACTAATTGCTTATCGATTCCTGATACAACTACTTTTGTAGCTGCTGGAGTTTCGAAAGTAATTCCTTCAGCTGGTTCTATTTCAACTGGGTGTGAAAATCCTAAGTTCATTACAAGTTTCTTTCCTTGTAATTGAGCTCTATAACCAACACCGATTAATTCTAGAGTCTTTTGGTATCCCTTTTCAACTCCTATGATCATGTTGTTGATTAATGCTCTAGTTAAACCGTGAAGAGCTCTGTGCTCTTTAACGTCACTAGGTCTAGTTACAACAACTTGGTTGTCTTCAACTGCTATATTCATGTCTTTATCCATAGCTTTAACTAATTGCCCTTTTGGTCCTTTAACAGTAACTACGTTATCTTCTGAAACTGTTACTGTAACACCAGCAGGGATAGCTATTGGTAATCTACCTACTCTTGACATAACCGCACCTCCTGTTTTACTTGTTAGATCTATATGTTAATCTAGTTAATTTTCAAAATTAATTACTACCAAACGTAGCAAACAACTTCTCCGCCTAAGCCTAATTTTCTAGCTTCTCTATCTACAACTATACCTTTTGAAGTTGAAATTACAGCGATTCCTAATCCATTAAGAACTCTTGGAACTTCATCTTTCTTACAGTATACTCTTAAACCTGGCTTTGATATTCTCTTGATTCCAGTTATAACTCTTTCTTTGTTAGAACCGTATTTAAGAGATAATCTCATCATTGGAACAACACCGTCATTATATTCTTCAATATTTTTGATGTATCCCTCTTGTAATAATATATTTGCAACAGCCTTCTTTACGTTTGAAGAAGGAACTTCTACTACTTCGTGTCTTACAGCATTCGCATTTCTAATACGAGTTAGTAAATCTGCGATAGGATCTGTCATAACCATTTAATTTGCCTCCTTTCAGTCGTTAGGTTTACCAGCTTGCCTTCTTACAACCAGGAATTTCACCCTTGTAAGCAAGTTCTCTAAAGCATATACGGCAAATACCAAACTTTCTTAATACTGCATGTGGTCTTCCACATATTCTGCATCTTGTATAAGCTCTTGTTTTATATTTAGGAGCTTTGCTCCACTTTTCAATAATAGCTTTACGTGCCACAGTTTTCCCTCCTTATTATTGAGCGAATGGCATTCCAAGGAATCTTAATAATTCTCTTGCTTCTTCGTCAGTCTTTGCAGTTGTAACGAAGATTATATCCATTCCTCTAACCTTATCGATCTTATCGTATTCTATTTCTGGGAATATTAATTGTTCTTTAATACCTAAAGAATAATTTCCTCTTCCATCAAATGCCTTATCAGAAACTCCTCTGAAATCTCTAACTCTTGGAAGAGCGATTGACATTAGCTTATCAGCAAATTCAAACATCTTTGCTCCTCTTAATGTAACTTTACATCCTAATGCCATGTTCTCTCTGATCTTAAAGTTTGCAACTGATTTCTTTGCTCTTGTTAAGATTGGCTTTTGTCCTGAAATAAGTTGTAAGTCAGCAACCGCAGATTCTAAAACCTTTTGGTTTTCTTTAGCTTCTCCAACTCCCATATTTATAACTATTTTTTCAAGCTTTGGAACTTCCATGATATTTTTGTATCCGAACTTTTCAGTCATTGCTTGAATTACTTCGTTTGTATACTTCTCTTGAAGTCTTGGTGTCATAATTAGTACCTCCTTTCAGATTCTATAATGTTTCTCCACACTTCTTACAAACTCTAACCTTAGTACCATCTTCTAAGATCTTGCTGCTAATTCTTGTAGCATTTTTGCATTTTGTGCAGTATAACATAACTTTTGAGCCGAATATAGCTCCTTCTTTTTCTATTATTCCACCTTGAGCGTTTGCTCTAGTTGGCTTTTGATGTTTCTTTACTATATTAACTCCTTGAACAAGAACTTTACCTGTCTTTGGATATACCTTTAAAACTTCACCAGTTTTCCCAGCATCTTTACCAGAAATAACTACTACTGTGTCGTTCTTTTTAACGTGTAACTTCAAATTAGCCACCTCCTCTATTATAGAACTTCTGGTGCTAATGATAATATTTTGTTAAATTCTTTATCTCTTAGCTCCCTAGCAACTGGTCCGAAGATACGAGTTCCTCTTGGTTGCTTATCTTCTTTTATTATAACAGCAGCGTTCTCATCAAATTTGATGTATGAACCGTCAGCTCTTCTTAATCCTCTTACTGATCTAACAATAACAGCTTTTACAACGTCACCTTTTTTAACAACTCCGCCTGGTGTTGCACTTTTAACGCTAGCTACTATTATATCTCCAATGTTACCGAACTTTCTCTTTGATCCGCCTAAAACTCTGATACACATTATTTCTTTAGCACCTGAGTTATCTGCTACCTTTAATAAGGTTTGTTGTTGTATCATTGAAATTTACCCTCCTTTCAGTCTTAAAAAGCTTATTTAGCTCTTTCAACTATTTCAACAAGTCTCCATCTCTTATCTTTAGATAATGGTCTAGTTTCCATTATTAATACTCTATCATTCATGTTAGCTTCATTATTTTCATCATGAGCTTTGAATTTAGTAGTTCTATTCATAGTTTTTCCGTATAGTGGATGTCTTACCTTAGTTTCAACAGCAACTACGATAGTCTTATCCATTTTATCAGAAACAACTCTACCGATTTTCTTCTTTCTTAATCCTCTTTCCATTAGGGGCTACCTCCTTCCAGATTTACTGTTCAAATGCCCTGATCTCTTCTTCTCTAATGATGGTTTTGATTTGGGCTATAGATTTCTTTACTTCTCTTATTCTCATAGGATTTTCTAATTGTCCTGTAGCTAATTGGAATCTTAAGTTGAATAATTCAGCTTTTAATTCTCCTAATTTAGCAACTAAATCTTGAGGATTATTTGCTCTTAAATCTTTTAATTCTCTAGCCTTCATTATTCTTCACCACCCATTTCCTCAAAATCTCTTCTTGTAACGAACTTACACTTTACAGGAAGTTTGTGTGATGCAAGTCTCATTGCTTCTCTTGCAACTTCTTCGTTAACTCCTGATAATTCAAATAACACTCTACCAGGTTTAACTACAGCTACCCAGTATTCTGGTGAACCTTTACCAGAACCCATTCTTGTTTCAGCTGGTTTCTCAGTAACTGGCTTATCTGGGAATACTTTTATCCAAAGTTTTCCTCCTCTTCTAATGTATCTGTTTATAGCAATTCTGGCAGATTCAATTTGGTTGCTTGTTATCCATCCACAAGTTTGTGCTTGGATACCGAAATCTCCGTATGCAAGGAAATTACCTCTAGTAGCTTTTCCTTTCATTCTACCACGTTGTACCTTACGATGCTTAACTCTTTTAGGCATTAACATGACTTATTCCTCCTTTCTTACGCGTTAACTTCTTCCTTCTTTTCAACTTTTTTAGTTGGAAGAACTTCTCCATTATAAACCCAAACTTTAACTCCGATTTTACCGTATGTTGTATCTGCTTCAGCAAATCCATAATCGATATCAGCTCTTAATGTTTGTAGTGGAATTGTTCCTTCATGATATTGTTCTGTTCTAGCAATTTCAGCTCCGCCTAATCTTCCTGAACAAGCTGTTTTAACACCCTTAGCTCCTAATTTCATAGCTCTTTGGATGCTTTGTTTCATAGCTCTTCTGAAAGAAACTCTCTTTTCTAATTGAGCAGCAATGTTTTCAGCAACTAATTGAGCATTTGCTTCAGCATTCTTAACTTCAACTATGTTTATTAAGATGTTCTTTCCGTTTACTAATTTAGCAACCTTAGCTTTTAAAGCTTCGATTCCTGCACCACCTTTACCAATAACAACACCTGGTTTAGCAGTGTGTATATTTAACTTAACTCTTTTAGCTGATCTTTCGATTTCGATCTTAGCGATACCAGCTGAGAAAAGTTCCTTCTTTACGAATTCTCTAATTTTGTTATCTTCGATTAAGTTGTCTGCAAATGTTCTCTTATCAGCGTACCATTTTGCATCCCAACCTTTGATAACTCCAACTCTAAGTCCGTGAGGATGTACTTTTTGACCCACTTGTTTTTCCCTCCTTCTTACTAAGCTCTTTCTTTAACTACTACTGTTATATGACTTGTTCTCTTATTGATTCTGAACGCTTTACCGTGGTCCATTGGTCTGAATCTCTTTAAAGTCGGACCAGCACCTACGAATGTTTCAGCAACATATAAGTTTTCAACATTTAAGTCATGATTGTTCTCTGCATTTGCAACAGCTGATTTTAAAACTTTGTTTATAACAACTGCAGCATCTTTTGGAGTGTATTGTAATATAGCGAAAGCCTCGTTAACGTTTTTTCCTCTTATTAAATCAAGAACAACTCCTACTTTCATTGGAGACATTCTCACATATTTAGCTATAGCTCTAGCTTCCATTGATGTTCCTCCTTTCCCAGATTACTTTCTTTTTCTTGATGCTTTTTCGTCGTAATCGTGTCCTCTGTATGTTCTAGTAAGCGCAAATTCACCTAATTTGTGTCCTACCATATCTTCGCTCACATATACTGGAACGTGTTTTCTACCATCATGAACAGCGATTGTGTGACCAATCATTTGTGGGAAAATAGTTGATGATCTTGACCAAGTCTTAACAACCTTATTTTCACCATTAGCATTCATTTCTTCTATCTTCTTTAAAAGTCCTTCGTGTACGAAAGGTCCCTTTTTTATTGATCTACTCACTATAATTTGCCTCCCTTCATAATCTCTAGGCCCAGTAAGCCTGAAGAGAATTAACTTCTCTTCAATTACTTACTATTTCTTCTCTTTATTATGAATCTATCAGAATACTTCTTATTCTTTCTAGTCTTGTATCCAAGTGCTGGTTTACCCCATGGAGTAACTGGACTTGGTCTACCGATTGGTGATCTACCTTCACCACCACCGTGAGGGTGATCGCAAGGGTTCATTACAGAACCTCTAACTGTAGGTCTCCATCCCATGTGTCTCTTTCTACCAGCTTTACCAATGTTGATGATATCGTTAGTAGTGTTAGAAACTGTACCGATTGTAGCTCTACATTCGATTCTTACATATCTCATTTCGCCTGAAGGTAATCTTAATGTTGCATAATTTCCTTCTTTAGCCATTAATTGAGCTGAAGTACCTGCTGATCTAACCATTTGGCCACCTTTACCAGCTTGTAATTCAATGTTGTGAACAACTGTACCAACTGGCATATCTTTTAATGCTTTAGCATTACCAACTTTGATATCAGCTTCTGGTCCAGATACGATTGTATCTCCAACCTTTAATCCTACTGGTGCAAGAATGTATCTCTTTTCACCATCAGCATATACTACTAAAGCAATGTATGCTGTTCTGTTTGGATCGTATTCTATAGTAGCAACTGTTGCTGGAATACCATCCTTATTTCTCTTGAAATCTATTATTCTATATTTTCTCTTAGCTCCACCACCGTGGTGTCTAACAGTTATTTTACCTTGAGCATTTCTACCACCAGTTTTCTTTAAAGAAACAAGAAGTGACTTCTCTGGGCTGTTTGTAGTTATTTCTTCAAAACTTGCCATTGTCATTTGTCTTCTTGATGGTGTAGTAGGTCTAAACTTTTTAACTGCCATGCTAATTCCCTCCTTCTTTAAGCTTATCTGGTATTTTTACCAATACTACGCTTTTATATTATTGCATTCCTTCGAAGAATTCAATACCTTTGCTATCTTGAGCTAATGTGATTATAGCTTTCTTTTGGTCAGCTCTCTTACCAACATGTACGCCCATTCTCTTAGTTTTTCCCATAGTTCTTATTGTTTGAACTTTTTCAACTTTAACGCCGAAAACTTCTTCAACCGCTTTCTTGATTTGAACCTTGTTAGCGCTCATATGAACTATGAAAGTGTACTTTTTGTCTGCCATAGCAGCCATTGACTTTTCAGTTATAACTGGCTTTCTGATTATATCGTGGCTAGTTAACTTCATTATGCGTACACCTCCTCAATCTTTGATACAGCATCCTTAGTCATGATTACTTTTGGATATTTTAATAAATCATAAACATTGATGTTGTTTACTGGAAGTACTTCTACTCCTTCTATGTTTCTAGCTGATTTGTAAACTACTTCGTTTGATTCAGCAGTAACAATTAATGTCTTCTTAGCATTGAAAGCATTTAACATTTTAACAACTTCCTTAGTCTTTGGAGCTTCTAATGTTAAGCTATCTAATACTATCATTTCATCATTTTGAACTTTGCTAGTTAATGCTGATAACATAGCAACTCTTCTCATTGACTTTGGTATAGACATTCTGTAATCTCTTGGCTTTGGTGCGAATACAACTCCACCTTTGATCCATTGAGGTGCTCTTATAGAACCTTGTCTAGCTCTACCAGTTCCCTTTTGTCTCCAAGGCTTGATTCCGCCTCCTCTAACCTCAGCTCTAGTCTTAGCTGATTGAGTTCCTTGTCTCTTGTTAGCTAATAATGCAACAACTACTTGGTGCATAGCATCTGCATTCACTTCAACAGCGAATACTTTATCATTTAATTGAATATCTTCAATTTTATTTCCTTCTTTGTTAAATAATCCTACTGTAGGCATTCTGTCTCCTCCTTTCTAAAGCAATTAAGCTTTAACAGCGTTTCTTATTACAACTGTGCTCTTGTTAGCACCTGGGATACCACCCTTGATAAGTATTAAATTCTTTTCAGCTATTACTTTAACAACTTCTAAGTTTAATACAGTAGTGTTTACGTGTCCCATGTGTCCTGGCATTTGTTTGTTCTTAAATGTTTTTGATGGATCAGAAGAAGCTCCCATTGAACCTACTGCTCTGTGGAACTTAGAACCGTGTGACATTGGCCCTCTGTTAGCATTCCATCTCTTAATAACACCTTGGAATCCCTTACCTTTAGAAACTCCTGAAACGTCAACCTTATCTCCAGCAACGAAAGTATCAGCTTTTATTTCTGTACCTACTTCATAAGCGCTGCAATCTTCTAATCTGAACTCTTTTAAAGTTCTTCTTAAAGATACTCCAGCCTTAGCAAAGTGTCCTTTTACTGGCTTGTTAACTAATTTTTCTCTTATTTCACCGAAACCAACTTGTATTGCTTCATAACCATCCTTTTCGATAGTCTTCTTTTGAACAACAACACATGGTCCAGCTTCTACTACAGTTACAGGAACAACTTTTCCATTTTCATCGAATATTTGAGTCATCCCAATTTTCTTACCGATTATAGCTTTTTTCATGTATTTACACCTCCTAAACGTATTAGCGGATTGCTTAGCAATCATAACCGTTCAAACTGTTTATTTAATAGTTAAGCTATTATAGCTTTATTTCGATATCTACACCAGCAGGTAAGTTTAATCTCATTAATGCATCAACAGTTTTTGGTGATGGATTAACGATGTCGATTAATCTCTTGTGTGTTCTGATTTCGAATTGTTCTCTTGAATCTTTGTATTTGTGAACAGCTCTTAATATTGTAACAACATCTTTTTCAGTAGGTAGTGGTACTGGACCTGCAACCTTTGCTCCTGTTGATTTAGCTGTTTCAACGATTTTTTCAGCAGATTGATCTAATATAGTGTGATCAAAAGCCTTTAATCTGATTCTTATTTTTTGTTTTGACATTCTGGTTTCCCTCCTTTTCATGTACGCTTTACTTCTAACGCACAACAGTTGTAGTTCTGTAAACTGTTCCTGGTGTTTCATACCTAAGAACACAGACATCTACCCCTGCCGTCGGATTCTAGATCCTGACTTGCTCCTCAAGAATAACCCGGAAGTCCGGCAACCTCTTGATTCATCGCGTTATGCTACACAACTTCTTTATTATACTATCTTTAAATATGTTTATCAAGACTTTTTTTCATCTTTTTAAAACCATTTTTTAGTTTTTTTCATTAAGCTTAAAAAAGTAAATTCGTCATTCAACTGTTATAATTTTATATCGATTTTTACTTTTTTTCAATAGTATATTTAATGAAATTTTACTTTCTATTGGTTTATATTTATAATTTTTCACCATTTAATATATTTTTAAACAATTATTGTTATATTTTTTCGTTTTTTATCTCTTTTATTTATATAACTTGTCTATTTATATATAATTATATTTTATATTTTATTTTTTGCTTTATATTTGAAAGTAACTATAATAATATCATCTTAATTACTTATTCATCTTAAAATTGAATTTTAATTTATCTTAACAAGCCATAAAATTATATTATTATAAACTTCTTTTATATACTATCTATTGAACATTATATAATTAAATCAACTTAACTCTTATGACTTTTAAAATAAAAAAAGAGAAAGTAAAGGCGTCCCCTTACTTTCTCTATTTTTTGTGATCACATTTTAGCGCTTATTTTAAAATTTATATTTGAAAAGAATTTTAAACAAAAAGTTTAAAGTGTTATTACTATTCAACTATTGAAGTAACAACTCCTGAACCTACAGTTCTTCCAC